>NZ_BANE01000040.1 GCF_000964405.1 Novacetimonas hansenii JCM 7643
CCAAAAACTTTTCCTGTTTTTTATCAATGATTTGTTTTCAAACAGTTTCTGATGGTTCCGGCGGCGTCATGCCAAGGTAATGCGCAGCCTCACGCACGGTATCTGCCAGCGCACCGGACTGAAACGGGGAGGTCAGCCCCGCATCGAGCACCAGCCCGGTAAAGGGCCGCGATCCCCCACGTTCGCACAGCGCGACATACTCATGCAGGGCGCCCTTGTAATCCGTACGGCTGCGTTGCCAGAACTGCAATGCGCAGCACAGCGCAAGTGCATAATCAATGTAATAGAAGGGCGAGCGGTAGATATGCCCCTGTGCCTGCCACCGTCCCCCGGCGGATGGGTGGGCGATCCCGCCATAATCCCGCCATGGCAGGTACCGGCGTTCCATGTCACGCCACAGCTCGTGGCGTTCGGCCGGGGACATGTCCGGCCGGGCATAGATTTCGTGCTGGAAATGATCCACGCATACGCCATAGGGCAGGAACGACAGCGACCCGATCAGGTGCATCTGCCGGAAACGTTCGGCCTCGCCGGGGGCGACCATCAGGTCCATATGCGGCCAGGTCAGGAATTCCAGCGCCATGGAATTGATTTCCGCCGCATCCATCGTCGGCCATAACAGGTCCACCGCAGGCAGGCCGCGACTTTTCCAGTTCTGGTAGGCATGGCCCATTTCATGGGTGAAGACGTTGATATCGTGCTGCGTGCCGTTGAAATTGGCAAAAATGAACGGCATCCCCACCGTGGGAAAGGACGTGCAGAACCCGCCCCCGGCCTTGCCATCGCGGTTGCGCAGGTCAAGGAAGCCGCCTTCGCGCATCTGGCGATAGAATTCGCCAAGGTCGCCACCCATGCGGTCGAACATCACCTGCGCCTGTGCTACCAGCCTGTCGTGGCCGCCGATGGGGCGCGGGTTGCCATGCGGGTCGATCAGCGGTTCATCCCACGAATATACGCAGTCCCATCCCATCGTCGTGCGACGGCGTTCGAGGATACGCTGCACCAGCGGCACGACATGGGTGCGCACATCCTCGCGAAAGCGCGCGACTTCGTGGGGGCCATAATCCACACGTCGCATCCGGCGATAGGCCAGGGAGGTATAGGCGTCATACCCCAGCGCGCTGGCCATATCGGCGCGCACATGCACCAGCCGGTCGAACAGCGTGTCGAACTGTTGCGCATTGTCTGCAAAGAATGCCCAGCGCACACGCTCTGCCTGTTCGCGTACGTTACGTTCGGTGCTTTCGGCATAGGGGGCAAGGCCGGACAGGTTGACCTGGCGTCCGTCGATCGACAGGCGGGCAGAGGCGATCAGCGCGGTGTATTCACCGCTCAGCCGGGCTTCCTCCTCCAGCGCGTCGGCGATTCGCGAATCGAAGGTGGTGATGTCCGTGCGCCAGAGTTCCAGCGTATGCGGCGTCAGCGTCGCATGCACCGCCTGCTGGTCCGGGTCATCAAGCAGCCGCCGCTTGATCGCGACCTCGAACGCGGTGACATAGGGCGTCAGCGAATCCGCGTAATCACGTTCCGCCTTGTTGGTGGCCGAGGTCGTATCCTGTGAAAACCGCAGGTCGGTCATTGCCGACCAGCTTTCGTAATCCCGGCGGATCGTATCGAACAGGCCCAGCGCCTCCGTGCGCCGGCCCTGGTCCAGCAGGGTGGAAACCTGCCCGAAGCGCAGGGAAAGCCGTTCCTTGCTCGGGCGTGGGAAGTCAAGTTCGCTGAATCGTAATGCCATGCCCCGATGCTGCCATCATAGACGGGCGAGGTCTATCGCCCGATGTGTGGCGTCCCGATGTGTGGCGTGCGGCAGATGCATATCCTGACCCATGCCCATAGCCTGGGGGGCAGGCCGCCGCAGGCGATTCGCCTTTCGATCACCTTATGATCGTCTCCTGTCCTCCGCCCTATCGCGCGCGCAGGACATAGCGTGCGAACCATACGCACATTGCGGCGAAAACCATGGCCCCGGCGATGTCCGGCACGACGGCTGGGATACCTGCGGGCATGATCGACAGCGCGCTGTCCCGTCCGGCGAACCCTGCCACCGCCGACAGCGTAACCCCCATCAGGCTTTCCCCCACGATCAGCCCCGATGCCAGCATGGTGCCGATCTGTGAGGAATGTGCGTTGGCCCCCCGCCGCGCGCAGACCCAACTGACGAGTGCGCCAATCGCCAGTGTGACCGTGACCGCGGCAGGCAGGTAAATGCCGATTCCCACCGCCAGCGGCGGTAGCGTGCGGCCATGGCGGCGCAGCACAAGGTCGGTGACAATCACCACGACCGCCAGCGCCCCGCCAATGGCCAGCATGTTCCAGTCAAGCTGGTGCAGGAAGATGCCCGATGCGATCATCATCATCAGCGCGGGCTGTGGCGCCGCCAGCGCGTGCGTCGGGTCCATGCCCGGATGGGGCAGATACCCGACAAAGCCATAGGTCTGGTAAAGGATGTTCAGCACGGGCGGGATCACCAGCGCGCCGGTCACGCACCCGATCAGCAGTGCGACCTGCTGGCGCCACGGTGTCGCCCCCACCAGTTGCCCGGTCTTGAGGTCCTGAAGGTTATCGTTGGAGATCGCCGCCGATGCGGTCAGCGCGGACAGGATGTACAGGCAAAAGGCAATGCCGCCATGGTCGCCCACCGATGCAGGAAACAGCCCGACCGCGCGCATTCCCACGAACAGGGAGGCAAGCAGGATGACCGCCACGATGCAGATGCCCGAAATGGGGGACGATGACGACCCCACGATCCCGGCCATGTATCCGCACGTCGCCGCGACAAGGAAGCCGATCAGCATGCAGCACAGCATCCCCACCAGCGCCAGCCCGACAGTGCCCGCATTCACCCCGCCAAAGGGGGCAAGGAAGGCGATGAACATGACCAGCAGCACCATGCCGATACCCGCGGACAGCAACCCGACCTGACGCAGCGGCAGGTCCGCGTCATTATCGGCCTGTGCGCCGCCAATGGAGGTGGCACGCAGGCTGGCGCTCAGGCCACGGATGATCGGTCCCATCATACAGCCCAGCGTCCAGATGGCCGCCACGGCAATCATGCCCGCCCCGATGAAGCGCACGTCATGCATCCACACGATTGTGGCGTGGGCGGTGGGGGGCAGATGATCGGGATTGGCCTCATGCGCCGTCAGGAACGGGACGAACACCCCCCACGCCAGCACCGCGCCCAGCAGCATGGCAAGCCCGCCCCCGATCCCCACCAGATAGCCCGCGCCCAGCATCGCAAGGGAAAACCCGCATGACCCGCGAAAGACCGCGTTGCCCCATGTCAGCGTGACGGAGGCGTCTTCCGCCAGCAGTCGCAACCCGGTGGACGCAAAGGTGATGATCGCCGCGATCATGCCGCCACCCGTCAACGCCCGCAGGGCGGCCGGGCTGGTGTCCTTTTCCCCGGCCTTGAGGATTTCCGCCGCTGCGACCCCTTCGGGATAGGGCAGGGCGCTTTCATTGACCATGGCGCGCCGCAGCGGGATGGTGAACAGCACCCCCGTCATGCCGCCCGCAGCAGAGATGAGCGTGGTTTCAAGGAAGGGAAAATGCTGCCAGTAGCCGATCATGATCAGCGAGGGCAGCGCGGCGAAAACACATGACAGCGCCCCCGCGGCGGAGGCCTGCGTCTGCACGATGTTGTTTTCAAGGACGCTGGACCCGCCAAGCGCCCGCAGGACAGCCATGGAAATGACGGCGGCAGGGATGGAGGATGCGACCGTCAGTCCCACCTTCAGCCCCAGATAGACGTTCGACGCGGTAAAGACGAGGGTGATGAGTGCCCCAAGTACAATGCCGCGTAACGACAGTTCCCGGGACATGCGCGTCGATTTCATATGGATCGCTGGCCTGTTGCTGTGAAAGGGGGTGACGTTCCATCGCGCGGATGGGGAAAAAAGGAAAGGGGCGGCCCTGCATGCGCCCCCTCCCATGCTGGCAGGGGCATGGGGGGAAAGCCCCGCCGGGCGTGCCGGATGCGCCGGGCAGGGCGGTAGGATCAGAGCTTGTGGAACGAAGGCATCACCAGATGGGCGCGGTTGAAATCAAGCTGCGCCTGGGTGAGCTGGAATCCGATTTCGATATGGTACTGTTCGGAATGGATGCGTCGTGAAATTGGCAGGGTGATGGGGATATTACGTGTGCTGGTGGCCTTTTGCAGGTCGCCATTGTCGAATTCAATATGCGCGATGAACTGCTTCTTGCTCTTGATTTCGCCATTGTACACGACGGCGACGAAATACGGGATATTGACGAAATTGACCTTGGATGCCGGGCCACGTACGACATGCAGTCCGATCTGCATGTTGGTGACGACGGTGCGGTGGGCCCCGTCCTCGCACGAACCGACGACCTCACGCAGGGCGGCGCGGACCACAAGGTGCGACAGGTCATGTTCGCTGCCGGTATACTGGTAATAATCGGCGGCCTCGCCGGGGATTTCCACCACCGGGCATGCCGGGGCAAAGGAAATCGAATCCGATTCATTCTGGCATCCCGCCGCCAGCAGCGGCAACGCCAGCAGGCTCAGCACGCGCGCAAAGGTCGCGGCGCGGGACGACAGGGACGCGCGGGTGGGAAAATGAGAAATCATGCGGGAGTTCCGGGCTTTCGTGCTCGACATGGGCTCTACGGGTGGCGGGCTGATAATGGCGGTTCAAACGCCTGGCATGCAATCGGGCATCGTAACGCGGACATGTAAATGTCCCGTCACGGTGGGGAGGACATATATATGAGAATAGGCTAGAATGAACGGGAAATGGCTTGCGCCATCGCCACGGTTTGCGTAGGGCCGGGTCATTGCATCGCGATGCGGGACCGGAACTGTAACAGATCGCGGCCCGTATCCTATACCGCCCGCCGGATGTTTGGGGAACACCATGCCCGACCAGATGATTCACACTCCCGATGCCCACGCCCCCGTTGACGTGTCGCCACGCCTGCTCAAGGTCCTGCTTGCCGGGCCGCGCGGTTTCTGCGCCGGGGTCGATCGCGCGATCCGCGTGGTGGAGGAAGCGATCCGCCGTTATGGCGCGCCCGTCTATGTGCGGCACGAAATCGTCCATAACCGCACCGTTGTGGAAGCGCTTGAGGCGCAGGGCGCAATTTTTGTGGAAGAACTGGACGAGGTTCCCTCCGACGGTCACGTGGTCTTTTCCGCCCATGGCGTGCCCAAGACCGTCCCGGCGGAGGCCATGCGCCGCAACCTGCTGTATCTGGATGCGACCTGTCCCCTCGTGTCCAAGGTGCATCGCGAGGCGGAACGTCATTTCGCCGATGGTGGTCCCGAAAGCCGCCACATCCTGATGATCGGCCATGCCGGCCATCCAGAGGTCGTCGGCACGATGGGCCAGCTTCCCCCCGGCGCGGTCACGCTGATCAATGATGCGGAGGAAGCGCGCACGGTCCAGCCGGCCGATCCCGCGCGCCTTGCCTTCATCACGCAGACGACGCTGTCGGTTGATGATACCGCGGAAATTGTCGATATCCTGCGTGACCGTTTCCCCCTGATCGAAGGGCCGAAGCGCGAGGATATCTGCTATGCCACCACCAACCGGCAGGAAGCGGTCAAGGCGATCGCCCCGGGCTGTGACCTTGTGATCGTGATCGGTTCGCCCAATTCCTCCAACTCCCAGAGATTGCGCGAAGTGGCTGAACGCAGTGGCGCGCCGCGCGCCCTGCTGGTGCCGCGCCTGAACGCGCTGGACTGGTCGGCGCTGGACGGGGTGAAGACGCTGGGGATTACGGCGGGCGCGTCCGCGCCGGAATCGCTGGTGCAGGAAATGGTCGCCGCCCTTGCCAAGCGTTTCACGCTGGAGATCGAGGAACGCACCGTCAAGGAAGAGAACGTGACCTTCCGCCTGCCCGCGCCGCTCGGCTGATTTTTTTGTAACCGACGATGGCGGTCTATACGGACGTCCCCCCCGATGAACTGGCTAAGTTCGTCGGGGGCTACGACATTGGCGAGCCGGTCTCGTGCCATGGCATTGCCGAAGGTGTGGAGAACAGCAATTTCCTGCTGCGTACCACGCGCGCGGATTTTATCCTGACGCTGTATGAACGGCGGGTAAATCCTGATGAACTGCCGTGGTTCCTGGGGCTGATGCAGTACCTGGCGCAGCGCGGGCTGTCGTGCCCGCGTCCGGTGGCTGATCGCGCAGGCGTCACGCTGGGGACGCTTGCGGGGCGCCCGGCCGCCATTACCACGTTCCTGCAGGGCGCATGGCCGCGCCGGATTGAGGTTCCCCATTGCGAGGCTGTGGGGGCGGCGATGGCGCGCCTGCATCGCGATGGGGAAGGATACACCGCGCAGCGACGCAACAGCATGGGGCCGGCCGCATGGTCATCGCTGCTGGACTCATGCCGTGCGACGGGCGATCAGGTGCAGTCTGGCCTGATCGCGGAAATTGATGATGCCTTGGCGTTCATCGGGCCGTCATGGCCGGGGCAGGGCGCGCGCCCGGTCCTGCCGCGCGGGCAGATCCATGGCGACCTGTTTCCTGATAACGTGTTTTTCATCGACGGGCATCTGTCGGGCCTGATTGATTTCTATTTCGCCTGCACCGACTGGTTTGCCTATGACCTCGCCATTTCGCTGAATGCGTGGTGCTTTGACGAAACCGTCACGTTCCGCCCTGACCGGGCGCGGGCGATGGTGCGTGGGTATGAAAGCGTGCGTCCGCTGGATGCCGCGGAACGTGCCGCATTGCCGGTACTGGCCACGGGGGCTGCCGTGCGGTTCCTGCTGACGCGTCTGTATGACTGGCTCAACACGCCGCCTGACGCGTTGGTCACGCCGAAAAACCCCCTCGATTACCTTGGGCGGCTGCGTTTTTTCCGCACCTGTGCCGCCCCGCTGGAATGGTTGTGATGGACAAGGTGACGCCCGGCGGGGATACGCGCGACGATGACGTGGTGCTGATCTGGACCGATGGGGGGTGCAAGCCCAATCCGGGGCCGGGGGGATGGGCCGCGCTGTTGCAGTTTCGCGGGCAGGAGCGTGAAATTACGGGTGGCGAGGCGGAGACGACTAATAACCGCATGGAACTGACCGCCGTGGCGGAGGCTCTCGCCAGCCTGAAGCGTCCATGCAAGGTCATCCTGCACAGCGACAGCCAGTATGTGTGCAATGGCATGACGCGCTGGTCCACCGGATGGGTGCGGCGCAAGTGGCGCAATGCGTCCGGCGACCCGGTGGCGAACATGGATCTGTGGCAACGCCTGCTTGACCTTGCGCCGCGCCATGACATCACATGGCAATGGGTGCGTGGCCATGCGGGCGATGAAAATAACGAACGCGTCGATGTCCTTGCCACGCAGGCGCGCGACGCGCTGGGGATCGCCTATCCATCCCGGCGCAAGTGATGGCGTCCGTGGTCGGCCATGCCCCTGCGGTCATGGTGCGGGGATTGGGCCTGTCGATGGATGGGCAATGTATTTTCGATAATCTGGATGGCACGTTTCCCGCCGCACGCCTGACGGTCCTCCTTGGTGGCAGCGGAATTGGCAAGACGACGCTGCTGCGGCTGGTGGCGGGGCTGATCGTGCCCGATACCGGGGGCATCTCTGCCGGGGATGGCCTGCCGCTGTCCGGTCGGGTGGGCTGGATGGGGCAGAATGACATGTTGCTGCCATGGGCGCGTGTCGATGACAATGTCATGCTGGGCAGCCGCCTGCGTGGCGAGCCGCCGGACCGTGCCCGTGCGCATGACCTGCTGGATCAGGTGGGGCTGTCGGCGTCACGCACCGCCCTGCCGTCAGCATTGTCCGGGGGCATGCGGCAGCGCGTGGCGCTTGCGCGGGTATTGTATGAAAACAGGCCGGTTGTCCTGATGGACGAGCCATTTTCCGCGCTGGACAGCCTTACACGCCTGCGGATGCACGAACTTGCAGCGCGGATGCTGTCGGGATGTACGACCATCCTGATTACACATGACCCGCTGGAGGCCTGTCGCATGGCGCAGGCGTTGTTCATGATGGGGGGCGCGCCTGTCCGGCTTTCGCCGCTGTCCCTTCCCCTGTCGGGGGGGATGGATATCCCGCGCGCCGTGGATGATCCTGTGCTGCTGTCGGCGCAGGCAGATCTGTGGCGGCGGATGCTGGCGTCATGACAATGGCCGCGCGACTCCTGCGTCCGTTGGTGACGCTGTTCGGGTTGGTATGTGTCTGGTGGGGGATTGCGCGCTGGGGTCATGTGCCGCCCTACCTGCTGCCTGCGCCAGATGCGGTGGCGCGGGCCATGTGGCGGCAACGCGCCCTTCTGGGCGACTCCGCACTGACCACGCTGGTCGAAACATTGTGCGGGCTGGTGCTGGGTGTCTGTGGTGGGGGAGCGCTGGCGCTGCTGATGGCGCTGTCGCCTTCGGTACGGCGGTGGACCATGCCGCTGGTGCTGCTCAGTCAGGCTGTGCCGGTTTTTGCCCTCGCGCCGTTGCTGGTATTGTGGTTCGGCTTCGGGATGGCGTCGAAAATCGTGATGGCGGTGCTGGTCATCTTTTTTCCCGTGACATCTTCCTTTGCCGACGGGTTGCGCCAGACCCCGGCGGACTGGATCGACCTTGCGCGTACCATGGGGGCGTCGCGATGGCGGGTGCTGCTGTATGTGCGCCTGCCCGCCGCCCTTCCGGCGCTGGCATCGGGGATGCGGGTCGCCACCGCCATCGCGCCGATTGGCGCCGTTGTGGGGGAATGGGTGGGGGCGTCTTCGGGGTTGGGGTTCCTGATGCAGACGGCCAATACAAGGTTCGAGACGGACTTGATGTTCGCGGCCCTGCTGGTGCTGTCGGCGATGACGGTCCTGTTATGGTGGGGGATGGACCTCATGTTGCGGCGGGCATTGTACTGGCTGCCGGTGCGGCATGAGGGGCCATGAAATCGTTTTGGAAATGGCGGTTGATAAAACAGTCATCAAAGTGTTCGGACCGTAACTTTTCCTGAACGGCGCTGTCTTTTGAATGTGGTCGGGAGTGAAGGTAGATGTGAAAATATTCCCATCCACCTTGATGATTACAGGGTAGGGCTGCCTTTTTTGGTGATGGCGGTCATGGAAGCTTTTTTGGGGAAATCTTCATCAAAAGCTTCTTTATGATTTATGCGACGTTGCACGGGTGGGGTTTTGAAACAGCCTGTGTGCGGTGATGATGTATGAAGAACGGGGCGCATGCATGGCAGATGTTGACGGATGCCGCACAAGAGGCCACCACACCCCCGATACTGTTTGTGAACAAAGACGGAAGCCGTGACATGACCCGTCCCCTCCTCCTGGACCTGACTGGCGCACCACAGGATATGGCCGCGCTCGTAATGGCGCTTCAGGTTCCTGACATGCTCGACCCCGTGCTGGTGACAACGGGGGGACACGGGGCGCAGCAGGCGCGCCGTGCGGCGGAGCTTGCGCGCAGGGTGTTGCAAAAGGCCGGGCGTCAGGACATCCCCGTTCATGGCGGCAGTGGCCTGCCGGTGTTCGCGGTGGGCAATGCGTGGGCACGCCCCCGGAACGGGGCCGGGGATGCAACCGGCGATGCAACCGGGGATGCGGCTGGAGTTGATCTGGGGGAGGCGGAGCTGCCTGCTGTGGCGATGATCCGTCATGCCATGGCCCGTCCCGCCGACAGTGTCAGCGTCTGTTGCGCCGGTGCGTTGACCAATCTTGCGCTGGCGTTGATGCAGGAACCGCGCCTTGCCTTGCATCTGCATGGGGTCGTGATCCTTGCCGATGCGGGCGGGGGGGATGGCCCTGGCGTCGGTGGCTTCGGCGTGGATACCAATATCCATGCCGACCCGGAGGCCGCAGCCATCGTCCTTGCATCCGGTGTGCCTGTGACAGTGCTGCCGCGTGATTGCGTCGCGCGGGTGACGGCAGACGGGATATGGATGGAGCAGGTGGCCGCCCTTGCCGGGCGTGGCTGTGCCGGTGGCATGGTCCATGACCTGTTGCGCGGTGCGGGTGCGCAGGCTGTGCCAATGGCGTCGGCGGTGGCTGTGGTGTCGCTGCTGTGTCCCCGGTTATTTGGCGGTCATATGGCGCGGCTGGGTGTTGAATGCCGGGGGGAACTGACGCGCGGGACGCTGGTTCCGATCGGCAGCGGTCAAAATAATATCGCCCCCAATGCATTTGTCCTGGATCGTGTCAGTGTCGATGCCTGCCGGGACGTGGCCCGTGACCTGCTGCTGCATGCCGCAGGCGTGGCGTGAGACGGCGTGGGCCGGCAGGAATGCGCCGCCCTGATGTAAAAAGCCGCGCTGCATGGCCCATGACGGTTGCAGGAAGGAGGGCCGGTCCAGTAATGGTCCGGGCAGGGATCGCACCTGACGGGCGTCAGGCCTGCCGGGGGTGACACAGGTGACACATGGGCATGACGAAGCGCCGGATGCGGCGGGGGTCTTCTGTATGGATCGGTCTATAACATCCTCTGCTTCCCTGACGGGGGGCACGCGCGCACGGGGGGATGCACTTTTTGCCGGTATCGTCCGTTGCAGCGCCCTGCTGATCCTGCTGGGGCTGGGCGGGATGATTGCGGTCATGGCATGGGGCGCGCGCGGGGCCTTTGCCACCTTTGGGCCGGGGTTCATCCTTGATCCGGCATGGAACCCGGTAACGCAGCATTTCGGCGCGGCGGCCCCGGTGTTCGGCACCCTTGTCACGGCGCTTATCTCCATCGTGATCGCCGTGCCGCTGGCGTTCGGGATTGCCTTCTGGCTGACGGAAATCGCGTCGGCGCGACTGGCGAATGTTATCGGCACCGCCATCCAGCTTCTTGCCGCCGTGCCGTCGATCATCTTCGGGATGTGGGGCTTTTCGGTCATAGTGCCGCTGATGGCGCGGTATGTGGAGCCTGCGGCCGCCCATTCGCTTGGCCGTCTGCCCGGAATTGGCGTGCTGTTCCGGGGGGCGCCGTACGGCACGGGCTTCCTGACGGGGGGGATCATCCTGGCGGTCATGATCACGCCATTCATTTCGGCGGTAATGCGCGATGTCTTCACCTCCATGCCTGCCGTGCTGAAGGAGAGCGCCTATGGGCTGGGCATGACGCGGTGGGAGGTGATGCGCCGCATCGTTCTGCCATGGTCGCGCACGGCGGTGGTTGGCGGGATCATGCTGGGGCTTGGGCGCGCGCTGGGCGAGACGATGGCCATCACTTTTGTCATTGGCAATGCAAATCATATCGGCTGGTCCCTGTTTTCGCCGGGGAACACGATTGCGTCCCTGATTGCGTTGGAATTTCCTGAAAGTGCGATGGGAAGCCTGAAATTCTCATCCCTGATGGCGGCGGGGTTCCTGCTTATGGTGATTTCATTCGCGACGCTGATATGTTCGCGCTGGCTGCTGCGTTCGGCGCGGACGGGCAAGTGATGGATATTCGCGAAACATCCCCGCGCCTTGATGCGCCGCTTGCCGGGGACGCGCGCGCATCCGGTACGGCTGATGCGCCCTGTGCCGGGGTGGGGTGCGCCGGGGCGGGCTGGCGGCGTGATGGCGCGTTCGATGCACGCAGGCGCCTTGCCGATCGTGTGGCGACGGGGTTTTGCCATATCGCCACGGCGCTGGTCCTGCTGATGCTGACATCCATCCTGTTCGTGCTGCTGCGCAACGGGCTGGCGGGTATTTCGTGGCGGACCTTCACCCATATCACGCTTGCGCCCGGGCATGGTGGCGGCCTGGCCAACGCCATCGTCGGCAGCCTGATGCAGACGGGGCTTGCTGTGCTGATCGGTGCGCCCGCCGGACTGCTGGCGGGGATATACCTTGCGGAATTCGCGGCGACGGACGGGCGGTTGCTGGGGGCGGTGCGGTTTGTATCCGACCTGTTGCTGTCGGCGCCGTCCATCCTTGTCGGGCTGTTCATCTATATGATCGTCGTGGTGCCATCGGGGCATTTTTCCGGTATTGCCGGGGCGCTGGCGCTGGCGATGCTGGTGGTGCCGGTGGTGGTGCGTACGACGGAGGATATGTTGCGCCTTGTGCCCGTTGCCATGCGTGAGGCGGCGTTTGCGCTGGGGGCGCCGCGCTGGCGGGTTGTGCTGTTCATCTGCCTGCGTGCCGCACGGGACGGGGTCGCGACTGGCATCCTGCTGGCGCTGGCGCGGGTGTCGGGCGAAACTGCGCCGCTGCTGTTCACGTCGCTGGGCAACATGAACTGGTCCGTGCGGCCCGATGCGCCGATGGCCAGCCTGCCGATCGCCATTTACCAATATGCGGGTTCCGCCTATCCCGACTGGACGCAAATGGCATGGACGGGCGCCATGCTGATTACGGCAGGGATACTGATGATAAATATCGCCGTCAGGGTTGGGTTGGGGCGTAACAGGAAATGAACGTGGAAGAAACACGGCAGGTGCCGGATGGGACGGGGGCCGCCATTTCGGTCCGCAACCTCGATTTCTATTATGGTGCGCACCATGCGCTGAAAAACATCTCGATCGAGTTCCCGGACCGCCAGGTCACCGGCATGATCGGGCCGTCGGGGTGTGGCAAATCCACGCTGCTGCGGGTGCTCAACCGCATGTATGACCTTTATCCGGGACAGCGCGCGACGGGGGAGGTCATATTTGATGGCTGCAATATCCTTGGCGCGGGCGTGGACCTTAATGTCCTTCGTGCGCGTGTGGGCATGGTGTTCCAAAAGCCGACGCCGTTTCCAATGTCGATCTATGACAACATCGCCTTTGGTGTGAGGCTGCACGAACGTCTGTCGCGTGCGGATATGGATATCCGTGTCGAGGACGTGCTGCGTCGCGTCGCCTTGTGGCCGGAGGTGAAAGACCGGCTTGGGGCATCAGCTTCCGCCCTGTCAGGTGGGCAGCAGCAGCGCCTGTGTATTGCGCGCACCATCGCCACCCGGCCCGAAGTTGTGCTGCTTGACGAACCGACCAGCGCGCTTGACCCCGTGTCCACCGCGCGGATCGAGGAACTGCTTGATGAACTGAAGGCGGATTTCACCATCGCCATCGTTACGCATAACCTGCAACAGGCCGCGCGTTGCGCCGATCAGGTGGCGTTCTTTTACATGGGGGAGGTGGTGGAGGTCGAAACGGCGGACCGCATGTTCACCGCCCCGCGGCAGCGCCGTACGCAAGATTACATTACCGGTCGTTTCGGGTGATGGATTGATAAGGGTGAAATCTTAGGGAGTGTTTGAAGATAACTCATTGATAAAAAATAAGAAAAGTTTTTGGGTGCTGCCTTT
>NZ_BANE01000039.1 GCF_000964405.1 Novacetimonas hansenii JCM 7643
GTGTCTCCAGTGAGGGCGGCGGCGGTGGTGGCGGCGGCGGCGGCGATGGCCTCGACCTCCTTGCCAGTGGGAATGCCACGGCCACGACCAGTACCAACAGTGCGAGCATCACAGGTGGTGCAGGTGGCACCGGTGGCGCGGGGCAGGCCGTCAGTGGTGCGGCCAACACGAATGGTGGCGGTGGCGCCGGTGGTGTCGGCGTGGCCTTTATGGGGCAGGGGCTGACCCTTGCCAATGCGGGATCGATTACCGGTGGTGCGGGTGGCACAGGCGGAAGTGTCGGTGCTGGTGGTGTCGGCCTTGTCATGGTTGGTGGCGATACAGTGGATAATTCGGGGTCCATTACCGGCGGGATGGCTGGTGATGGCACAACGCAAGCCGATGCGATCCTTGCCAGTGGTGCCGGCAACGCACTGTTACTGGAAAATGGTAGTACCCTTTCAGGCAATATTGAAATTGCTGCGTCCTCTGGCCTCGCCATCGCGTCAGGGGGGGCGGGCACGCTGAATAACGCCATTGTAATGGATGATGCGTCGTCCGCGCTGTCCTTTACCAAGGGGACGGGCGATGCGCTCGATGTTTCTGGTGTGATTTCCGGTGCGGGTGCCGTCACGGTGGCCGACGGGGCGCATGTGGTCCTCAGTGGTGTCAATTCATATGCGGGGGGGACCACGATTGATGGCGGAAGCCTGTCGATCTCATCTGATTCCGCGTTGGGCAATACGGCTGGCGGCCTAAGCCTGACGGATAACGGGAACCTGGAGACAACAGCGAACGTCACGACTGCCCGTAGCATCACGCTTGGCACAGGGGGGGGCGAAATTAGCCCCGATGCAGGCACAACCCTGAACGTGACTGCGCCTGTCAGTGGCACGGGCGGACTTACGATGGATGGGGCAGGGGCACTGGTGCTGGAAGGTAGCAATACCTATACCGGGGTCACGACGATCAGTTCCGGGACATTGGAACTTTCGGGGGCAGGTTCGATCGCAACGTCAGGCGGAGTTGTTGATAACGGAACGCTCGATATTTCAGGGTCCTCCATGGAGGCGAATTCGGTCACATCCCTGTCGGGTAATGGTAATGTTGCATTGGGCGAAGAGACGCTGGTGTTAACCAATGCCAGTGGCACGTTTGGCGGGGTTATTGCCGATGGTGGTGTAGCAGGCGGCACCAGTGGCAGTCTGAATCTGACGGGCGGGACCGAGACACTTACCGGGGTCAATACCTATACCGGATCGACACAGATTTCATCAGGAACGCTGGCACTGGCGGGTGATGGAAGTATTGCGTCTTCCAGCCTGCTCTCAATGTATACCGGCGGTGTTCTTGATATTTCAGGCACATCCGACGGTGCATCCGTCACTGCCATAAATGATGCAAATGCAACAATCGCACTTGGCGGCAATACCCTGACAATCGGGGCAGGGGCAAAGGGAGTGGAGACACCGGAACTGCTTCTCGCCGGTGGTGTCAGTGGCAATATTGTGAACGGGGTTGTCGGCCCGATTGTGGATGGTGGGATCAGCGGTGGTGTCGGGGGCGGGATAACCCTCACGAATCCCGGCACGTCAGGGTCGACTGTCATCACCATCTTTGGTGGGGAGAACACTTATACCGGTGCGACGACCATCGGTAGTGGAACTGCTTTATTGCTTGCCTCTGCAAGTACACTCGGAGAGACGGACGGCTCATCCTCACAGGCCAGCATAGCATCATCCAGCCGTGTGGTGGATAATGGTATTTTTGATATCTCGCTTAACAGTACGGTGGCATCCAACACATCGGATACAAACAGCGATAGCAATAGTGATACGCAGTGGACGATCGCCGCATCTTCCACCGCGATTACATCGTTGGCTGGGAATGGCGTTGTGTCACTGGGCAGCCAGAACCTGCTGCTGACGGATGCATCGGATACTTTTTCCGGCACGATTACCAATGATAGCATCGCCAATCAGCAGCTCGGCACACAGACAGATACAGTCGGCGGCAGCCTGACCCTGGCGGGGGGACATGAAACCCTGACGGGCGTCAATACCTATACGGGGGGGACCACGATCGAGGCTGGCACGCTGACGGGTACGACAGCAAGTTTCGGCAGCGGTGCGATCGTGGATAACGGCACCCTGGATATCGACCAGTCAACGAATGGAACGCTAACCAATCTGGTTTCTGGCACCGGCATGCTGTTCAAGGATGGAACTGGCACGCTGAGTGTGGCGCAAGCTGAGACCTATACCGGGGCAACGTCGATCAATGCAGGTACGCTGGCGCTGACGGGTGATGGCAGCATTGCGGCCTCAAGCGGGGTTACGCTCAGCGGCGGTACATTTGATATTTCCGGTACCACGGATGGGGCGTCGATTGCCTCCCTGTCGGGCAATAGCGGTGGCGCCGTTGCGCTGGGTGGTGAAACGCTGACCCTGACCGATGCTGCGGGGAGCTTCGCGGGCACCATTGCCGGGACGGGGGGCGTGACGCTGCTTGATGGGC
>NZ_BANE01000038.1 GCF_000964405.1 Novacetimonas hansenii JCM 7643
GCGATGGGGGGGGGGGCAATATTTTGGCGCCCGCCCTTGCGTCGGGCGTCATTGCCCCCCACTGTCATCACATCATGGCAGCAGCACCGCGCAAGAAAAAACGCATAACCGACCGGGTTGAACCCCCGGTCACGTTCCAGCCCGAACAGCAACCCGCCAAGCCCAAGACCCGGCTGTTCAAGATCAATTCCCCTTATGAACCGGCGGGCGACCAGCCCACGGCGATCAGCGAACTTGTCGCCGGGATCGAGGGGGGGGAGCGCGATCAGGTCCTGCTTGGCGTTACGGGATCTGGCAAGACCTTCACCATGGCCAAGGTGATCGAGGCAACGCAGAAGCCCACCCTTGTCCTTGCGCCGAACAAGACGCTGGCGGCCCAGCTTTATGCGGAGATGAAGGAATTCTTCCCCGATAACGCGGTCGAATATTTCGTCAGCTACTACGATTATTACCAGCCCGAAGCGTATGTCCCACGCTCCGACACCTATATTGAAAAAGACAGCCAGATCAACGAACAGATCGACCGCATGCGCCATGCCGCGACGCAGGCACTGCTGGAACGTAATGACGTCATCATCGTGGCCTCGGTCTCGTGCATTTATGGTATCGGCTCGGTCGAGACCTATTCGCGTATGGTCGTGCGGCTGGAAAGCGGGGGGTCGATTGATCGCGACCAGCTTGTCAAGGCGCTGGTGGAACTGCAGTACCGTCGCAATGATGCGGGGTTCCAGCGCGGCACCTTTCGCGTGCGCGGCGAAAGCGTGGACATCTTTCCCGTCCAGAACGAGGACCGGGCCTGGCGTGTCACCCTGTTTGGCGACGAGATTGACGAGATCATTGAGTTTGATCCCCTGACAGGGGACAAGACCGCCGATCTGCAGGAAATCAGCATCTATGCCAACAGCCATTACGTTACGCCGCGCCCGACGCTCAATCAGGCGGTGACGGGGATCAAGGCGGAACTGCGCACGCAGCTTGAACACCTGACGAAGGAAGGCAAGCTGCTGGAGGCCGAACGGTTGCAGCAGCGCACGACCTTCGATCTGGAAATGATCGAGACGACCGGCGTGTGCAAGGGGATCGAGAATTATTCACGCTACCTGTCAGGTCGCAAGCCGGGGGAGCCGCCACCAACCCTGTTCGAATACCTGCCTGAGGATGCGTTGCTGATCGTGGATGAAAGCCACGTGACCGTGCCGCAGATTGGTGGGATGGAGCGTGGGGACTATGCGCGCAAATCCGTGTTGGCGGAGTTCGGTTTCCGCCTGCCGTCATGCCTTGATAACCGTCCGTTGAAATTCGGGGAATGGGATGCCTTCCGCCCGCAGAGCATCTTCGTCAGCGCGACGCCGGGTCCGTGGGAGATGCAGCGAACGGGCGGGGTGTTCGCCGAACAGGTGATCCGCCCGACGGGTCTGATCGACCCGGTGACGGACATGCGTCCCGTTACCCATCAGGTGGATGACCTGCTGGCGGAATGTCGCAAGGCCATTGGCGAGGGTGGCCGCGTGCTGGTGACGACCCTGACAAAACGCATGGCCGAAGACCTGACCGAATATATGAACGAGGCCGGGATCAAGGTGCGTTACCTGCATTCCGACGTTGATACGCTGGAACGGATCGAGATCATCCGCGACCTGCGCCTTGGGGCGTTTGACGTGCTGATCGGCATCAACCTGCTGCGTGAAGGGCTGGATATCCCCGAATGTTCGCTTGTCGCCATTCTTGATGCGGATAAGGAAGGGTTCCTGCGTTCGCGTACCTCGCTGATCCAGACGATCGGTCGTGCGGCGCGTAACGTGGACGGGCGCGTGCTGCTATATGCGGACAAGATGACCGACAGCCTTGCCTACGCCATCGAGGAAACGGCACGGCGGCGTGAAAAGCAGAGCCTGTGGAACGAGGAACGCGGCATTACACCGCGGTCGGTGCGCAAGCATATCGGCGAGGTCCTGTCCTCTGTCTTCGAGCAGGATTACGTGACCGTGTCCCCCACGCCCGAAGGGGATATCAAGGACATGGTGGGCAAGGACCTGAAAGGGGCGATTGCCGACCTTGAAAAACGCATGCGCACGGCGTCCGCCGATCTGGAATTCGAGACCGCGGCGCGACTGCGTGACGAGATCCGCAGGCTTGAGGCGCTGGAACTGGGGCTTGAGCCCCCACCCGTCGCACAGTCGATGGCCGGGCGCGCGGGCAGCAATGCGCGTGCCGATGCACGACGCAGCCGCACGCCCCAACCGCTGGGGCCGGGTGGGGGTGGGTATGATCCCGACGCCCGGCGTGGCGGTGGGGGACGGCGCAAGGGACGTTGATCCGGGCTGCCTGATCGCGGGCATGGCTTTGCTTATGCGATAAAAACGGGCAGGATCGTTCCGCATGGCAGCATGAGGGGAGCGGGGATGATCGAACTGAAGGCGGGCGAGGCGCGTCTGGGTCTCCTGCCCGATGTGGGTGGGGCGATCGCCTATTGGCGGCGCGGCGCCATGTCGTTCCTGCATCCCGTGGCGGACCCGCACCTTGTGGCGCAGCGTGGGCGGGCGGTGGGGGGATATCCCCTCGTGCCATTTTCAAACCGCATCGCCCATGGGCATTTCAGTTTCGAAGGGCAGGAGTACCAGCTTGCGCCTAATTTCATGGGCGAGGACAATGTCCTGCATGGCAATGGCTGGGAACGGCGCTGGCGGCTCGACCTGCTGGCTGATGACAGCGCGACGCTCGAACTCGATCATGAACCACCCGGCGATCCGGTCACGCAATGGCCGTTCGCCTATCGCGCGCTGCTGCGTTTTGACCTGCGTGAAGGTGGCCTGTCGATCGGCATGATGATCGAAAACACCGATACGCGCGACCAGCCGGTGGGCCTTGGCTTTCATCCTTATTTCCCACGCCATAACGGGGTGCGGCTGGGTTTTTCGGCGCAGTCCGTGTGGACCAGCGACGACCGCAACCTGCCTTCTTTGCGTGTTCCGGCACAGGGCGACTGGTCGTTTGAGAAGATGCGTGACGTGGGGGATTGCGCGATCGACAACTGCTATGCCGGATGGACGCGCAGCGCGTTCCTGCGCTGGCCCCGGCTGGGCCTGTCCCTGACGCTGGAGGCAAGCGACATCTTCGGCCACCTTGTCCTTTTTACCCCGCCGGGTCAGCCCTTCATCGCGGTTGAACCTGCCTCCAACATGAATGACGCCTTCAACCGCCATGGCGTTGCCGATTGCGGGATGCATGTCCTGCGCCCCGGGGAGAAGCTGGAAGGGCATGTCCGCATGACCGTTGCCACATGCTGACGCGTGCATCGGCTGACGCGGCGCGTGGGGGGGAGCTTGCGCGCTATATCTCGCCTAAGGGGATGGAGGTGCTGCGCCATGAACTCAATACCCTTTTGCGTGACGAACGGCCCCGTATCGTGGAAATCGTGTCGTGGGCGGCGGGCAATGGCGACCGGTCCGAAAATGGGGATTACCTGTATGGCAAGAAGCGCCTGAGGGAGATCGACCGCCGGGTGCGTTTCCTGACGAAGCGCATTGAAAAGGCGATCATCGTGGACCCCGCGCAGCAGCCGCGGCGTGGGCAGGTCTTTTTCGGTGCGACCGTCACCTATGCCACCGAACGTGACGAAACGCGTGTCGTCACCATCATGGGGGTGGACGAAGCCGATACGGTGCGCGGTGAAATCAGCCTGATTTCCCCCGTTGCGCGGGCGTTGATGCGTGCGCGGGTGGGGGATGAGGTACGGTTGATGACGCCGCGTGGCGATGAAATGCTGGAGGTCATGGCCATTTCCTATCCGCCCGCCACGGGGATGGGGGCATGAAAAAAGGGCCACTGGCGCTGGTTGTGCCGCTGCTTACACATTATGACGTTTTTCAAGAACGTTGTTTCGTATTATTACACGGCCGGAGTATCCGCCCCGTGTCCCGTCCGGAGGTCCAGCAATGTCGCGCCCATTGAAGATAGGGGTCCAGATGGACCCGCTTGGTGCCATCGATATCAAGGGTGATTCGACCTTCGCACTGATGCTGGAGGCCGAGGCCCGGGGCTATGAGCTTTATGTCTATCAGGTCGAGACCATGACCCTGAGCGAGGGGCGCATCTCCCCGCAGGGCGCGCGTCTCGAACGTCTTGCCGCGCGGGCACGGCGCGTGCATGTGCAGCGCGTCGCGGGCGCGCATGCCACCTATGGCGAGGAACATGTCCTCGACCTTGGGGGGATGGATGTGATCCTGATGCGTCAGGACCCGCCCTTTGACATGGCCTATATCACCGCCACCCATATGCTTGAACATATCCATGGTGTCGGGCCGGGGCGCGCGCTGGTGGTCAATGACCCCGCATCGGTGCGCAATGCCCCTGAAAAGCTGCTGGTCACGCATTATCCCGACCTGATGCCCCCCACCCTGGTGACATGGGATGTGCGCGCCATCCGCGATTTCCGTGCGCGGTGGCGCGATATCATCGTAAAGCCGCTGTTCGGGAATGGTGGCGCCGGGGTGTTTCGCATCCGCGAGGACGACCCCAACCTCAATTCCCTGCTGGAGATGCATTTCGCCCGTTCGCGCGAACCGCTGATGATCCAGCGTTATGAACCTGCGGTAAGGCAGGGCGACAAGCGTATCATCCTGGCGGACGGACAGCCGATCGGCGCGATTGACCGTGTTCCCGCCGAAGGGGAGGCGCGTTCGAACATGCATGTCGGCGGCAGGGCGGTGAAAGCCACCCTGACACCACGCGACTATGAGATCTGCGCGGCGATTGGTCCGCTGTTGCGTGAACAGGGACTGATTTTCGTCGGGATTGATGTGATTGGCGAATGGTTGACGGAAATCAATGTGACCTCGCCCACGGGATTGCAGGAAATCGACCGTTTTGATGGCGTCAATACGGCGTCCATGCTGTGGGACTGCATTCTTGCCCGTCTTGACGGTCAGGGCTGACGGGCTGACGGGCTGACGGGGCAGGGGGAATGCGGATGGGGCCGTATCGGCTGGCGTATGAAAATGCTATGCCGTTGCGCGCCATCGCCGTGACGTATGCCATCTGGCGTAATTGCACAGGGAATATTCCGGGCGGTGTCCCGGAATACATAATGGGAATCTAATGCAGCAGAACGGGACAGGTTTGATTATGCCAGACGCGCAACGGCAGGGCCGGACCCTGAAGACGGTTTGCATCAAAGGGGCAGGTACCATCTGATGAGTGACGTTCTGCGTGATGCCACCACCGAAAAGGTGGTCGAGATTCCCTCTCCGCGTTCCGCCCTTGATGCCGATGCGGTCAAGGTGGCCTATCGCCGGTGGGCTGCGGTGTATGATGCCCTGTTCGGTGGTGTGTCGGCCCTGGCGCGCAAGCGTGCGGTGGAGGCGGTGAACGCCCTGCCCGGTCAGAAGGTGCTGGAGGTCGGGGTCGGCACCGGCCTTGCGCTGCCATATTACCGCCGGGACAAGCAGATAACCGGCATCGACCTGTCGGAGGATATGCTTGAACGTGCGCGTGGGCGTGTGAGCAAGCTGCACCTGTCGAATGTCAATGCGCTGCTGGAAATGGATGCGGAGGAGACGAAATTCCCCGATGCATCGTTCGATATCGCTGTGGCGATGTTCGTTGCCTCTGTCGTGCCGCATCCACGTCGCCTGCTGAGTGAGCTCAAGCGCGTCGTTAAGCCGGGTGGGCATATCCTGTTCGTCAACCATTTCCTGGCCACCGGTGGCGTCCGCCTTGCGGTGGAACGTGGGATGGCGCGGGCTTCGCGTTCGCTGGGGTGGCACCCGGACTTTGCGATTGAAGGACTGCTTCCCCCTGAGGATCTGGCGCGTGCGGTCATCCGGCCGGTTCCGCCTGCGGGGCTGTTCACGCTTGTCACGCTCGACCGTCTGGATGACGCCAGCGAATCCCTGGTGGCCTGATGCCGCCAATCCGGGCATGTCCATGCGCAGCCCTGTCCTGACGACAGGGCTGTAATGACATTCTCGCGACTGACATGGCCCCTCACGGGGTCGTTTTTACAGATATGTCGGGATATATTGCCGCCAGCAATGCTATGTCAGGACTGTGGCGCAATCCCCGCGTCACAAGGGGAGTAGATACATATGCCGACAATCGGTCAGGATCGGATCGATGGCGCAGGCGCCGGTTTGCCCATGGGGGATGCCGGGTCGCGGGCGGGTTCGGGCGGTCATCGCAATGTCGGAACCCTGTATCTGTCCCTGGCGGTTGTGGCGGGGATCGTGGGTGGCATGCTTGCCGTCGCGTTGCAGGCCGGATTGCTGCCGCACGGCGTGCTGGCGCGCTGGGGTGGCGGTGACGCTGCCGGGATGTGGGAACGCATTGCCACGCGCCATGGCATGATGATGGTCTTTTTCTGCGCCCTGCCTGCCCTGTTCGGTGGATTTGGCAATTGGTTCGTGCCCTTGCTGACCGGGGCGCGGGACATGGCGTTTCCCCGCCTCAATACCCTTTGCTGGCTTGCCGTTGCGGGCAGTTTTGTCCTGGCGCTGCTTGGCCTGTCCGTCGTGACTGCGCCCGCCATGTCCATCGCAGCGCTGCTGTTGTGGTGCGTGGGCATGCTGGGGGCTGCCATCAATATGGTTGCCTCCGTCCTGAACATGCGCGCGCCGGACATGCGATTGCGTGACATGCCGGTATTCGTGTGGGCGCAGGTGCTGACGGCGATGATGCTGGTGATGGTGGTGCCGGTACTGGCGGGTGCGCTGACGCGCATTGTGCTGGATGGTGGCGACGTGTTCGCGCATCTGGATACCGTGCTGCGTGCCTTTGCCGGGCCGGAAATGGCGCTGCTCCTGCTGCCGTCCATCGGGATCGTCAGTCAGGTGATGGAAACATTCTGTGGTGTGCCCCTGCTTGGGCGCATGCAGGTCATCGCAGCCCTGGTGGTCATGTCCGTGGGTGGGGGCGCCGTCTGGACGCATGATCTGTTCAACGGGGGGCTGGGCACATCGGATGGCTATCATGCCGCCGCGGAACTTCTGGTGATCCTTGCACCGGTTGTGATGGTCCTTGGGGCATGGGGGGCAACCGCGTTGACGGGGCATGTACGTCCAAGCCTGCCGATGGGGTGGGCCGTAGGCTGCGCTGTGCTGCTGGTTGCGGGGGGCGTGATGTCGCTGCTGCCCGGTGGTATGGGTGATGTGCATGCGGCCACCGTATTCGCCGCCGTGTTCGCAACCTTTGCCGGTTTCTATTACTGGGTGGGCAAGATGAGTGGCCGTGTCGTCCCGCGCATGGCCGGGCTGGTGCATCTTGTCCTGACGGTGACGGGCACCGCCATGTCATTGTCTGTGCATCAGGGTGCGCCCGCCATTGCCGGGGCGGTTCTGATGGGGGCGTCCATCCTTGTCTTCGCCGGGATGGTCATCGTGACCTGCATGCGCGGACGTGGGCATATCGCCGCCAATTACTGGGGCATGGGCGCGCGGACGCTGGAATGGACGCTGCCGTCGCCTGTGGGCATGGATCGGGGGAACCGGGCATGAGTGGCTCTGTCGCATCGGCGGAAGGAAATGCCGCCTATCCGGTTGCGGTCGTGGGGACGCAGGCGCGTGACTGGTTCGTATTGCTCAAACCCCGTGTCATTTCCCTGGTGGTCTTTACCGGGGCGGCGGGTCTGGCCATGGCGCCGGGGCACCTGAACCCCATTATCGCAGCCATCAGCATCCTGTGCATCTGCATGGCATCCGGGGCGGCCGGTGCGATTAATATGTGGTACGATCGCGATATCGACGCGGTCATGAAACGCACGGCCACACGGCCCATTCCTGATGGCCGCATGCGCCCGGACGAGGTCCTTGGCTTTGGCATTGGCCTGTCGGTGGCGTCGGTCATCCTGATGTGGCTGGCGACGAATGCACTGGCTGCTGGTATCCTTGCGTTCTCGATCTTCTTTTATGCCGTCGTCTATACGATGTGGCTGAAACGTTCCACGCCACAGAATATCGTCATTGGTGGCGCGGCCGGGGCATTCCCGCCCATGATCGGCTGGGCCGCTGCGACGGGGTCGCTGACGGTGCTGCCGATTGTCATGTTCGGCATCATCTTCTTGTGGACGCCGCCGCATTTCTGGTCGCTGTCGCTATATGCATGCAAGGATTACGGGCGGGCCGGCATTCCGATGCTGCCGGTTGTAAAGGGCGCGCGGCATACGCGCTGGCAGATCCTGTGGTACACGATCATCCTTATGGCGGTGACGCTTGTGCCATCGGCGATGCATCTTGCGGGATGGCTTTATACCGTTACGGCCACTGTTCTTGGGGCGGGGTTCATCTATCGCGCCATTGGCGTCCTGCGTGATCGGCAGGATGCACAGGGGGTAAGCGAGAGCGGTGATCTGCCCGCGCGTAAGGCATTCCGGTATTCGCTGGCTTATCTGTTCCTGCTGTTTTGCGGTATGCTGGCGGATCATTTCCTCATCATGCACTGATGCCGGTCATGCGGTTGTCGTGCCGCCTGCTCTCTGACAAGGGATATTGCAATGTCATCGGATAATGCCCCAGTGGTACGGACCCCGGCCGAGGAATATGCCCGTCGGCATAAGGGCCGTATCTATGGCGTGGCCCTGACGCTTGGGGCGCTGGCCATGATCCTGTATGTCCTGAGCATCGTCAGGATCTGAGAAGCTGTTTGAAAAGTCAGGCTCAATAACATCCTGAAATCATAAAGGTTTTTGGTGAAGCTTTTTCCAGAAGGCTTCAGAAGACGCCGCCTTTTTCGATCAAAAGGCGGCACCCGAAAAATTTTCCTGTTTTTTATCAATGATTTGTTTTCAAACACTCTCTGAACGGATCAGGGACTGTCCACTGAAGAATAAAAGTTTTTTGTGAGGCGTTTTTGAACGCCTCCCGACGGCATGATATTTTCAAAAAACAAGATAACGCCTGCAACCTTTTCCTATTTATTATCAATGGGTGGCTTTCAGGCAGGGTCTGTCTTTGGGAGGCTGTTGCATCAGGCCCATCAAAGATTTTTATACTTCAATATGTGCTGGTCCCGCTTGTCCAAAGATGCGCTGGCAACCTTTGGTGAGATGTTTTTCCCAGATGGCCAGTGGGTGGGAATGACACCTGTTTCTTCTGGCGATGGGTGGACCCTGCTCCGCCGTTCATATCTGTCCCTTCGCAGGGCATGACATAAAAAAGGGTGGCCCGGACCATCTGTGCCGGACCACCCTTCTGTCATGTTGCGTGGGAACGTAAGGTTAACGGGCCACCTGCTGGATGGCGGAGACAAGCCATGTCCCGCCACGCGAACTCCGTTCGAACGTCCACAGTTCGGTCACGACGGTGCGTTCGGTCGAACTGCCGTCAATGACGTGGCCCGTCATGTCGGTGGTCATGTCAATCAGGGAATACCGCATGGCCACAGTGGCGTAATCCATGCCATTTTCCTGCCAGCTTTCCGTCAGGTCGCCATTTTCAAAGCGGACGTCCGACACAACATTGCGCGCGCCACGGCTGGCGAGGTCGGTAAGCTGGTGGCTGAAGTAACTGACCATCTCTGGCGTGGCCATGTGTTGCAGGGCGCCAAGATTCTGCTGGCTCCATGCGGCCTGCACGTTGACCAGCGCCTGCTGGAACGCCTGGTAATCCGCGGCTGTCAGCGCGACCTGTGGTGCGGGTGCATTGTTCATCGGTTGCGCGGATGACACGTTGCCCCCTCTCAGCCCCGGCAGGCCGGAGGGCATGCCCCCCTGTCCCGTAAAGCGGCGGATCAGCCACCGTACCACGAAGAAGACAAGCAGGAGCTGGATCAGCAGGCCAAGGATGCCGCTGCCGCCCATACCACCGCCGCCGAACATACCATGCCCGAAGACCATGCCGAACAGGCCCGCGCCAAGCAGCCCCCCGGCAAAGCCGCTGAGGAAGGGGTGGCGGGGACGTCCCATCATGGCGGCCGCACCCGCGCCATACGGCATGCGTGTCGCCATCCCATAGGGGGCCGACGGGCTGCTGCGTGGCGTCATGGTCTGCTGGAACGGGGTTGCGCCATAGGGCGCCGTGGCCGTGCGGGGCGGCGCGCTATAGGTACGCGACCCCCGGCTGCCCATCGACATGCCACCCCCGGCACGCGCATCGGCGGCCACCGGGTGAACAATCAGGGGCAGGGCCGCAAGGGCGGCGCTCAGGCTCAGGATGATGCGTTTACGTGGCATCTGTCGCGAAAGGGTCTGTTTCATCTGCGTCAGGGTATCTTGTATCCTGCGTTAAGGCGATCCCGACGACTGCCGGCAGGATCGTTGCCTCTTACGATATGGGTATTTATCCGTCGATAAACAGGGGGCGACGGGCATTGGACATTGTTTGATAAAATGACTTTTATAATGCCCTGATTTTCAAAGGTTTTTTGTAAACCCTCAAGGGAAAGCCCGGCAAGACGCTGTCCTGCCGGGTAAAAGGCAACGCCCGAAAACCTTTGCGATGTCTTAGAGCCTGATTCGAAAGTTTTTCAGCACTGACAATGCCTTG
>NZ_BANE01000037.1 GCF_000964405.1 Novacetimonas hansenii JCM 7643
GCAAGGCATTGTCAAGCTTGAAAAACTTTCGGATCGGGCTCTAACATCATACCTGCTTGCTTATTGCCTTTTCGAGCAGTATCGTAAGACGATTTCTTATATTAAATAATATATCTGGAGAAATATTATGTCTGATAATGAGACAAAGGGTATAAACACTTTACATGTTTTAACCACAGACATCGTGGCATCCTTTCTTTCCAGTAACTCATTGCCAACAGAACAGATTCCAGAGCTTATCCATCAGGTTTATAATGCCTTGACCTCAGTGGAAGACAAACAGGAAGTATCTTCTGTTCTGACACCGGCTGTTCCTATTAAGAAATCTGTCTTCCCTGATTATATTATTTGTCTGGAAGACGGAAAAAAGCTGAAGATGCTGAAACGTCATCTCATGACAGCTTTTGGCATGACTCCTGCTGATTACAGAACCAAATGGGGCTTGCCATCTAATTATCCAATGGTTGCTCCGGCTTATGGTGAGCAACGTTCAAAACTGGCTAAAGAAATCGGTTTAGGAAAGAAAGAGGCTGAAGAAATAGAACCACAGGGAGAACTGATTCCAGTGACAAAAATCCCTGAAGTGAAACGCGGACGGAAATCAGTTAACAAAAAATGACATTAGAAGAGTATTATTCTCATTTTTTTGGGGTGTGCAGTGAATAAAAATAGTAATGTTTTTAAAGTGGATCGCAATACAAATCGTATAAACCCTCTTAAGAAAAGAAGATTTAGTGATTTAGGATTCAAGGAACGAGACCATATTCAAGAGTGGCTTGTTCATCAAAGCAATGCATTGGGAGAAGACCTCTTAATCATACAAAAAGAATTTGATGGTTTTGATGACACAAGAGAACGTCTAGACCTTCTTGCTTTGGATAAAGCAGGAAATCTGGTTATCATTGAAAATAAGCTTGATGATTCCGGTCGAGATGTTGTCTGGCAATCACTTAAATATACTGCATATGTTTCAAGGTTAACAAAGGGACAGATTGTTGATATCTACCAACAATACCTCGTAACGTATGAAGGTGGTGGATTATCGACCGACAAAATATGCGAATTCCTTGAAGTTGATGACATTGATGAAGCTGTCCTTAATTCAGGAAACAGTCAGCGTATCATGCTTGTTGCGGGCCACTTTAGGAAAGAAGTTACTGCTACTGTTTTATGGCTCATCAGTAGAGGGGTAAGGATACAATGCTTTCGAATTACGCCATTCTCTCTAGAAAATGACGTTCTGTTAGATATTGATCTAATCATACCTCCTCCTGAAGCTACTGATTATATGATAGGAATCTCATCCAAGGAGAATGAAGAAGCGACTGTTCAAGGAGTGCAGAAAGAGCGTCATCAAATTAGGTTTAATTTCTGGTCTCATTTGTTAACAATTTTTAGAAATAAAAATATTGAATTATATTCAAATGTAAGCCCTACGAAAGATCATTGGATTAATGCGGGTTCTGGGTTGAGTGGATGCCCGTATAGCTTGGTTTTTGGGAAATCTGAGTCTCGTGTTGAATTGAGTTTTTCACGAGGAGATACTTTATGGAATAAATCTATATTTGATAAATTTTATGAGCATAAAGATGAAATAGAACACGCCATCGGAAAAAAATTAGAATGGAAGCGATTGGACGACAAAAAATCCAGTCGTATCGTTTTGACACATTCATTTGACGGATTTGATAAAAATAATTGGTCTACCATTGTAGAATGGATGGCCGAAAATATTTTATTGTTCCAAAAGGTTCTTTCTCCATATTTAGACAAATATGGACAGGCTATGAAGAACAGTCATTCTGAAGATTCCTTGAACATGGAAGAAGATCAAATGGAATAAACTTACCATACTTTATTCTTAACTCGGTCAACATTCCTCCATGTTGACCGCTTCCTAGACACACATTTTCAAACTCCCATATGAAATAAGTAAAAACAATTGATTTGCGCTTCTAAACATTGAAATAATTATGATTATTTACTTATAATTATATTTGATCGTCACATTTATAAAATGTTGACCATTTATTTTATAAGGAGAATTTTATCATGCAATTTCGACTATTAAACAATAAAGCAAGACCCAAATGGGAAATCAGCCGTTGGACATACAGCCCTGAAAAGAAACGAGCCATCAAGGAAACCCTTGGTTCTTTCCCCTGCTACTATTCCATGGTTTCCCGTGACATTCTGGATAAATGCACTACGCAGGAAAAAGCTGAAGTTATGGAATGGTGGCGTGTCACAAGTGAAGCCGTGAACAGAGAACGTGTCAGAAATCAGGTCACAAAGCTTCCTGTTATCTTCAAAGACCTTGAAACCCTGTTGGACGTTATCCAGGATAGTCCTGAAGACCTCGCAGAACTCAAAAACCATACCTATGCGTTGAAAGAGGCTGTCAGCAAGGTTGTTCGCAGGAAGTCACGCCAACAGAAAAATCAGGAAGCCGTCAACAGCAGTCCCGCTTGACCTTTCCTTATGTTTTCCCCTTCATAATCAACAATATTTTATGTTGACTGTTTCCCTATTTTTATAAAATCACATCAACACAAAATTATGTTTAAGTTTTCAGGTATGTAACACATTTTATGTAAAGCACCTGTATTAGACCTACAAAATACCTTTTACCCCTGTTTATGTTTTCTCATCTTGTTTGCCATCTCCTTTGTTATCTTTTGAATATAGCCAGGCATACCAGTATCCGCTTTGCGTCTACTGGTAACTGGCAAGGGGGAAAATGCTTTTCCCCCGTTGACCCCCATTTAAGCAGGAGACCCATTGCATGAGTGAAAAAAGAAAACTGAAAAAATCGTTACTGGTTCGTCTGGATGATGAACAATATGCGTGCATTACAAACCATGCCAGACAGCGTGACATCACAGCCAACAGTTTTGTGCGCGAGTGTCTGGCAGGTGCTCTTTCTCCCTCTGATACATATCAGAAGGTCAAGCCAGTTAAAGCCTATAGTCCACGCACACCTCCCAAGCCGGAATACATCAAGGAGCTTTACAGGCTCAGGGAAAGCACGGCTGAACTGTGTGGGGCACTGGTGCAATACGCCATCAAATCACGTCAGGAGGGTCATGTCATGGCTCATGCTGAAGCAGAATCCCTTATCCCTGATGTGCGTGAAGCCGTGCGTAATCTGGACAGGCTCCGCAAGAAGCTTGAAGGAAAATAATGATTAGCGGGGCTACACGTGGCAAGGGTGGCTCAGGACTATGGCGTCACCTTCTGGACTACAAGCGTCAGAATGATGCTGTCATGGTCGGTGCATCACGTGGGTTGATTGAAACTGGCACGAAAGACCAGATTAAAGAACTCACCCATATTGGCAGTTATGCCAGTCATTCCAAGCCTCTCCACCATGTTCATGCAGACCCCGCGAAAGACTGGACACCAGACCAATGGGCTGATTTCTGGAAGTCCTATGAAAATGAATTTTCTCTCCAGAAACAGCCCTTCACTGAAGTTGTGCATGTCAAACATGGCCGGGAACATAAGCACAGGGTGTATTCCCTTCTGTTGTCATCCGGTTCCTGTATCCGAATGGATAACGATTTCATCAGACGTGAGAAACTGAACCGGCTGGCTGAAATACGCACAGGGGAACCCATCCTGTCCGGCAGACATAATGATGCTGTTATCAAGGCTCTGGATGCTGAAGGGAAAACAGCCCAAGCCCAATTACTCAGAGATGCAGGACTGGAAGGAATACGCACCAGAGGGAAACTGAAGCCCCAGGAACGTGCCCAACAGGAACGCACCCATATTGATAAAGCTGGACTGGCTGTCATCATTCTCAAGGGCTGGAAGAGCTTTGTCCCGACTGTTCTCATGGAGCAGTTAAAGGCTCATGGCTGTTCTCTGGCTATGGGGAATAAGGGGCCGGTTGTCATAGACCAGACGGGCAATGTTCATGCGTTGAACAGGCTGGTCAACATGGCTTCCAAAGCAGAGGGAAAACCTCTGAAAATCACAGCAAAACAGGCTGTGAACTACGTCAGGGGGTATGACCTCCCATTTTATGCAGACATTCAGAAGAAAGGAAAAACCAATGACAGAACCATTCCAGAACTCGGAACAGGGCAAGAGGATTACTTTATACCAGCAGACCTATCAGGAAGCCTGTGGAGCGAACAGAAACACACAGGACATACTCGACCTGATGAGCAACCAGACAGGAGACAAACCCTCACCCATCGACCAGATACAGCAGTTGCTCGAAACCATCGCATTGCAACAGGTTCAAATCCTGTCAGCACAAAGCCAGATATTGAAAAGATTGTCAGCACTGGAAAGCTGAACAGAGGCGTCACCCACGTTGCCCGTCTGTCCCATGTAGTTCTAATTACCCCGGATTATATCAGGGACATCAAAGCCCGATTGAAACAGGCCAGAGAGGAAGACTGGTATTTTTATCGCAGAGCCTATCAGAACCTCAAAGACCAGCAATACTGGCTTGACCAATGGAACAACAGTATCGACAGCAATATTCTGCTTTTGCTGGTGGAACTGTTCCTGAGCCTGTTTTTTGGTGGGTCTGTGACTATCAGAAACAAGCCTTATCCCATTGCCATAAATTTTGGGCTTCCTGCTCCCATCAGTGATGCGACATGGAACATGATGTCAGAAGACCAGCAGGAAAATATCCTGTTTGAAAGTTATCTTTTATACAAGGCATCCTACGGGAATTATCAGAAGTTACATGCCCAACAGAACAGGATTCCTATCACGTTTGAGTTTTTCCTGAACCTGCATGAAAAGGATATTCTGACACGGATGATTTCCAGAAATGTGGACTATCTGGAAGATAAAGCCATAGACAGGGAGAAAAGGGGAATGGACGCGGAAAATGCGAAAATTCTCCAGGATACAAATGACCACATGACATGGATGAAACAGAATAATTCAGACGTTGAAAACCATGGGAACACACTGAAAATGTAAATGAAATACGCATAAAAAAGGAACCCCGAAAGGTCCCTCATGAAAGCAATAGTGGGCTGGTTTTTATTTTTAATTTCCAGTTGGTGCGTTTAACATTAAAGGCGGACTAAAATCGCTTGCACCGTGTATTGTGTATACCGGATTTCCGGCATATCCAGTTGCCCCTTTAGCCGTTAGATTTGTTTCTCCATCAGGCTCAGTTACAGATACTTGAGAGAGATCAGGAATATAAATATTAGCGGATGGATTGCTGGCCATATCACTTTTTAATTTATTTTCTGTATTTGTTTGATCGGTGGCGGTGCCATGCGGACTAATTAAGCTATAGGCATCTGCAAATGCTTGGTAATCTTCAGCAGATATACCAAGGGTTTCGGCAAATTGAACAGGACTTGTAATTTCATTTCCATAAGCATCATACATTCCTGTCATACTTTGAATATTTAACTGTGCGAACTCCAACATATTATCCAAGGCCCACTTTGATCCTCCTGCTGTATAACTATTAGATGCATTATATTTAACCTGAGTGCTGGATGAGGAAGAACTATCTGAACTCGAATCACTGGAACTGCTAGAACTACTACTGTCAGCAGAGGAACCAGAACCATCTGCACTGCTACTGGAAGCACTGCTTGAAGAAGACGTAGCAGAGCAACCGGATGCTGTGGCTCCTGCTCCAACAGCCTGACTTAATTGATTGGCTATGGTGCAATAGGTTGTCCCAAGGTTTGTTCCTGTTGCCTGTAAACCTAAAATCGTCACAACAGCAATCAGGGCAGAAAGTATGCCATATTCAACAGCAGTTGCTCCAACGTCCTGCTGTATTTTCTTTTTATAATAAATCATATTTGAAATCCTCCTTTGTATATATACATTTTTATTGTAATATATATTCAGGAATAACTTCAAACATATCGAACTATTCAGAAAAATTCTTCCAGATTGTAGACATAAAAAAAGGAACCCCGAAAGGTTCCCCATAACATATAACGCTTGCTTCTGTAGATTAACCAGCAGTGTTAGCAGAACCCAATGCAGAACCAACTGCACCGAATACAGTTTGTAAATGCGTTCCAACTGTTGTAACAGAAGCAATAATACCAACAGAAATTAAGGCAGCAATCAGACCATACTCGATAGCTGTAGCACCAATCTCATTTTTACGATTTTTAACTAAAGTTTTCATATGAAAATCCTCCAAATATTAATATAGAGCACCATACTATTATGATGCCTTAAATACATAATACTGTATTGATTTGCATATTTTCAAGAAAAACGAACTTTTTATAATTTATTTTCTTGACATTATCATTTATGTATAAAATAATAATCTTATGTTGTAGCGACATAAGTGACCATCAAACTCCCTCCCGAAAGCAGTTTGGTGGTTTTTTATTGCCTACTTACGTTTTTTGGTAATCTCATAGGTCATCAAGACTAACCCGGACCATCAGCGGATTCTGCTTCCTTTCTCGAATGATAGCCAGGGTTTCCTGATCTTCCGCTGACATCAGTTCCCTTTTGACGGGTGTATCCCGGTTTTTCACAATGTAGGCAAAATAGTCCCGAATAGCATCACTGGGCTTGATACCCATGGACTTCAGAACAGCATAAGCCTCATCCTTCATATCCTGGGGAATTTTATAGCTGACCCGTGTGAGCATGATAGACCTCCATGTGTCGCTTTTATATCCATAAAAACTATACAACCAGCAGGATTTTCCATGCAGAAAATGCCACCCAACTGAGTGGCATTCCATCCTCTGATATCAGGCTACCTTCCAATAGGTCATCTGGTCTTTCATGATGACTTCAATATAGTGACGCATGGAGCGCAAGTCTTTGGTGCAGTAGCGTTGCACCAGCTCCTCCTCTTCTTGGCTCAGGGTGAACCATTGCGGGAGCAGGTCACGTTCTCTGGCAATCTCAGCCATAATCCTGCGTGCCAGAAGGATAACATCCTGACCTTTTGGCTGGTCAACCAGCACAATCCTGCATCTGGAACGGAGAGGTTCTGACACCTGTGAAAGGTCATTGGCTGTCAGCACCCAACGCACGTAACCCGCATTGACTGGCAGGTTCAGATATACGTCATTGAATGACCCGGCTTCCATCCCTTCAAGGAACTGAAGCATGACATCCTGCACATTCCCATGCTGTCCACCCCTTGGAGCCTTATCGATTTCATCCAGGATAATGCAGGGGTTCGCAAGTTCCGTGCTGGCCATCAATTCCGTGACCAGAGAAGGCTTGGCTTCTCCAAAACTCTGATGCACTCCCATCAGGGACAGAGCATCTGTCATGCCCGAAACATTGATGGTTTTGACAGGGTAGCCAGCCATTTCATGGTAAAGCCTTGCCACTGTGGACTTGCCACACCCTGGAGGCCCAACCAGAAGCACCGGACGCATGGGAACAACCTTTCCCCATTCAGACCATTCCTCATCACTGCAAGCCAGCACCTCAACAGCCTGTGGAGCATGAGGACACGCTTCCAGAACTCTGGCCTTCAGGGTCGCAAAGTTGCGGGGGGTATGGAGTTTGACAGGGTTTTCCAGCCTTCTGACACTGGCAAAACGGTCAATGCGTCTTGAGGAGGAATTTTCGGGAAAGCTGTGGTCTTCAGGAAGAACCTTCAGGCAGGTAAAGCCTGACCTTTGTTCACCAACAGGGGTTTCCTTATCCGGGACAATGCCCAGAAGCTCTTCAAGGAATGCTTCGGAAGAAAGAGAGTCTGTCTGTGTATCGGGAGTATTGTTTTCGGTCATCTGCCTGTTCCTGTTGTGTGAGAAGGGAAGAAATGCAGAGTGACGGTCGTATGGTCATAGACTACCTCCAGAGAATGAACGCACCTGTCCTGTCAGAATAAAAAACAGAACAGGGATAAGGAAGGATGAGGAACAGACAGCTAAAGCTGTCAGGGAATAATCAGGAAGGATATTCGCCGGTTCATCATGGAATGGATGATACCACAAAAACCATGCGCTGAGAGCCGGGATAGGAAAAATTTTCTCAAAAGACCATTTTTAAGTAATAGTGAAAATAATTAAATAAATTCTGTTTCAAAAACTTGACTTTTTGAATACATAACCATTATTATGTAAATACAAAGGGAAAATCGTATTCAATATTGTGTATTCAAAAGTATTTTAGAAAATAATCCCTGATTAACAATTTAAGGAGACATTCTATGAGTGAAATTACATTCCGCACTGGAAACCTGACCGTCCATCATATTTTTTCACCTGTTGAAGGGTTTGATGACATCGCACCAGGATATGTCAAAGACTACAGGACATTCCTGCAATCCTCTAAAATTACACAGACAATGCAGGAAGCCTATATTTCCGCAGTACGTGAATTCCCTGTATATCCCAAAAGCAACAAGCTTGAAGGTACGATAGAAGACCAAGCCTATAAATTATTAGATTTATATCATTCTGATGGCATCCAGACTATTCTGGACGTGCTCGCTCCACAGATTATTGAAAAATATGGCGAAGATCAGTTATCCGTTTTCATAGTGGCTTTTCTGGAAGGTGTTTTAAGGGATATTGAAATCATAAAGGGAGATGGCAAACATCACCTGTCCTATTTCAATCGTGACCTTGATTGTAGCTGTGCTTCTGTCCTGAAGAGCTACTTTCCTGATGATTATGCATTGGGAGATTATCTGGCCCGCTATTTCCTTGCAGACAGAGTGACAGCCCTGCATGTCTTTGGCGGTGTGCAATGATTTATGGATATGCACGTGTCAGCACCAGAGACCAGTCGACTGATATGCAGGTCAGTCGATTGCTGGAAGCCGGGATTCCAAAAGAAAGAATTTTTATGGATGTCATTTCCGGTGCAACAGAAGACAGGCCACAGTTAAACAGTTTGCTGTCTCTGTTAAACAAGGGAGATGTTCTGACAGTCTGGAAGGTGGACAGGCTTGGAAGACGGACAGCCCATCTCGCACGATTGCTGGAAGAATTTGACCAGAAAGGGATAACAGTCAGAAGTCTGACAGAGGGTGTGGATACGTCAGACAGGTCAAGCCGTGTCAGTTATCTGCTGATGTCGGTCATTGCCCAGAATGAGCGTGAAACCATTAATGAGCGCATTAGAAGTGGCATAGACCATGCTCAGAAATACGGAACGAAAACAGGTCGTCCCATAGGCAGACCCAAAGCCAGTTCTGCAAAAGTGCAACATGCTCTGGACCTTTTAGCCTCTGGAAAAAGCTACAGACATGCATCTTCCATTGCTGGCGTGTCTTTAGCCACATTGGTCAGACGTGTTCAGGCCATGCAACAGAAAAACCAGTTCACACGCCAAACCAGTATTTTTGAGACACTGAAGCAGGAAGCCTCCTGACAGAAAGGTCTTGATTTTCTACGAAGGTCTTCTACAATTTCCTTCACGTCAGGATTATAAAAGTCTTTAATATCAGTATGTTATTTAGGCGACTGCGGGATTCTTGACTTTCGAGTCCCGCAGCTCGCACCACAGGTGCCCTGTGTGATGAAGGGTGGTTCGGCAACACCGGGGTAAAGACGGTTTTGCCCTGATGGGTTCCTGCGCCGTGGCCGCAGTCCTGGCGACTGGTATAAGGCCAGCAGGCAGGGGGCTTTATCGCATGCAGGTTCGTTCCGTGCTGGCTGGGCCGCATGCGTCCAGATACTGTTTGAAAGTAGCCTGTTGATAAAAAAATAGAAAAGTTTTTGGGGTATCTTTCCCTAAAAGGCGATATTTTTGTCAGACTGTTGCAACGAAATTCACCCAAAACTTTTCTATTTTTAATATATTATTGATCCTGTCTTTTAAATACAGTCTCCTGGAACGGGGATACGTGCCAATGGCGGTATCAATGCCATCCCCCGGAAGACGAAAAATCAAACGGAAGCTTCCAAAATAGCAGTTTCTGATGCGTTCTGGTGCCTTGAAACGTTTTGTGCCGGAGATCCCTCATGTTAGTGCCGACACGAAAAAAGCATTTCAGCGGACAGGTGTCACGTACTCCATGCGGGGACTGGACGATCACAGAACCGGCTGTGCAGGTTGCCTGTTCACGATACAGCCTCGTGGCATCAGAGCATATTTTCTGGATAGTCATATGGATGGCAGCTTACTCAGCGATGGTGCTGGGTGAAATCTGTAACCGACGGAAGAAGGACCTCCAGATCACGCCTGTGCGTTCCAGATACATGGGATCTGGTCTGAAAGACGTCCTGGGCCGCGTGCTTGGTCTGGAGTCATCAAGGCAGGCGGGCCAGATGGTTGCGCTGGAACAGGCGTTCTTGTGGTTCAAGGCCCGTGTCAGCCTGCCTGTGGGGATCATGGTGCCTGCATTACGAAATACGGTGTCCGTCCAGTGCAGAAATATGGATGTTCATCTTCGACAAATTGTAACGGGCATTTTTGATATTTTTGGAATATTTATGCATATCCTCCTTTAAATGATAAATGCGCATCATGTATAATTTCACGCCTGATTCCATGTTGTCCCGACAAAAAGAAATGACGCATGTTACACCTGTTTGAAGATGCCCTGAATTCAGTAGAAAATATGCAGAATTCTGAAAATATAAATCAATTGAATGCGGAATTTCGGAGTATATTGACGAAACTGAAACATTTTGTTCATACAGCCGGGCTGGTGCATAAAACCCGTGTTACGGAATGCTATCTGATTGACAGTACGTATCCTGATGACTGGATGCAACATTATATTGACAATTGTTATCAAAATATAGATCCCGTAATCGCAACTGCCAGGCATGAATTCCTGCCCTATGGCTGGGGATCTGTAGGTGTCCGTAATAAAAGCCAAAAAAATATGATGCAAGAATTTCAGGATATCGGCTTTAGAAGCGGATATGCAGTTCCCCTGCCGGTATCCCCTTCTATGCTGTTATTAGTCGGAATGGCATCTAATGATAAAGAAATCAATTTTCGTGACCGAACGATACTGCAAATCGCGATTAACCAATATCACGCCTGCTACATGCAAATTACCAATGGTGGGACATCTAAAGAAGACTGTTCCCTTTCAGACAGGGAACGTGAATGCCTGCTGTGGGTCGCGCAAGGGAAAAATACTCTGGAAATCAGTTCCATCCTTAATATCAGTGACAATACGGTCAAATATCATCTGAAAAATATCATGCAGAAATTGGGGGCCCATAATCGCATTCAGGCTGTTGTTCAGGCAATCAACCTGGGCCTGATTCATCCCTGATGCATATGTAACATCATGTAACATGTGTGCCACCTGTTCAGGTAGGAGGATCTTAAAGACTGACTTTACTACGATAAAGGCTTGGTTCAACTGTAATGGCCTTTATGTGCATGCTCGTCCCTACTGTGCATTTCATGTCTGGATTACCGCGCTCAGGCTCAACATTGCTTGCGGCATTGCTTCGACAGAATCCTACGATCATCAAAGCAGGGCATATTTCTCCTGTTGCTCCCATGATGTTAAAATTAAGTTCCGTTATGGTGGAGGGGGAGTATCAAACCGAATTTGACAGGGACACAAGGCATCGTCTCCTGCGGGGGATATTGTTCAATTATTATGGCGGGGATTCATCCCTGAATGCCAATAATCTGTCAGTGATTATTGATAATATCCGTCTGTGGTGTACCAGACTTGGTTTGATCAATGCTATTTTCCCAGAAGCAAAGATTATTTTCTGTGTCAGGGACCCTGTCTGGATTATTGATTCATTTGAACGTGTGATGCAGCAAAACCCTCTTTTAAGTTCAAAAATCGTCCCGATCGAACACAGGGGGAATTTGCACAGCCGCGTGTATTCCCTGCTTTCAGCCAATGGGGCATTCGGGTTTTGTTGGCGTGCTTTTACCGAAGCATTTTATAGCGATTTTGCTCATAACCTCATTGTCGTAGATTACGATGTCCTGGTTCATGAACCTGCCAGGACATCGAGTATTCTGGGCGATGTATTAAACCTTCCCGCATGCAAATATGATTTCGAAAATGTATATTTCGAAGAACCCGTCAAATTTGATGAAAGTCTGAATTCCCCCGGCCTGCATAAAGTAAGACCGCGCGTTGAAGTTCTGCGTCGGCGCCCAGTCCTTCCCCCGGATATTGTTTCAAAACTTGCCGGGAATCGTTTTTGGTGTGACCAGAGGAAAAAAGCCGGAAGGGCGGTAGTCATTACCTAATGATTTTAAAAACACAGAACCGCGCATATTGGGATTGTAATGTTTTTTGATGGAAATTTTTCAAAAACATTCAATTTATTTTATGAATTCCTGATATTATCCCTTTATATATAGCATTTCCATACGTTTTATCGCCTGAAGACGGTTCTCGATGGAAAGGGATCTATAGAGCTTTATAATATTTTCTTCATCTTTTGTAAGTTCGATCGGTATTGTTTCGTTATTCTGTCCGTTTAGGAAAACTTCTTCGCTGATACCAAATATTTCCGCAATGCGGGGTACATGTTCGCTGATATGGCTGGAACGTCCTGTTTCCCAGAAACAGACGGCGGCACGCGACATACCCAACATTTCGGCAAATGCTTTCTGGCTTAATCCCGCAGCCTTGCGCAATAACTGAATACGTTGCCCGATTTCGCGTGAAGGTGAAAAACCGTGCAGATCGGTTGCGCTCAGCCCATCATCGGAAATGGCCTGACTTTGCTGGATCCATTTACGGAAACCCATGATGGTTGTTTCCTGCAAGGTCAGAAAGGCACGTCGTTTTCCTTTCCTGCGAAAGACGACATGGTTTTTTTCAATACTGTCAATGACACGCACTTCGCTGCGTGGGGGGGCACCGGTCCAGGTCTGTCCGGGTTTTAGGGTAAATAAAGGCTTCATGATCGTGTGAATCGCCCCCTGTGGGAGAACACAGGGGGCGTCCTGTTCAGGCTGTCAGGCGCGTATCATTTTGGGGAATATTGTCTTTTTCGACATTATAAGGCCCACCCGCAATGATTTCGAGGCACAATAGCCCCATCAATGTGGGATGCCGGTGCCCAAGTGGCAGCGTGGCCTGCCCATCTGTCCAGCGGCAAGGCTCCTTGCAGGGCATATATCCCCCATCATGCCATCCCGCCGGTGCGTCGGGTGCGAGGTGGGACGTAACGGGACGGGCGATATTGCCTTCAAACAGTTTGATGCTCCTGACCAATACACCCAGATGGCGGCGGTCATCCACATAAGGACCAACCATATCTGACGGGCGGCCCGTGCGTGACATGATCCGTACTTCCTCGATCCCAGGTGGGATCATGAAAAAAGCATGGCCATTGGCCTCGCGCATCGTGCGCAGTACGGCCCCTGTTTTTGTAACCAGGTGCAGGTCGGCGTTGGTTTCCACGATCGGCGGTTCGGACCTGGGCGCATGACCAGAGGCAATGGCCCGTTCCCCGATCCGATGGAACAGGGGTTCGACGAAATCACGGTTGACCGCCAATGGTGCTGCGGCATCATCGGCCCAATTTCGTGGTGACGACCCGATGCGCACGACATTGCCAGCCTGATGGAAATTGCGGCGGTTTCCGGTATCAAGATAACTTTCGCTCAGCATACCGTCGGCCATGATGACGGAATGTTGTGCGGTTTCGATATGATAATAGTCATAGGATGTGATCGACTTGTCATAAAAAATGGATCGACCGTTCACCAGCATGCGGACGGGCACAAATTTCCCGTCAAAGAACAGGCAGTGTTCCGCCGTGATCAGCATATCCTTGTACGGTACGCCATCGGTGATCGCATCCTTGACGATACGCACGGGATATCCGGCTTCATCATCTGGCAGGTGGGGCCGCACCACGGCTTTGTGGTGTCCTGCCCAGACGATGTTCCGGGTTGTGCCAGCAGGGACGGAACAGTCAAAAATGTTGATGGCGTCACCAACCTGAAGGGCCTCGACCGCGATGTCCCCCGTCGGGGTCTGGATCATGGTGCCCGAAAGGAAACAGACAATCACTGTGCCTGTATCACCGCTTTCTGCAACGGCATTGACATAGTTGGAGGCCGTCGGGTCCGTGTTCTGGTACTCACCCGTCAGCGTTACACTGTCATTATTTGAAAATGTTATGTCAGTTGTTCCCAGCAGGGAATTATAACTGACACTGCTGATGGTCGCGGGGGAACCGTTGGATTCGATAATGATCGAATCCCCCGTTCCAAAATTTTTGATTGATGCCCCCGACAGCAGGGCCAGCCCGGTGCTGGAGCCAGCCAGGTTGAGCACGCCACCACCGGACTCGAAATTGCTTGTCGCACCAGACAGGGCCGATATGACGGCCGAACCGTTGAATGTTCCACCGTTGCTCAGATTGATGGTCACGCCTGTGGCTGCATTCAGCAGTCCACCACCCAGCGAGATCGTCCCCCCGTCCGCATTGAGGATCGTTTCGGTTCCGATGGCGACGGAACCGGCGGAAACGGTGACGGAAGTATTTTTTTCCGCAGTGATCGTATAGGTGCTGAGTGCTGTGACCGGAAGGTCCAGCAGCCCCGTAATGTTGATGGTGGCATCGACCTCTGCACCGGTGGAGGAAGATACCGTGGCATCGGCGCTTCCCAGAATACCAAGTACCGCAATTGGCATAAGGTCATATGTTCCACTGCTGGTAACACTGTTTCCCGTTCCGAATAGTTGGGTCATTTCATCATTCCTGAGCGTATCGAATGGAACTCGTGACCAGGATAATGCTCCTGAAATGTTATCATTATGTGAATCGCATGGTACGAGGCAGGGACAGCCCGCCCGACGCTCTCCGCTGTTCTGGCGTAAGAGAGTGTTTGAAAACAGATCATTGATAAAAAAGGAAAAGTTTTTGGGTGCCGCCTTTTTTCAAAAATGCGGTGTCTTCTGAAGCTTTTCAGAAAAAGCTTCACAAAAAAAACTTTATAATTTCAGTATGTTATTGAGCCCGATCTACTGTCCGGTCGGACCGTTGAAAATCCATCCAAAGACAGCAGCATTCCTACAGGGCAGCAGAAAGAAGAAGCGTCAGGCACAAGATGACAATGGAAATCAGTGTTTCCGTTCCAGACCACACGACAAAGGTCTGTGCCAGCGACAGGCCCAGATATTCCTTTAATTGCCAGAAAACGGGATCGTTAACCGGGCCAAAGGCGATTGATCCTGCGCCTGTTGCCAGTACCAGTAGTTCCGGTGATACGCCATGCAGGTGGGGGAGTGCTGGTGCGATCAGGTTTGCCGCCGTGCCGGTGGCCACGGTGGCCGATCCTGTCGCAAGGCGGATGATCGCAGCCGACAGGAACGCCAGCAGCAATGGGGACATATGCGCGCCCAGGGCCGCGGATGTCAGGGCTGCGGAAATGCCGCTGTCGATCACCGCCTGTCCGAATCCCCCGCCCGCGCCCACCAGCAGGATGACGAATCCCGTCGGGGCAAGGCAGGATTGAAGGGCATGGGCAATCTGTTGCGGTGTCATGCCCGCAGGCCTGCATAACAGTACGGCCACGGCCAGCAGCGACACAAGGAGGGCGATATTCGTCTCCCCCAGTGCCTGCCCCAGCATATGCCATATCCCTGCGCCGGATATGGCCGCCAGCACCTGCCCACCCCCGATCAGCAGGAATGGCAATAAAATGCACAGCACGCTGCGCCCCGGCGGAGCATGAATTTCTGGCGTGGTGCGTATCTGGAATTCCGCTTCCATCGGGCTGGTCGCAATTGTGCCGATGTGACGGATGACAAACTGCGCGAACACAGGCCCGCACAGGATTGCCGTGGGCAGCATGACAAGCAGCCCAAGCATGAGATTGAGTGTCAGGCGGGCATGGTAAATGCCGATGGCCAGCATGATGGCCGGATGTGGCGGCATGACCGCATGGGCGATCGACAGGCTGGCAACCAGGGGCAGGATGGCCATCAGCACAGGCCTGCGGCTTTCCTGTGCCGCGATGAAGCCCAGCGGGGCCAGCAGGACAAACCCCACGTCAAAGAAGATGGGCAGGCCGACAATCATGCCGGTCGCGGCCATGGCCCAGTGCAGGTTGCGTACGCCACATCGTTGCATGACCGAGCGTGCAACCGTATCGGCCGCCCCCGACTGCGCAATCAGTTTGCCGAACATGGTGCCAAAGGCGATCAGGAATCCGATATTGCCCAGCGCGTTGCCTGCCCCGTGCTGGAACGTGGTCACGGCCTGCGCCGGGCTGTGACCTGTCGCCAGCATGACCGCGATGGCCACACCGAACAGCACCAGCAGTGCATTCAGGCGAAAGCGGGCGATCAGGACAATGATCATCCCGATCGCACATCCCCCGACGGCAAGGGCATGGGTCAAGGGCATCTTGGCGGTCCCGGGTGGGGAATGTCACATGCGCGGTGTGCGATCATGTCACGTCATGGGGGTTTTCCACGATGGGCCAGATCCCGCGCGTCAGCTTGGTATATCTGGTGCGTTTCGGGTCGGATGGGTAATGCGTGCCCGCATCGACATAAAGGACTGCGGCGGCAATCCCGATAAACCCGGCATAGAAATGGTTGGTGGATTTCACCACCAGTACGTCCTTGGCGGTGGGATCAATGCCAAGGTTGGAGAATATGTCCGGCTCGAAACACTGGGTACGGTTGGTGTTCACGATGATGTCGATATGTGTGCCAGCAATCCGGATGACGGCACTTGCGCCCAGTGGAACCCTGCTTTCGCCAAAGCTCTGCCATGCCGCATCGACGACATTGCGCACTTCGACATCCGCGTCGATCGGGTCCCCGCCGCCGGGACCGGCCTTGCCGCCGATGCGCAGGTGAATCCGCGCGCCAATCCCTGCTGCCTTGCAAAATGCGACGGCGATCGGGTCCCAGATCGTCGCAATCCCCACATTGTCGATGCCCGCACCGATCAGTGCCGACAGCAGCAGCGTCCCGTCCCCCGCGACGCCGCCCCCGGGATTGTCCCAGATATCCGCCAGTACGACCGGCGCGGTGGTCGCAGGGTCGGCAATCGCATCCCGTGCCCGTGTGATCGCCTGTTCGGGGGACAGGGTGTGCATGCGCGTGCTGCCGCGAAAGCCAAATACCTCCATGCCCAGATCATGCGCCAGATGCTCGCCGCCGTCCGGGTCATTGTCCGTTACGACCACAACCTGTGTGCCAAGGTCAGCCACATTCCCCGCAAGGAACCCATGGATGAGGGAAATGGACAGGATCCTGCCCGTGCCCTGTAACGCTACGATCCTGTCCACGAACCCGCGCAATGGTTGTTGGCTGGTGGGCAGGACGTCAATCATCCGGCAGTCGAATGTCGAAATGACCGGTTTTATGTCACGACGTGCCGCGCGCAGGACAATATCGACAAGTTGCTGTGCGCGTTCCATGAAATCAGTGTGCGGGAATTCCAGGAACGCATTCATGGCATCCAGGCTGCGTACGCGTTGTGCGGTGAGGTGACTGTGCGGGTCGAATGTCGCCCCGATCACGACATCTGGCCCAACGCAGTCGCGGATATGCGACAGCAGGTCTCCTTCGCAATCATCGTAACCCTGCGCGACCATTGCACCATGCAACCCCATGACCACCGCATCCACGGGCATGGCGGCACGTAACTGTTCCAGGATCTCGTCACGTAACTCTTCATAGGTCTGGCGTTTGACCAGGCCGCCGGGTTCCGCCCATGTGCAGGTGCCCTCCACCAGTTCGAAATCCCCGTCCGCCCTGCGCGAACGCAGGGCGGGAACTACGGCGGAACAGAGTGTCGGTGTGGGAGGATGCTGCCCCGGTGGGGCATAGAACGCAGCTTTGAATGCGGACAGGTCGGTTGGTACCGGGGAAAAGGTATTGGTTTCGGTTGCAAGTGAGGCAACAAACACGCGCACGTTCATTCTCCTCTGGGTATCAGGGGGTCTGTTTCTGTGTTGGAATGATTTATAGTTTTTTGAGAAAATTTTTATGAAATATATTTTTAAAATCAAATATTTTCGAAAATTTCCCAATCGGGAATCTTATGATTTCCCTCTTCGCAAAAAGCTGTTTGAAAATTCAGTCTGGGGAGAAAATACAGCTAAAGACAGGAAGTTTTTCGGGGAAGGTTTTTTAAGAGATTGTTTGAAAACAAGTCATTGATAAAAAACAAGAAAAGTTTTTGG
>NZ_BANE01000036.1 GCF_000964405.1 Novacetimonas hansenii JCM 7643
GGCACCCAAAAACTTTTCCTGTTTTTTATCAATGATGTGTTTTCGGACAATTTCTTGAGTCGTTGCCTTGTTGTTAAGCAGGCGACGCCTTGCAAACAGACCGCCAGGAACTCCGGGACGGCTTTTTCAGGTGCTCTCCCGAAACTTCCTGTTGCCCGCCCTCCTGTTGCCCCTGTCGCAATACTCTGCCCACATCACGTCCAAGACGTCCAAAAGTCCCGTCCCCTGCGGCAATAGACCGCACGGGACGGGCAGGACCTGCCTCAGCCCCGTGCGAGCACGCGTCCCGCAACCGCATCAAGCTTTGCCAGCAGGGCGGGATCGCGACGGTCGGGTGCGGTGATGATGGCATGTTCCAGCGCACGGTCGCACCCGGCATGGCACGGGCCACGCGGCTTGCCCAACTGCGGGATGACCGCACGCACCAGCGCACGCGCCCGGCTGGAGTTTTCCTGCATCACCTTGACCACCGCATCGACGGTCACACTGTCATGGTCGTCATGCCAGCAGTCGTAATCCGTTACCATGGCAACGGTGGCGTAACAGATCTCCGCTTCACGGGCGAGCTTGGCTTCGGGCATGTTGGTCATGCCCACGACCGAGCATCCCCAGGACCGGTACAGGTTGCTTTCTGCACGGGTGGAAAACTGCGGCCCCTCCATCACCAGATATGTGCCACCGCGCGTGACATCCAGACCCAGCGCCCGGCATTGCCCCTCCAGCACGTCACCGATACGCGGACATAGCGGGTCGGCCATGCCGACATGGGCAACGCAGCCTGTGTCGAAAAACGTCTTTTCACGCGCAAAAGAGCGGTCGATGAACTGGTCAATGACCACGAAATGCCCCGGCGGCAGCTCTTCCTTCAGTGACCCCACGGCGGACAGCGACACGATATCGGTCACCCCCGAACGCTTCAGCGCGTCGATATTGGCACGGTAATTCAGGCGCGTCGGCGGCAACGGGTGACCACGACCATGGCGCGGCAGGAACACGCAGCGCACGCCATCAAGCCTGCCGAACAGCAACTGGTCCGACGGCTTGCCCCACGGTGTTTCGACCGTACGCCATTCCTTGTCTTCAAGCCCTTCGATGTCATACAGGCCGGAGCCTCCGATCAGGCCGATGACAGGCTCGATCACATCAGACGGGTGGGCGGGTTCAGTGGACATCGGACCATATTCTCCGTTTCAGGCAAAAGGTAAGCACAAGCAGGACCAGCAGGAATACGACGACACGCACACCCGTGCGGTGACGTTCCTCCAGATGGGGACGGGCCGCCCATGTCAGAAAGGTGACGACATCATCGGCCTGCTGCGCCGTGGTGGGGGCCGTGCCGTCGGCATAGGTCACGCCGCCATCATGCAGGGGCGGCGGCATGGCGATCATGCCATTGGCGGCATAGGGGTTGTAAAAACTTCCGGCCGGGACCTGCATCCCGGCGGGCGGCGCCTGCCCATACCCCAGCAGCAACGCGCGCATGCGGCTGGCCCCGCCGGGATAGACAACCTCCAGCCGTGACTGATCGGGGGGGTGGGCACCATGGTTGGCCGCCGCCGCAAGCGCGGGCGTGGCATAGGGCGAGCGCAGATGGTCATCGGCGGTCGCGGGGCGTGTCACCGGCTTGCCCGCCGCATCCCCCCCCGTGGGCATGCGGTGGGCATGGGCGATGCGGGCGACCTGCTCCTCCGTCAGGCCCATGCCGCCAAGATCGCCATAGGTCAGCGCCGTCATGCCGTGGCATGCGGAACAGACATGGTCATACACCGCATATCCACGCTGCACCGCCGCCATGTCGAAAGTGCCCAGCGGGCCGCTGAAGCTCCACGCATGGGAGGGGACAGGATTTGCGGACTGCGCATGTGCCTGACTGGCTGGCCCGATGGCTCCGGCGGCCCCGGCAGCAACAGACAGCAGGGAAAGACAGATCGCGGCACGCCGCATCGCGCGCGGCACGATGCGTGGCGGGAATGGCGCGGCACGTATCATCTGGCGTCAGGCTTCGTCACAGGCGGGAAAAGACAGCATCTTGGTCCGGTCATATCCATGTCGGCACCGGGCAAGGCCCCGTGCGTGCATCCGGTGCCGAACATAGCCGCCATTGTTGCCTTTTCCTAGCGGCGGCACGACCTGTCTTGCAATCGAAAGGACAAACAGGCACCCATACCCAATCACGGACCAGACCTGAAGAATGATACAAATGACCAATGCCCGCCCGCCCCTTGCCCACGACGCCATGAAAGAGGCGGCCCGCACATGGTTCAAAAACCTGCGCGACCGTATCTGCGCCGCCTTTGAACAGATCGAGGATGACGCCGCCCGCGACGACGCCCCCACCCTGGGCGCGCGGACTGCACCGGGACGTTTCGAACGCACGTCATGGACCCGTGGCGCGAACGAGGATGGTTCCCCCGGTGGTGGTGGCGTCATCAGCCTGATGCGCGGGCGGGTGTTTGAAAAGGTGGGGGTCAATGTTTCCACCGTGTCGGGCACCTTCAGCCCCGAATTCCGCCACACCATTCCCGGCGCCGCCGAAGATCCGCGCTTCTTTGCAACCGGCATCAGCCTTGTCGCGCATATGTGCAGCCCGCTGGTCCCCGCCGCGCATTTCAACACCCGCATGATCGTCACCACCGAAGGGTGGTTCGGCGGCGGTGGCGACATCACGCCGATGTTCCCCAAAAGCGCCGAGGCCATTGCCGATGCCGCGCGTTTCCATGACGGGTTCCGCACGGCATGCGAACGCCATGACCCGGAATATTACCCGCGCTTTCGCGAGTGGTGCGACAAATACTTCTACCTGCCCCATCGGGACGAGGCACGCGGGCTTGGCGGAATATTCTATGACCGCCTGCACAGTGGCGATGCCAATGCCGATTTCGCCTTTACCCGCGACGTGGGGCTTGGCTTCCTTGAAACCTATCCCGACATCGTGCGTGGCCGCATGATGGAACCCTGGACCCCCGATCAGCGTGAGGCACAGCTTGTCCGGCGCGGCCGTTATGTGGAGTTCAACCTGCTGCATGACCGCGGCACCCTGTTCGGCCTGAAAACCGGCGGGAATACCGAAGCCATCCTGATGAGCCTTCCCCCGGAGGTACGCTGGCCCTAAATTGGCCGCACGACTGCCGCAATCCGCGGCCAGCATCCCGGTTCCACCATCCCGACATGCGGAGTAGCCACAACTTGTCCCCAGCCCCCCCTGATGACCCATCCTCCCCATGCCCCGCCCGGCGCAGACCGCCGGGCGAGCATGTGATGCGGCGCCGGGATCTCCTGCTGGCGGCCCTGCCCCTTGGGGCGGCGGTGCTGGCGGGACGGGCGGGGGCTTCGGAACTCCCCCCCAAGCGCCTGCCGGTGCAGGCGCAATCCGTCACCAATCCCCAATTACTGATCGGGGGGGACAAGGGCAGCACGGCCGGACGGTGGGGGGGGCTTCTTGCCCCGGAACTCGAACGCGGCTTCGGTCATGGTCAGGTGATTTCAACGCGCATGACCGTGGGCCAGGACGGCGTCACGGCTGCCAACCTGTTCGATACCCAGACCCCCCCCGACGGGACCACGGCGCTTGCGGTGCCAGGGGCGGCACTTGTCGCCGCATTGTCGGGCGAGGCACGCATCCATTTCGATTATTCGCGCTGGCTGCCCCTTTTCTTCAGCCTGCTGTCACCTGTGGTGATCGGGCATGCGCAGCTTCACCGCAACATCGAAAATTTCATGCGCGACCGCCCGGTGCGCATCGCGGTTTCCACCCTGACGGGCATTGAACTGCCGACCGTTCTGGGCATGACGATGTTCGGCCTGCGCCCCATTCCCGTGCCCGGCCTGGCCAGTGTGACAGACGCGATCGCAGCATTGCGTGACAACCAGGTCGATGTGATACAGATCCTCGACCCGCAGGGTTCTGCCGAAACACGCACGGCGATCGAGGCGCTGTCGCATGACGGTTATCCTGCGCTGTTTTCCCTGACCGACAGCGTCCCGCTGGAAATCGGGGGGCAGCGCGTGCCCTTCATGCATGACGTACTGCTGCGTGAAAACCATTCGGCGCTGTCATCACTGTTATATGGGGCATGGACGGCGCTGTCCGCGGCGGCGGCACTTGATATCGGGCTTGTCCTGCCAATGCTGACGCCCCCGACGCTGGTTGCGGAATGGCGCCATGCCTGCGACCTCGCCATCGACAGCACGGACATCCGCACGATGGCCAGTGGCACGGGACGCAAACTGCTTGATGCGACGGCCTGCACCGGCCCATTGCGGCAGATGGCGGGGGACGTGACCTCCATCATGGCGCTGCGCCGGTGGCTTTCGACCCACCTGCCAGACTGGCGGATGGGATAGAAACCATCCGCAGACATACAAATCCGGGCGACGTGCTTTAACGGACGGTTGGAGACGGGAGGTCCAGCAACCGACTGGAAGCCTAAAATTTTCTGGCCAAGCTTTTCCCAAGACACTTTGCAAGGCGTCGTTTTTTGGGTGCAAGATACCGCCCAGGAATTTTTATTATTCCATAGGTTGTTCCCAAACCGTCTTCCCAAGGAACGACAGAAGTTCATGCGTGTTGCCCTGCCTTTAAAACGACAGGATATTTTCGGCGCTTTTTAAAAAATTCCGTCCAAAACCCGCATCATTCCCACAATCGCGCCCTGCCCTAGGGACGTTGCTGTCGGCGCAGCAGGATGCGCACCGCCCCCTGATTGGCCGCATGTGGATGCACCACCGCAAGGATGAAACGCCGCAGGTCGGCCCGCCCCAGCCATAATGGCAGTTCGCGCCGCAGGATGCCGCCATTGGCGCCACTGCCCAACCCGGTAATGATTTCAACGCACCGTACGTTGTCAGCACGCGCCTGCAACAAGAAGGTATGCAGCCGATAGAACGCCGTCTGTGCGATCTGTCCATGCAGGTCCAGCCGCCGTTGCGGCCGCAACCGTCCACTGACCAGCCCACGCCAGCTTGTATCATCCAGGCCGGGACGCCTGACCCCGATTTCAAGCATACGGTCATGATCCGCCCGGCCATGGGCGGGCCGATGATGCAGGTCAGGGGCATTAAGGCGTCGTACGCCCTGCGCCGGCGTCGCGGATTCTGGCGCAGGCAAGCCTCCGTCCGGCGCGGATGGGGGCGATTGCGGTGTGCGTGACAGGACACGTGCCGGGGCACGGGCCGTGCGCAAGGGGGAGATATCGTGCGTAAAGGCCGCCCATAGCGCCTGCTCATCCTGATTGAGTATCCGACGCCGCCGCACCTTGACCTTCCTCCCGCGCCCGCTGATCCCGTTTCCCGGCAGTTGATGACGCGTAACGAAACATCACCCTGTCGCCCGGCCGCCCGGTCTCTCTATCGCTCTGTCGCTCTGTCGCCTTCCCTTATCATGGCATACTGTCATACCGGCATCAAAAAACCCCGCCACATGATGCGGCGGGGTCCAAAACACTGTGAACAATGCCCGCAAGGACGTGTCCCTTATTGCCCCAAAGTCAGGGTCTGCCCCTGGTATTTGCCGGTCAGGGTATTGAGGAACGCAACGATATCGGCCACGTCCTGATCGGAAATATCATGGTCGGGCGTCTGGTAACGCGCCATTTCGCGCACCGCGCCATCAAGCGTCTTGATGCTGCCATCATGGAAATATGGTGCCGTCAGGGCCACATTGCGCAGGTTCGGCACCTTGAAACGTTCCATATCCTGCGGCTGGTGCGTCACGGTAAAGCGCCCCTTGTCCGCATCGGTCACGGCCCCGCCACGCGCGGCAAAGTAATCACCTTCCAGCCCCATGACCTCGAACGCCTGCCCACCCATGGACGCACCGGTATGACAGCCAGAGCAGCCAACAGTCTTGAACAGTTCGTAGCCATGCTTTTCCTGCGTATTCAGCGCAGTGTCATCCCCCTTCAGATACTGGTCAAAGCGGCTGTCGGGTGTCAGCAGTGTCTTTTCGAATTCAGCAATGGCAGCGGTAATCGTATCCTGGTTGATGTCCGCGCTGCCAAATGCGGTCTGGAAATCCGCAACATAAGTCGGATCGGCCCGCAGGCGATCGGCCACGGCACCCCAGTCATGTGATCCCATTTCCAACGGGTTCATCACAGGTCCGGCCGCCTGATCCGCCAACGTCGCGGCCCGCCCATTCCAGAACTGGCTCTGGTTCAATGCTGCATTGAACACCGTCGGATCATTGATCGGCCCCTTCTGGCCAAAGATGCCCGTCGCGGTCACAAGGCCATCCATGCCCGCATGTTGCAGGCTGTGGCAACTGGCGCAGTTCAGTTCGCCATTTTCCGACAGCTTCTTTTCAAAGAACAGCCGTTGCCCCAACGCCACCTTGTTCGCATCCACCGGCAGGGCGGCAGGCACAGGCTGTACCGGTTCGGCGGCAAAGCGCGCGGCAACCCCCGATGTCGCATAATGTTCGCGCCGTTCCTGCGCAATCCATGCCAGTACGGCATCACGCTGTTCGGTGGACATATGGGCATGCCAGTGCATCAGCAGGTAAAGCGAGGGCGGCATGCGGTTCTGGCGCACCACTTCCTCGATACGGGCCATGGCTTCCTCACCTGGCACCTTGCCGGTCTGCAACGCCTCGATCACGGGTTCGACGCGGAAATGGCGCAGCCCCTGATCACGATCACGGTTCATCAACTGGTTGGCCACCGGCACCTTGAAATAGAACGGCAGTTCCACCTTGGCCGCATGGCAGTAATCACACCGTGCCTCGCGCAGGACATTCAGCGCCGTGGCCGAAACCGCATCGACATTGGCCCCGGCGGGCGCGGGCGCCGTTTCATGATCGAAATGGGTCAGATAGGCGACAGTACCACCATATGCGATGCCCCCGACGGCCACGATCCCCAGAATCGCCTTCCTTACCGACATGTCCCTTTATTCCCCCGTCTGTGTTCAGGCGTGTTCTGACGTATCGGTGGAGCATTTGTCAAAATAATCGTTTCAATGAAAACAAGTGAAAAAATCAATAACGGGGCATCACTCTCCCGCCCCGCTTTCCTTCAGGGCCGCGCGCACGCGTTCGCGCGCGATCTCGACATATCCGCTGTCGAGGTCGATCCCGATTCCCCGCGCCCCTTCACGCAGGGCGGCGACAATGGTGGTGCCGGTGCCCATGAACGGATCAAGCACGACCGCATCCGGCCGACCATGCAGGCGGATGCACATCTGCGGCAGGCTGACGGGGAACGTGCCGGGATGGTTATATTTCTGCGCCTTGCCCTGTACCGTTTCATACGGGACGAACCATGTATCCCCCCGACAGCGCCGGTCCTGCCGATGCCCGCGCCGCACAATGTTCGATTTGTCCATATACGGGACACCAACATCCAGCCGTTGCAGGTTCACATGCCCCGAACGGGTCAGGTGAAACAGGTGTTCGTGGTTACGGTGAAGATAGCGATGGCTGTTGACCGGCTTGAAATGGCCGAACGTCTCCGCCCCGATTGAAATCGACTTCACCCAGCTTATGTGGTTCTGCAACGCAAACAACGCGCGCAGCCGTACCATCAGTTCGAACGGCAGCCATGGTTGCGCCGAAGACCCGGCAATGTTGAGGAAGAACGACCCGTCGGGCTTCATCACGCGCCGGACCTGGCGCGAAATGGCCACCATCCAGTCAAGATAGCCCTGCTCGTCCAAGGTATCGTTATAGGTGCTGTAACGCAGGCCGATATTGTACGGCGGCGATGTCACCACGACATCGACACTGTCCGCGGGCATCCGGCGCAGGACCTTCAGGCAGTCGCCACGCACCAGTTGATGCGGCCCCTCGCGATAACGTACGGTACGGGGCGACACTGGCCCCTGCGGACCCGCCGCCGTGGTGGTGGACCGCCCGGCCATGGCTCTCTACCCCCTGGAGACTGTTTGAAAAGGCAACCGCAACATCCTGGAATCGTGAAAGTCCCTGTCGAAATCTTATTGCCGAAACCTTATTAGGATTTCAAACGACGCCGCTTTTCCAGGAAAGCAGCCAACAGGAACTTTTAGCGTTATTTATCAATAATCTGTTTCAGGTCATCCCGTGGCGTTCGCACACCAGGCAACCACCGTTCAGGACGCACCGTCCCCGGATGCGGCGTCCCTTACGGCCTCCTTTGCGGCCTTGCGGGGCAACAGCACGATCAGCTGACCGACGGAATGCTGGGCCGCGGCATCCTGCGCCGCCTCTGGCCCCCAGCCAAGATACAGGTCCACACGCCCCGTTCCCTTGACATCACGGCTCAGATCCTGCGCAAAGCCCAGCCGTTTCCACGTTTCCACATGTCCCGCGGCATTGACGGCCGTATTGATCCAAACCGGCGCGCCAAGCGGGATGGCATGGCGGTCCACCGCCAGGGAACGTCCCGGCGTCAGCGGCACGCCCAATGCGCCGGGCGTGCCGACATCAGTACTGTCGGAAGGCAGTTCGGTGAAGAAGACATAATTGGGGTTCGCCTCCATCACGCTGCGGGCCTGCGCGGGATGTGTCTCCAGCCAGTCACGAATCGCCGTCAGGCTCACATGGCCTGCCTCAAGATATCCTTTTTGCACCATCACCTGGCCCAATGGGACATAAGGCTGCCCATTATGGCCGTCGAAACTCAGGCGTACGACCTGTTCGTTGGGCAGGCGCACGCGACCTGCGCCCTGAACCTGCATGAAAAACAGGTCAACCGGATCTGCCACCCAGAGCAGTTCCAGCTTGTGATGTGCAAGCGCGCCGCCATCAATCTGCGCACGGGTGGCATAGGGCACGAATTTCGTCCCCTCCCTGCGGCCTGTGTGCATGTGGCCCTGCGCATCACGCGTGCGCTGCAGGTCGGGCGGACGGCGATAGACCGGGGTCTGGTAGATCCCGCCACGTTTCAGCGACCCACGGATTTCAGGTTCATAATACCCGGTGAACAGCGTTCCCTGCCGGTCAGGCGTCCCGATACGATAGGACTGGAACCATGCCTGGAAGAAATCCCGCGCGGCAGCGGCATTGTCCGGCGCGACCCGGCGCGCGGCGTCACAGGCCGCAAGCCAGTCCCCCACGCGGGTACCCGCCCCGCCCGCGCCATCGCCAAGGGCGCTTTCGGCGGGCAGGGAACCAAGCTTGTGGCATTCCGCCACAAAGACCGAAAGCGCCTGCGCCGTATCGTCACTGTCCCAGCCCGCGACCTTTGAAAAGGAAATGGCCCGTGTCTTGGAAGGGTATCTGTCATCCGCATGCCGGGCCGCTGTCTGAGGCCCCACCTGCGGGGCAAGGTTATGGCACGCGCACAGCAGCAGTGCCGACGCAAGGACAGGTACACGCTTCATGATCACTCAGGCACAGTCTCAGGCTGGTAGTTGGAAAAAGGGATCGGGATCAGGCGCTGCGGCTGGCGCCAAGACGCCATTGCGCGCCCGGGGTCGCCGCGCCAAGAATCCGTTCGAACGTCCACAGGTCCGAAAACTCGGTCACGGCGTCCACGCCCGATACGGGCTGTCCGTTCTGGTCCAGCGTGACGCTGACCTGATCGGACACGATGCGCACCTCGATCCGGGCATAAGGCACGCTGACATCGGGCGACAGTTCCGCATCAATGATCGCCATGTCCGTGATGTCACGGATTTCGCTGCGCATGGTTTCATGGGCCTGCTGGCGCGATACGATCGCAGCCTCGAACGCGGTGAAGGTGCTTTCGGTCAGGTGCTGGCGCAGGGTTTCGATATCCCCCACGGCATAGGCCTGCACGATCTGGCGAAAGGCGTCCTCCACCTGGCGGATGAAACCGTCGGGGGTAAAGCCCTGCTGGCGCGCGGCGATCGCGGACAGCACCTGTCCCACGCGGGTGTCAGGGGTCGGGATGTCATAGGTCGTCGCGGGGGCCACGGGTTCGGGCTTCCCCTCAATCACAGGGGCCGGTGTCGGCGTGGGCTGCATCGTACGCGCGGCGGGTTCGGCGCCGACACGCTTGCCCAGGATGCCCCGCAGGCGCAGCACCAGAAACACGGCGACCAGCCCCAGGAACACCAGGTCAAGGGGGAAATGCCCAAATAAAAAATCCATGCCGCCTGTCCATACCCGCGAGCGGGAGAACCCCGACCCGTTAAAAAATCCTTCGCCAAACATAGGCAACGCCCGCTGCCAAGACAATGCGACAGAGGCGTTTAATGCACATATCGCGGCAATTGCCTGGCGCGGCGATACAGTTGGCGAACGCGCGGAGGCATGCTACCGGCTGGGAACACCCTATTTCCTCACCCTTTCCGTTTTCAGGGAATACACAGCCACATGACCGACAAGCCCTCCACCCTTCCGCAGGACACCAACGAACAGCCGGAGGGACAGTCCGCCCCCCAGATTTCGATGAGCATCAACCTGCAATACGTCAAGGATCTGTCGTTCGAGGTCCCGGGTGGCCCCATGATCTTTCAGCAGTTGCAGGCTGAAAACCCCAGCATGAACATCGAAATCGACGTAACGACCGCGCAGCTCCACCCCGAACAGCCGGTTTACGAAGTGTCGATGACCACCAAGATCATGGCCAAGCTGCCGCCGGTAGCCACCGCCGACGCACCTGCGGCCGAGCGTCCGGTCTTCGTGGGCGAACTGGTATATTGCGCGGTGACAACGGTGACGGGCGCACCTGAAAACATCCTGGAACAGATCCTGATGATCGAGGTGCCGCGCCTGATATTCCCGTTCGTGCGCAACATCCTGTGCGATGTCACGCGCGAAAGCGGCTTCCCGCCGGTCGTGCTGCAACCGATCGACTTTGTGGAACTGTGGCAGCGCAAGCGCAACTCTTCCTTCGCACAGGCCGCCGGCCACGCCTGACACCGGCATGCCCGGTCGGGACTGAAGGAAATCAAGGGCCCGGTGGCAATGTCCATCGGGCCTTTTTTTGACAGAGGCAGCCGACAAGACAGCCAGATATCTGATTATCTTCAATGATTTACAAAGACTTATGGCACAGCCTGCCTGCGACGACAGGGGGCATCCATAAATTTTGGCTGTCCCAAACAGCCTTCCCAAACAGCCTCTCAGGGCATGTCGGAAAAAGGCCCCACGGACAAAGGCCCGGCGCCAAGACGGGACAGCATGCCAATACTGTCGGGGGTGGGGGCAACCTCCACCGACCGCCACAGCGCCGCATCAAGCACCCGCGCGGTACGTTCGGAAATGACGATGGCGCGCACATGCGCAAGCGCCAGACGCTGCGCGGGCGTCAATGCCGCCATGAATGCCTGCGCCGTGCGGGGGGAGAAGAACAGCACGGCCGCCGCCTGCCCCGCCATCAGCATCTCATGTCCCGGCCTGTCAAGCTGCCTGCGCCGTGTCACGCGATAGACCGTACGCCGCCGCACCCGAAAGCCCACGTCACGCAGGTCACGCGCAAGGTCCATGGCATATCCCTGCCCCACCGCAAGCAGGAGCGCCCCCGCCGATGGCATGATCTGGGCCGACAGCATCCGGCCCAGCCCCTGCGCCGTGCCTTCGGGCGCAATCCGCACATGGGCAAAACCGGCGGCACGCGCGCGACGGGCCGTCGCGGCGCCGACGGCATAACAGGGAATGCCCACAAGGTCGGGCCGCGCGATGGCGGCCACCGCCTGGCTGCTGGTTACGACCACCGCCTGTGGCGGCGACGCGCCATATGACGCCAGCGGACAGGTAACGATATCCAGCATCGGGGCGGCGACCGGTCGCCAGCCCCGCGCGGCAAGTGTAGCAATGGTTTCCGCAAGGCCCGGGGGCGGCCGTGTCACCAGCACGCCCGCCCGCCCGCCCTGTGAGATACTGCCGTTATTCGGCAAAGATATCCGACGGGCTGTCGGCCCGCAGGCTGCGTCCCAGCGCATGGCCAAGGCGCGCGGCATCGGACGGCGCGCCGCTGATGGAACGCTTGAGCAGGAAAGATCCATCTTCCCGCGCGACCAGTCCGGTCAGGTGCAGTTCGGGCGCGCCACCGGCCACCACCGGGATCAGGCGGGCATACCCACCAATGGGGGTGCGGCACGACCCGTCAAGTTCAGCCAGCAGGGCACGTTCGGCGGTGGCGACGGCGCGGGCCTCGTAATCCTCGATCGCGGCGAGGAGTTCTCGCAGTTCGACATCACTTTCGCGCACCGTGACGCCCACGATCCCCTGCCCCGCGGCAGGCACCATGACCGTGGGGTCAAGGATGACGTCCGCACGATCCTCCATCCCCAGCCGGCGCAATCCCGCCAGCGCCAGCAACGTCGCCTCGCACTGCCGGGCCGCCAGCTTGTCAAGGCGCGTCTGCACATTGCCACGCAGCAGGCCAAAGCGCAGGTCGGGGCGGACATGCAGCATCTGCGCCTGCCGCCGCACGGACGCACATCCCACCAGCGCACCCGGCGCCAGGGCGGAATACGGGTCCATCGGGTCCGGCGTGGGACAATCAGGACCAAGGATCAGGACATCGCGCGCATCCTCGCGCCGCAGGGTGCAGGCCAGGACCAGCCCCGGCGGCAACGCCGTCTCCAGATCCTTGAGGCTGTGGACTGCGAAATCAATCCGCCCGTCCAGCAACGCTTCGTGGATTTCCTTGGCAAACAGGCCCTTGCCACCGATTTCCGCCAGCTTGCGGTTCAGCACCTGGTCACCCGTGGTGCTGATCTGGTGTTCCTGGAACGCGCCCATGTCACGCAGGACCGGACAGAAACGCGTCAGAACCGTCAGGAAGGCGCGCGTCTGCACAAGCGCGAGCGGGGACGCACGCGTTCCCACCTTCAGCGGCAGTTGCCGCCGGTGCGGTTCGGCGCGGGGAGTGTCCTTTCGCTGTCGTGCAGCGGCCTCGGCCGCGACTTTCTGCAACGCGGACGATGGAACAGGGGCGGAAGACTTTGCGAAATCCATATCGCGTGTCTATTACCCCCTCACGATAAAGGAAAGATGACATTCGCCCCAAACGGACTGTATTTTGCACGATGAGCCTGCGCCCCGTACCCGCACCCGACCTGCCATCACCCGTGCTGGCGATTGAATCTTCCTGTGATGACACGGCCTGCGCCATCGTATCGGCCGACGGCCGCGTCATGGCAGAGGCGACATTAACGCAATCCGGACATGTGCCATTCGGCGGGGTCGTGCCCGAAATCGCGGCGCGCGCGCACCTGGGCGCGCTGCCTGCGCTGGTGCGCGGGGTGCTGCACGATGCGGGGATGCAGCCGGGCGATGTCGGCGCGGTCGCCGCAAGCTGTGGCCCCGGCCTGATCGGGGGGCTGATCGTGGGCGCCAACTTCGCCAAGGGCCTCGCCCTCGCGCTGGGGCGGCCATTCATCGCCGTCAACCATATCGAGGCCCATGCCCTTACGGCCCGCCTGCCGGGGATCACGCCCGGTGGCGCGCCGTTCCCCTTCCTCCTGCTGCTGGTATCCGGCGGGCATTGCCAGTGCATCGCGGTGGAGGGTGTAGGCCATTACCGCAGGCTTGGCGGCACGATCGACGATGCGGCGGGCGAGGCGTTTGACAAGGTGGCGAAGATGCTCGGCCTTGGCTGGCCCGGCGGCCCGGCGGTCGAGGCCCTGGCGCAACAGGGTGATCCATCCGCCTTTGCCCTGCCGCGCCCGTTGATGGGACGGGCCGGATGCGATTTTTCATTTTCCGGCCTGAAGACAGCAGTGGCGCAGAAACTTGCCCCCTATGACCGCGCGGCATTACCGCATGAGGTGGCAGCGGGCCTCGCGGCGAGTTTCCAGCATGCGGTCAGCGATATCGTGGCCGACCGAATCGGGCATGCGCTGGACATGATGCCTGACGCGCGCGGGCTGGTGGCGGCGGGCGGGGTGGCGGCCAACACCGTCCTGCGCGCGCGCCTGACCACCATCGCGCAGGCACGTGGCCTGCCGTTCACCGCCCCGCCGCTGCGGTTATGCACGGATAACGCGGTCATGGTGGCATGGGCCGCGATCGAGACCATGCGCACGGCCACAGCAGGCGGCCTGCCCATTCCCGATGACATCGCCCTGCGCCCGCGCCCGCGCTGGCCCCTGTCGGACATGGCGGCGCGTTTCGCACCTGCGGCGGCGGTCTGATTGCGCGACACGCCGCCCCGGTGCCCACGTGCCCCAGTGCCCCGATGCCCCGATGCCCCAGTGCCCCAGTGCCCCAGTGCCCCAGTGCCCCGATCATCGCGGCCATCATGGCGCCCCATAAGATGACGGGCGCCATAACCCGCATCGCCTGATCCCCCACATCGCCCGACCTCTTCGCCGGGGCTTGCCTTCCGTGCATGCTGTCGCGTGCCTGCCTGTCCCCCTGTATCCTTCCCCTTGCACGGGCCGCCCGTTCAGGCGCATGCCAGATGGCAGGCACCAGTGAACAGGCACCAGTGACAGGCAGGAGAGAAGCGGATGGACATGAACAGCGCGCATATCGCCGTCATCGGCGCGGGGGCATGGGGCATCGCCCTTGCGATACAGGCGGCACGGGCCGGGGCGCATGTGCATCTGTGGGCGCGCCAGCCCGAAACATTGTCGCCACGACGCACCCTGCCGCGCCTGCCTGACGCCGTGCTGCCCGAACGCATCACCCTGTCGGCGGACATGCCGACACATGCCGATGCGATCCTCCTTGCCGTGCCGACGCAACATCTGCGCGCGGTCTGCACGCGCGTGCCCCCGATCGCGCCGATGATCGCATGTTGCAAGGGCGTCGAGCTTTCGACCGACATGCTGCCATGCGCAATCATGGCCCAGATCCACCCCACGGTCGCACATGGCGTACTGTCCGGCCCGAATTTTGCCCATGAAATCGCCCATGGCCTGCCCGCTGCCGCCGTCCTGGCCTGCGCCAGTGCAACACAGGCCCGCACGCTTGCCGACCTGCTGACGACCCCATCCTTCCGCCTGTATGCCAGCAACGATCCCACCGGGGTGCAGGTTGGTGGCGCCGCCAAGAACGTCATCGCCATTGCGGCGGGCGCAACGATCGGCGCGGGCCTTGGCGAAAATGCACGCGCCGCCCTGATTACCCGCAGCCTCGCCGAACTTGGCCGCCTGTCGCATGCGCTGGGTGGACAGGCGGAAACCCTGTCGGGGCTGGCAGGAATCGGCGACCTTCTCCTGACCTGCACGGGGGCGGCATCACGCAATTACACGCTTGGGCTGGCACTGGGGCGGGGGGAAACGCTGGAACAGGCCCTGGCACAGGGGGGTGGAGTCGTGGAAGGCGTGACCACGGCGCCCGCACTGCTTGCCCTTGCGCGGGGGCGGGGCGTGTCCGTCCCGGTCATCGAAACCGTGGCCCTTGTCCTATCAGGGGCGATCGACCTGCATGCCGCGCGCACCCGGCTGATGAACCGCCCGGTGGGGCAGGAGTTCGGCATCCCCACATGACGCCCCGGCAGGCTGCCGCGCGCGATCTGCCGCGCGCGATGCGTGACAATATCAGTGGCAATGTTACCGGGGTTTTACACAAAACCCCCGCCCTTGACGCGGTGGGGGTCTTGACTGCACCGGGCGAATATTCGCCTATCCCCCAAGACCGCTGGCGACACCGCCACCCTATCCCAAGCCCGAGCAATTCCCATGACCTGTGCGTATGACTTCACGTTACCCGCCCTGAGCGGAGAGCCGATCGACCTTTCCTCCCTGCGCGGCAAGCCGATCCTGATTGTCAACACGGCATCCAAATGCGGCTTTACCCCCCAATACGAGGGATTGCAGGGATTGTGGACGACATGGCGCAGCCATGACCTGACGGTGCTGGGTGTGCCGTCCAATGATTTCGGCGCACAGGAACCCGGCAACGCGCAGGAAATCGGCGCATTTTGCGAACGCAATTATCACGTTACCTTTCCGCTTGCGGCGAAATGCCATGTACGCGGCCCACAGGCGACCCCGCTGTTCCGCTGGCTGGCGCAGCAGGGCGGGTTCCTGGCGCGGCCACGGTGGAATTTCTATAAATACCTGATTGGCCGCGATGGCACGCTGGTCAACTGGTTCATGTCCATCACGCCACCCGAATCCCGTCGTGTACGCATGGCGGTCGAACGCGCGGTCATGGACCACTGATGCCACCATCGCACGCGACCATCGCAATGCGGCCACCGACGGGGGACGCGTGCTCAGGGGGTTTCTGACGGTTGGCGGCTGGACCATGCTCAGCCGCGTGCTCGGCCTTGTGCGTGACCAGCTTCTTGCGGCGCTGATGGGGGTCGGGCCGGTTCAGGATGCCTATCAGATCGCCTTCCGCCTGCCCAACATGTTCCGCCGCCTGTTTGGCGAAGGCGCGCTGAACGCTGCTTTCGTGCCCCTCTTCTCCTCCCTTCTGGCACAGGAAGGGACAGGGCCCGCGCGCCGCTTCGCCAATGAAACGTTGAGCGTGCTTATCGCGTGGCTGACGCTGCTGACGGTTGTGGGCGAGATTTTCATGCCCGGCGTGCTGCGGCTGCTTGCACCGGGCTTTGCCCATGACGGGGTGCGTGACACACTGGCCATATCGTTAAGCCGCATCACATTTCCCTACCTCGTGCTGATCTGCGGGGCGGCGCTGGTGTCGGGCGTGCTGAACGGCATGCACCATTTCGGTGTGGCGGCGGCGGCGTATGTCAGCTTCAACGTCGTGGGAATCGCCGCCATATTGCTGCTGCCACCTTATGTCGGGGGTGTTGCGAACGCCGCCGCATGGGGGGTGACGGCGTCAGGTGTGATCCAGTTCGCGATCCTGCTGTTCGCACTTCACCGCGCGGGCATGACGCTGCACCCGGTCGTGCCGTGCGTCACACCGCGCATCCGACAGCTTCTGGGACGCATGGCCGTGGGCCTGGTGGGCAGTGGCATCACACAGATCAACCTGATGATCGACACCATCATCGCCACATTGCTGCCTGCGGGCAGCGTGTCGCTGATGTATTTCGCCGACCGCGTGAACCAGCTTCCCCTTGGTGTGCTTGGGGCGGCGGCAGGCACGACACTGCTGCCGGTTCTGACGCGCCACCTTGCCCGTGGCGAAATACAGGACGCGCACGCCATCCATAACCGCGCGATCGAATATGCGCTTGTCCTGACGCTGCCTGCGACGCTGGGGCTGATCCTGGTTGCGGAACCTGTGATGATGACGCTGTTCGGTCATGGGTCATTTTCCGCCCATGACGCCGTGATGTCGGCACAGTCGCTGCGCGCCTATGCGCTGGGGCTGCCTGCCTTCGTGATGGTCAAGGTGCTTTCTCCCGGATTTTTCGCCCGTGGCGACACCCGCACCCCGGTTATCATCGGGATGGGCACGCTTGCGCTCAACCTCGTGCTGAACCTGGCCTTCATGCATCCGCTGGCCCATGTCGGCCCACCCCTTGCCAGCAGCATCGCCGCCATCGTCAACGTGGTCGTACTGGGGGGTGTCCTGCTGCGTAACAGGGCGATGCTGCTGACGGAAAGCCTGGTGTCACGCCTGTCGCGCATGACCGCATGCACCGCCCTGATGGGGGTGGTGGTGATGTTCCTGTGCCAGTGTACGCCCGCGGGACACATGATGGACATGACCCGCACCGGGCGGACCCTGATGCTGGGCGCGGTGATGATGGTGGCGGGCGCGACCTATGGCATCGGGCTGCACCTGACGGGCATCATGGATGGCGGGCGCATCACATCGGCCGTCCTGCGCAGGATGGGCCTGCGTGCCAGAGCGCGCGCGGACTGACGCCGCGCCGCCTTTCACACCCCTCTTTCACATCTGTCGGGATTCGGGGTCTGGAAAATCGGGGATGTCCTCTTTACACATCCATGACATGACCATCCCCACCCCCGAAGGCGCCACCCCCGCCATGGCGCAATGGTTCGCCCTGAAGGCGGAGCATCCCGAAGCCCTGCTCTTCTTCAGGATGGGCGATTTTTATGAACTGTTCTTCGCCGATGCCGAGGCGGCGGCGGCGGCGCTCGACATCTCCCTGACGGCGCGCGGCACGCATGCGGGCATGCCCATCGCGATGTGCGGCGTGCCGGTACATGCTGCCCCCGCCTATCTTGCGCGGTTGATCCGCCGGGGATTTCGCGTGTCGGTCGCCGAACAGACAGAGGCCCCACGCAAGGGACGCGCCGCGGCAAAAGGCCCCCTGCGTCGCGAGGTCGTGCGACTGGTGACACCGGGTACCCTGACGGAAGATGAACTGCTGGAGGCGGGACGGCAGAATCTGCTGGCCTGTATCGTGGCGGAACGCGGCACCGGGCGACTGGGGGTCGCATGGATCGACATTTCCACCGGCCTGTTTGAAACGGCGAACCTGCCAGCGGACGGGTTGCAGGACCTGCTTGGACGCCTTGACCCGGCGGAAATCCTGTGCGCCGACGACATCGCGCTTGGCGATTTCGCCGCCCGCCGCGCGCCCCCTGTCATCCCCATGAATGCCGCCGCCGCCCGCCGCCGCATGGCCGAGACCTTTGGCGCGGCAAGCCTTGACGCATTCGGCACATTTTCCGATGGCGAAGCGATGGCCGGCGCGACCGCCATCGACTACATCCGCCGCAGCCAGGCAGGGCAACTGCCGCGCCTGTCGCGCCCGCACCCCCATGACAGCAGCGAAGTCCTCGGCCTTGATCCCGCGACACGCGCCAGCCTTGACCTTCTGCGCACCCGCGATGGGGACAACACGCACACCCTGTTCGCCGCGGTCGATCGCACGGTCACGGCGGCGGGAAGCCGGCTGCTGGGGGAATGGATCGCGGCCCCTCTGACGGATGCGCGGCGCATCACGACCCGGCAGGACGCATGGGCATGGCTGCTGGACAAGCCACAGGTGCGCCAGTCCCTGCGCGATGCGCTGCGCCCCGCGCCGGACGTGGCGCGGGCGCTGGGCCGCCT
>NZ_BANE01000035.1 GCF_000964405.1 Novacetimonas hansenii JCM 7643
GCGGCGGCGTGGGCCTTGCGGTCGGCAGCGGCATCGCGGGCCTTGCGATCGGCACCATGCTGGGCAGTGCGATGTCAGACCGTGCCGTGGCCCCGCCCCCTGCCTATTACCCGCCGCAGCCGGTGCCCCCGCCGCCGCCGCCGTCCTATTATTCCCCTTATGGTTACGGGTACTGAAACCCGGTCATCAAGGACCGCGTTTGCACCCCGCCCGAACAGATCTGAAGGTATCCCGTCATGAATCTTCGCCGCATCCTTCCTGCCGCCGCCCTCCTCATGCTGCCGGGCATGGCCATGGCCGCCGTTCCCCCGACACAGGCTGCGTCCCCTGCGACAACTCCGGCTGCGACAGCGCCACTTGCGCATACGCCGCATGATCCCTCTCCCGAACAGCTTGAAGAACACATCACCGCCCTGCACACGCAGCTGCACATCACCAAGGGGCAGGAAAAGCTGTGGGCGCCGTTTGCGCAGGACATGCGCGACAATGCCAGCCGCCTGCATGATGCGATCGAAAAGCGTCGCGCCGATCTGCCCACCATGAACGCGACCGACAATATGCAGTCCTATGCCACGCTGGTCGCACAGCGCGCGCAGGACATGCAGACGCTGAATCAGGCCTTCGTGCCGCTATATGCCACATTCTCCAAGAAGCAGAAGAAGAATGCCGATGCCCTGTTCCGTCAGGGTGACGAGGAACACGCCGAACGTCAGGCCGATGCGGGTCAGGCCGCCGCATCCGACAGCACGGCCACGAAATAAGCCGATGACCTTCCTGCCGTGCCCATCCGGGGCGGCAGGAACCATGGCCCGAGGCACATGACCCGGCGGGGGCGCGATCCATGCAGGACCGCGCCCCTTTTTTTTCATCCACGACCCTGAGATTCAGCACACAGGTTTCTGGTGGGCCTTGCCAGCAAACATCAAGGGGCACCGCCTTCCTGAAAAAAGGCCCCCCACCGTCGTCCCGCCTTCATCAGACGCCATCAAGCGGGTACCAGGCCCGCCCGTCACGGGCGAGCAGGTCATCCGCCCCCTTTGGCCCGGTCGCACCGGCGGGATATAGTTCCAGCCCGTCCGCGTTATCCGCCCATGCCTGCAACACCGGATCGACCGCACGCCATGCCGCCTCGATATTATCGGCACGCTGGAACAGTGTCGCATCCCCCGTCAGGCAGTCATACAACAGTGTTTCGTACCCCACATTGGGCGTCTGCGCGAAAACGTCCTCATAACGGAACCGCACCTGAACCTCCGCAAGGTCCATCTTCGGACCCGGCTTCTTGGCCCCCATTTCCACCGTCAGCCCCTGCGCGGGCTGGATGTTGAGGATGATGCGGTTAGGTGGCAGGTCCTGCGTTTCGGTATCGCGGAACATCATCATCGGCGGCTTCTTGAACTGCACCACCACCTCCGTCCGGCGGCCACCCAGTGACTTTCCGGTGCGCAGGTAAAACGGCACCCCGGCCCAGCGCCAGTTATCGACATGCAGTTTCAGCGCGACATAGGTTTCGGTATGGCTGTCGGGGGCGACGCCCGGACTTTCACGATAGGCCGTGACGGCGGCGCCATCCACCGTGCCCGCGCCATACTGTCCGCGCACTGCGTCAGTGGGGGGAATGGGGCGCACCGCCTCGAACAACTGTTCCTTGCTGGTGCGCACGGTATCGGCGGAAAATGAATTCGGCGGCTCCATCGCCACCATGCCAAACAACTGGAACAGGTGGTTGGGGATCATGTCACGCAACGCGCCAGTGGGTTCGTAAAACGCACCACGCTGTTCCACGCCGATCGTCTCGGCTGCGGTAATCTGCACATGGTCGATGAACTCGTTACGCCACAGCGGTTCGAACAACAGGTTGCCAAAACGCATGGCCAGGATGTTCTGCACCGTTTCCTTTCCAAGGAAATGGTCGATGCGATAGACTTGGCTTTCATCCAGCACGGCAAGGATGCGGCGGTTAAGTTCACGCGCACTGGCAAGGTCCGCGCCAAACGGCTTTTCAACGACCACGCGCCGGAAACGCCCGTCCGCCTGCGTCACCAGTCCCGCCTGGCCCAGCATTTCCACCACGGGGGCAAAGAAACGCGACGACACGGCAAGGTAGAAGATCGCATTGCCCGGTATTTTTGCACCCAGCGCACGGACCTGCGCGATGTCACCGAAATCGGCCTGTACATATTCCAGCCGTTCGCACACCCATCCCCACTGGGCCGAATCGATGCTGGGCGCATGGAATTCGGCATTGGGGTCATGGGTGAAGGACTGCATCATCTCCGTCAGGCCATCGCGCCACTGCGCGGTGGTGCTGGCGACCCGGTCAATGCCGATGATGCGAAAGCCGGGGTCCAGCAGGCCGCTGCCGGCAAGGTTGTACAGCGCGGGCATCAGCAGACGTTTCGTAAGGTCGCCATGCGCGCCGAAAATCACCAGCGTGCAGGCAGGCGCCGGGCGCGCACCCGCGGGCACACGCGACGTCGGTGGGACAGGGTTGGCATCAGGTAATGACATGATCCGTGACAGTCCTTTGGCTGTGCTTTTGCGCGCGAACACAAACGCCAGAGCGCCCATGCGCGCAAAAATCCGCCCCGGCCTGCGCGCACGCCGCCGGGCATGCTGTATGCCATAGCACCATATATGGGCATGATGCTTTGCGCCTGCTCAAATGGTGTACAGCACGGCGGGCATATCCACGCGGCCGAAATCGTCAGCCCCTGCTGTCATGCCGCCATATATGCAAAGCAGAAGGGGCCTTGCGGGCAACAGATAAAAACATCGGGGAAAAATATCGTGTTGCTTGCACCACCCGCACACAGGCTCTACGTGTCGGGACGCTTATGCAGACTGTCTGCCAATCCGCGCCGGTATGCCCCTGATCCGGGCCCGGCGCATCACATCAGGGGATTATCCAATGGGTTACCGCGTTGCGGTGGTGGGTGCCACCGGTGCCGTCGGGCGTGAAATACTCAAGACACTGGCCGAACGCCAGTTCCCGGTGGATGACATCGTGGCGCTGGCCTCCGCCCGGTCGGCGGGACAGGAAGTGTCGTTCGGGGACAAGCGGGTGCTGAAGGTCCGCAACCTCGAACATTTCGATTTCACCGGCTGGGACGTCGCGCTGTTCTCGCCCGGTGGGTCCGTGTCCGCACTATATGCCCCACGCGCGGCAAAGGCCGGGTGCGTGGTGATCGACAATACCTCGCACTTTCGGATGGAACCCGACGTTCCGCTTGTGGTACCGGAGGTCAATCCCAATGATGTGAAAAAGGCCAGGCGCAACATCATCGCCAACCCCAACTGCTCCACCATCCAGATGGTCGTGGCGCTCAAGCCCCTGCATGACCTGTTTACGATCCGGCGTGTGGTCGTGGCGACGTACCAGGCCGTCGCGGGCGCGGGCAAGAACGGGATGGACGAACTGTTCACCCAGACGCGCGGCAGCTTTGTGGGGGACCCGGCGGAAGCGCAGCAGTTCACCAAGCAGATTGCCTTTAACTGCATCCCCCATATCGACCGTTTCATGGATGATGGCGCGACCAAGGAAGAGTGGAAGATGGCGGTGGAAACCCGCAAGATCCTTGATCCCGACATCTCCGTCTTTGCCACATGCGTGCGCGTGCCGGTCTTCATCGGCCATGCCGAAGCCGTCAGTGTGGAGTTCGAGGAACCGGTAGACCTCGAACGTGCCCGCGCCGCCCTGCGTGAAGCCCCCGGAGTCGTACTGCATGACAAGCGCGAGGATGGCGGTTACGTCACCCCCATCGAAGCCGTAGGCGAGGACGCGACCTATGTCTCGCGCCTGCGTATTGACCCGACCGTGCCCAACGGACTCGGCTTCTGGTGCGTGTCGGACAACCTGCGCAAGGGGGCGGCGCTGAACGCGGTTCAGATCGCGGAAACAATGATCGCACTTGACCTGCTGGGACCGGACCGACGCGGCTGAATACATGCGTTTTTGGCGCGGAGCAGCCATGCGTCCGCGCCAATGCTTGGATCAATACATTCGGGGCGTCTCTCAACCTCGTGTTCCGGGCCTGCGTTGACCACACCCATCGGGGGGCGTAGGACCGAATGATACAAGGCGACGGAACAAACCGAAGCCATAACAGGGAAATTGACGAGACGACCATGCAGGATGTCCGTGATGCGCTCTATGTAGGGCACCGAAGCGACGGAACTCTGACCAGGCGGCCAATGTCCCCGCACCTCCAGGTCTACCGCTTCCGTCTTTCCATGTTCCTTTCGATCGCGAACCGTGCGGCCGGCGTTGCCGCCACCGTCGGTTCCGCGCTTGGCATCTGCTGGATCAGCGCTGCCGCAAAGGGACCGAAATCATTTGCCAAGGTCCAGAAAGTGACCGGCCATCCGCTGGGCAAGATCGCCCTCGCAGGCTGGGCGCTGGCTCTGGTCTATCACTTTGTGGCGGGGATTCGCCACCTGATATGGGACAGCGGCGCCCGCTTCGACAAGAAGAAAATCAACGAGGACGGCCCCATCGCCGCAGGCGTGACCGTTGGCGTCACGCTGGCACTCGTGCTCAGCATCCTTGGCGTCGCAGCCTGTCGTTCCAAGAAGAGGGCCTCCTGACATGAGTACTTCGCACAAACCGCATATCACCGTCATGCGTTCGCAGCTTTCGCGGGCACGTGGCCTGGGTTCGGGCAAGAGCGGCGTCGCCCACTGGTGGGCCGAACGCATGTCGGCCGTCGCACTGGTGCCGCTGTCGGGATGGTTCGTCATCCAGGTCTTCCGCCTTGCGGGTGCGTCACAACCCGAAGTCGCGCAGTGGGGCGGTCGGCCCGTCAACGCCACCATGATGATGGCGCTGGTGATCCTGACCTTCTACCACACGCAACTGGGCCTGCAGGTCATCATCGATGATTATGTGCATGGCAAGGCGCATGTCCCGGCAAGCCTGCTGATGAAAAGCGTGATTTTCCTGCTGGGCGTGTTCGGCGCGATTTCGGTTCTGAAGCTGGCGCTTGTCGCGACGCGCGGGCGAATCGCCGCGAACTGACGCGCGCGCCACGCCACCGGCAAGACAGAGACATTCGCGGACTGGCGGCCCGGACAAACCCGCCCGACAGTCCGAACGAGCATCGGGACACGTCCAAACAATGAATGCGATCACATCCCCAATCCCCGGCAATTACAAGATCGTCGATCACGCCTATGACGTGGTCGTGGTCGGTGCCGGTGGTTCCGGCCTGCGGGCCACGCTTGGCATGGGTGCGGCCGGCCTGAAGACCGCCTGCATCACCAAGGTTTTCCCCACACGCAGCCATACCGTCGCCGCACAGGGCGGCATCGGCGCATCGCTTGGCAACATGGCCGAGGACAACTGGCGCTGGCACATGTACGACACCGTCAAGGGGTCGGACTGGCTGGGTGATCAGGACGCCATCGAATATATGTGCCGCGAGGCGGTGCCCGCCGTGCAGGAACTCGAACACATGGGTGTTCCGTTCTCGCGCACCGAAGAGGGCAAGATCTACCAGCGCCCCTTTGGCGGGCACATGCGCAATTATGGCGAGGCCCCGGTGCCCCGCGCCTGCGCCGCCGCCGACCGCACGGGCCATGCCATCCTGCACACGCTGTACCAGCAGTGCCTGAAGCATAACGTCGAATTCTTCGTCGAATATTTCGCCATCGACCTGATCATGGACGACAACGGCGCGTGCAAGGGCGTCGTCGCCTGGTGCCTGGACGATGGCACGCTGCACCGTTTCCGTGCGCAGATGGTCGTGCTTGCGACCGGTGGCTATGGCCGTGCCTATCATTCCTGCACCTCCGCCCATACCTGCACCGGTGACGGCGGTGGCATGGCGGTGCGCGCGGGCATCCCGCTGCAGGACATGGAATTCGTGCAGTTCCATCCCACCGGCATCTTCCCCGCCGGCTGCCTGCTGACCGAAGGGTGCCGTGGCGAGGGTGGATACCTGACCAATTCCGAAGGCGAGCGCTTCATGGAACGCTATGCGCCGACGGCGAAGGACCTCGCCTCGCGCGATGTGGTGTCACGCGCCATGACGATCGAGATCAACGAAGGCCGTGGCTGTGGTCCGAACAAGGACTACATGCTGCTGCACCTTGAACATCTCGGCGCGGACCTGCTGCATGAACGCCTGCCGGGCATTTCGGAAACGGCGCGCATCTTTGCCGGTGTGGACGTGACGAAGGAACCGGTGCCGGTTCTGCCGACAGTGCATTACAATATGGGCGGTATCCCCACCAATTACCATGGAGAGGTCATCCGCCCCACCGCCGATGATGTCGATGCCGTGGTGCCTGGCCTGATGGCCGTGGGCGAGGCCGCATGCGTGTCCGTGCATGGCGCGAACCGGCTGGGCACGAACTCGCTTCTGGATCTGGTGGTGTTCGGTCGCGCCGCGGCACAGCGCGCGGCACAGATCGTCAAAAGCGCGGAAACCATCCCGCCGCTGCCCGCAGGTGCGGGTGACAAGGCGATCGAGCGTTTTGACCGCCTGCGCAATGCCAAGGGCAAGACCCACGTCGCCGCAATGCGTTCGAACCTGCAGCGCACGATGCAAAAGCACGCCGCCGTGTTCCGCAACACCAAGAGCCTGGCCGAAGGCGTGGAAAAGATCGCGGAAATCTGGAAGGAAGTGGGCGATATCTCCATCTCCGACCGTTCGCTGATCTGGAACAGCGACCTGATGGAAGCGCTGGAGTTCGAAAACCTGCTCGCCAATGCCACCGTCACGATGGCCGGGGCGGAAGCACGCCACGAAAGCCGCGGCGCACAGGCGCATGACGACTATCCCGATCGTGACGACAAGAACTGGATGAAGCACACCGTCGCCCACATGGACGACAAGGGTGAGGTCACGCTGACCTACCGCCCCGTGCATATGAAGACACTGACCGATGACGTTCAGGTCTTCCCCCCCAAGAAACGCGTCTACTGAGCGCGCGGCGGAAAGGGAACGAGACGATGGTCGAATTCAAACTGCCAAGAAACAGCACGGTGGGCAAAGGGCGGACATTCACCGCCCCCCCCGGCGCCACAAACGTCAAGTCATTCCGGATCTATCGCTGGAGCCCGGATAACAACGACAATCCCGTGATCGATACATACGAGATCGATCTGGACCGGATCGGTCCGATGGTCCTTGATGCGCTGATTCACATCAAGAACGACATCGACCCGACCCTGACCTTCCGGCGGTCCTGCCGCGAGGGGATCTGCGGGTCATGCGCGATGAACATCGCAGGCGAAAACACGCTTGCCTGTCTCAAGCCGATCCGCGACCTGCAGGGCGATGTGCCGATCTACCCGCTGCCGCACATGCCGGTTGTCAAGGATCTGGTGCCGAACCTTGATGGGGCTTATGCGCAGTTGCGCTCCATTGATCCATGGCTGAAATCCGACACGCTGCCGCCGCCCGATGGCGAACGGCTGCAAAGCATCGAGGAACGTGCCGAACTTGATGGCATGTGGGAATGCATCCTGTGCTTCTGCTGCTCCACCTCGTGCCCGTCTTACTGGTGGAACGGGGATCGCTATCTCGGCCCGGCAACGCTGCTTGCCGCCTATCGCTGGATCGCAGACAGCCGCGATGAACATGCGGGGGAACGCCTCGATGCGCTGGAAGATCCGATGAAGCTGTTTGCCTGCCGCACGATCATGAACTGCACCCAGACCTGCCCCAAGGGCCTGAACCCGGCCAAGGCCATCGGGCGTCTGAAGGAACTTCAGATGGAACGCAAGGGCTGATCCCCCCAAAAGGGTGATCGCACGGTGCATCATACCGTGACGGATTGACGAACGAAGCGCCGGATGGGACATATCCGGCGCTTTTTTCGTATCTGCACCCATGAAAGGATGCGCCCGTGTTCGATGGAACCCTGTCCAGCACGTCAGGACGTGGACGCGCCTGGATCGACAGTCTGTTCGTCGATCATGCGGTCCTGCGCATGACATGGACGAACTTTCGCACTGTCATTCCCGGCCGGGTCTATCGCTGCAACCACCCGACACCATGGCGTCTGGCCATGGCGACGCGGCGGCTGCACCTGAAAACACTGGTTAACCTGCGTGGTCATCGGCAATGTGGTTCGGATGCCCTGTCGCGTGAGGCCGCGCATCGTCTTGGCCTGAAGCATATCGACATGGCGTTCGAAAGCCGCAACGCCCCACACCGCGACCGGATCGAACGGTTCGAAAAGATCTACCGCACGCTGACGTTCCCCATGCTGATGCATTGCAAGTCGGGGGCGGACCGCACCGGCCTTGCCGCAGGTCTTGTACTCCTGTTCGAAGGGGGGACGGCGGATGATGCGCTGCGGCAGCTTTCATGGAAGAACGGGCATTTCAACAGGTCGCGCACCGGTGTGCTCGACGCCTTCTTCCTGCGTTATCAGGCCGAGGCCGAAGGCCGCATCCCGTTCATGCAATGGGTGCGTACCGAATATGACGAGGACAGGCTGCGCCACGATTTCCGTGCGGGCAAGATCGCAGCCTTCCTCAATGATCGAGTGCTGCGCCGTGAATGATGGACCTCAGACCGTTGCCATAGAACGCACAAGGTCCAGCACGCGTCTGCGCACGGCGGGATCGCTGATACGGTAATAGGACCGCACAAGGTCGATGGTTTCCCGCCGGGACAGTAATGCCAGTTCGCTGCTGGCGAAGCGCTCGTCCCCCCCCTTCGACCTGTCCGGGCGCGGGAACACCACCAAAGGCGCCGCGTGCCTCGGCAAACGATTCGGCGGGCATCGACGCCACCGGCGCTATGGCCGCTTCGTCAGGCATACCGTCAAAGAAAAACGCAATCGGCACATCCAGAACCCGCGCCAGGTCATACAGGCGCGACGCACCAACACGATTGGCGCCACGTTCATATTTCTGCACCTGCTGAAATGTCAGCCCCAGCGCCGTTCCCAGACGCTCTTGCGACATGCCAAGCAACGTGCGGCGTAGCCGAATCCGACTACCCACATACACGTCAACAGGACTGGGAGTACTAGACAGCTTGTTATTCACTACAGACGCCCTATGCCAGAAATACTATTTTCTGATAAATCATCACTTAGTTATATATTAAACAAAACAGTTATAGGATTCATTATTAACCTTTTGTAAAGAGTAAAATTCTACTGTCATTGAAAGCAATGGGATAAATCCATTATTATTCAACGCATTATGGGACAGTCCTCAAAAAGTACATTTTTTGTACCTTTTTATTACAACAGGTTCCCCGTGACGCAATAGATCGGATTTTTACAGATTGTCCGGCGTGGCGATCCTAACGATGTGCTTCACGAATCGTTCCTGGGCGCATCTACAAACAGGTATGTCAGGAACGCGCGGATGTCACCGCGTTGCGACGTCCGGCGGCCATGACGGCCACGACAAACCCCGACACCAACAGTACAGCCGCCAGCACCACCGGCACCAAGCGTCCCCACCACGCGAACAATGGCGGCGGCAGGGCATCGGGCATCTGCCGGACAATCACGCCCGTACGATCCCACCCCAACCGCGCCACCTCATGCCCATAACCATCAAATATGGCGGAAATACCAGTATTCGCTGCCCGTGCGATGGGCAGCCCCTCTTCCACCGCGCGCATCCTGACCGCTGCCAGATGCTGGCGTGGGCCGGCGCTGTTTCCGTACCAGCCATCATTCGTACTGTTGATCAGCCATGTGGGCCGATCATGCGCATCCACCGTCTGGCCTGAAAAAATAACTTCATAACAGATCAGAGGACCAACAGGGGCGATTCCCGGCACATGCCATGTCCGCACCCCGTCCCCCGCCGCCATGCCATCGCCCGGCACCACATGAAATGGAAGTAATGCAGGCTGGTACTCCCCGAACGGTACCAGGTGGGATTTATCATACAGCCCACCAACCTGCCCATCCGGGGGTAACAGCACGGCCATGCTGTTGCGCCAGTGGTCCTGCTCATCCTGGCGCAGGGTGCCGATTATCCCGGCCCGCGCGCCCTGCCCGGCCTGCATGATCATGCGCCGTGCAATCGCATCCTCCAGCAACAGGCCGGGAAATGCGGATTCCGGCCATGCGAAGACAACGGGGCGCCCCTGCATATCGCGCGACAGGGCCTGCCCCACCCCATCATGCGTCAGGGTAAGGTAGCGGCGGAAAATCGCGATATCATCATTCCCCGCCATCTTTTCCGTTTCGGGGACATTCCCCTGCACCAGCACAACCACCGGATTGCGTTGCGCATCGTGCACCCGCGGGCCAAGAAAAAGGCGCGCACCACCTGCCCCCACCCACAATACAAGGATCGTAGCGACACAGGCCCATCCCCGCCGTCCCCATGCAGGGGCCAGCGCCACCACCATCGTCAGCAAGGTCAGTCCATCCACCCCGACCCATGCGGCGGGCTGGATCATCACATCACCGAACAGGCCGGGAAATTCCCAGACACTGCCCGGCGGGTTCCATGGGAAACCGCTGAAGATGAAGACGCGCATCATGTCTGCAAGCGTCCACGCCCCCGCCAGCACAAGGCCGCGCGCCACGCCAGCGGGGACACCCCGCGACAGGGCGGCAGGTATGGCGGTTGTCGGGGTCAGGATCAGCGCGCATCCCGGCGAAGCCAGCGGCACCAGCCACCAGAACGCATCGGCACGCAACATGATCGCATCAGTCAGCCAGTACAGACCCGCCGTATGCAGGCCCAGCCCGAACATGAACCCACGTCGCGCGGCCCCGCGCCAGTCGGGCGCAGCGTCAATCATGCCCATCAGGATTGGGAAACACACCACCAGCACCACAACAAGGTGGACCGGCGGCAACGCCAGCGCCGCCACGGCACCGACCAGCAACATCGCAATATCCGCACGCCAGCCCGTCAGGGCCAGCACCGCATCACGCCGTGAACGTAAAGCCGCGAGAAAAGTCATTGCAGCGCAGGGAAGCGTGTGAAATCACCCCGGCCCCACGCCTCAGTCAAGGGCGTCACGCAGGCGGCGTTCATAATGGCGATAATATTTGTCCGCCAGCAGCTCGCTCTTGACCAGTACCGCGACATCGGTGGTGTTGAACTGCGTATCAATCACCGCACCATCGCCCACATATCCACCCAAGCGCAGATATCCCTTGATCAGCGGCGGCAGCCCCGCAAGGCAGCGGCGATGGTCCAGCAGTTGCGGATCACGGCGCAGCATCTCCACCCGCCGTTCGGGCAACGCCCGCACACGCAGCGCAGGCGGCGCGAGGTGGTTATGATACAAATAGGTCAGTTCGTTACTTAACGGTTCGGGATCCGTGCCCGGCAGGCTGGCGCACCCGAACAGCACGTCAATACGGTGCAGGAAGATATAGGACGCGATACCGCGCCACAGTAATTGCATCGCCGCACGCCCGCGATAGGCCTGATCCACACAGGACCGCCCGACCTCCAGCAACCGCCCGGGGAATTCCGTCAGCAGCGAAATGTCATACTCGCTGGAGGAATAGAAACGCCCCAGCTTTTCCGCCGCATCGCCCTGCATCAGGCGATAGGTGCCCACGACCCCCTTTGCGCCAGAGGAAATCGCATGGTCGATCACCAGCAGATGATCGGCATATTCATCAAAATCATCGATATCACGACGCAGCCGCCGGGTGCGCTCGTCCGGCTTCGCGCCCATTTCCTCGTAAAAAACACGATAGCGCAGGGCCTGTGCGGCATCGCGTTCTTCGTCCGTGCAGGCAATCCGCACCCCTAGATTGCCGCCACGCAGTTCGGGAAAGCCGTTGCGTTCCAGGTCCAGCGTGGACAGGGATTGCATGATTTTCTCGACACTCATCGCTTTGACCTGCTTCCCGTCCGTGCGGTCGGGGTCGCGGGGGGGGCTTCCTTCGTCTCGGCAGGGCGTTTGCGTGCAAACAGTTCCAGGCGATGCGACACGAGGTCGAAACCAAGGTCACGCGCAATACGGCGGATCAGTTCGGCATGTTCCTCATCCTCGAACTCGATCACCTTCCCCGTCTCAACGTCGATCAGGTGATAATGGTCGCCTTCTTCGGTGGCCTCATAACGGGCACGCCCGCCACCAAAGTCGCGACGTTCAAGGATGCCCTTTTCCTCAAGGAGGCGCACGGTGCGATAGACCGTGGCCACCGAAATACGGGAATCAAGGGTCGCCGCACGACGGTACAGCTCCTCCACGTCGGGGTGGTCCTGCGCCTCGGACAGGACACGGGCGATGACGCGCCGTTGCCCCGTCATCTTCAGGCCCCGTTCGATACACATGCGCCCGATGCGCGATTCCATTACATCACTACCTGCTGCCATGGTTACAGGCGTAGCCCATCATCAGATCGGTTGTCCAACGACACCGTCATTCTTCACGCTTGGTCCCCAGCCCGATCTTGCGCGCAAGCGAGGAACGGTGGCTGGCATAGCTGGGCGCAACCATCGGATAGTCATGCGGCAGGCCCCAGCGTTCGCGGTATTCTTCCGGCGTCATGTTATACGCTGTCTTGAGGTGACGCTTGAGCATCTTGAGCTTCTTGCCGTCTTCAAGACAGACAATGTAATCGGGGAACACCGATTTTTTCAGCGGAACCGCCGGTACCGGCTTCTCAGGCGCGGCCTCGACCTTACCAAGCGAGGAGATCGTTTCATATACCTGATGAATCAGATCCGGCAAGGTCTCAGCATCCAGCGTATTACGTGCAACATACGCGGATACGATCTCTGCGGTCAGTTCCCGCAATTCGATATCCGCTGTTTCGTCAGCCATCAACTTGATCCTGTCAGTAGAAATACATGTGTCTTATATAAATAATCCAGACAAGACCGCAACCATATCCATGAAAGAATGTCAGGTAACATGCCCGGTATTGATGTTAAGGAAATAGATATCACCCATGAAGTCTGTCCCATGACATTTGTGCGCACCCGACTTGCACTCGACCGCTTGCCACCGGGGGGACAATTACAGGTACGCCTGCGGGGGGACGAACCGCTCGACAATGTCAGCCGCAGCGTAAGACTTCTGGGTCATGAAATCGCCCGGCAGGATACGCAGGCGGATGGGCAGGTCCATGTCCTGCTGATCATCAAAAAAATGTCATGATCCCTATGACGCCAACTCCGTATCCGCGGCCCCCGTCTCCATGGCAGGCATCACATCACGCGCCATGACCCGCGCATCGGACCCGTCGGGATAATATCCCCGGCGGCGCCCCACCTCGCCAAAGCCCGCGTTATGATACGCGGCCTGGGCTGCGCTATTGCCCACCCCGACCTCCAGGAACAGGCGTGATATTCCCTGCCGCGCGGCCATGTCCCCCATCCATGACAGCAGCGCCCGCGCCAGCCCGCGCCGCCGGAATGCGGGGTCCACTGCAAGCGTCAGGATCTCCGCCTCATCAACGACATGGCGGACCATGATAAAACCCGCCACCACAGGCGGCCCTGCGGCCTGCATCTGCGCCATCACCACGCCAAGCGCCACGCCGGGCATCATAAGCAACGTATCGAACGCCGGGACATCCCATTGCTGGTCCGGGGCAAAACACGCCGCATGGACCCGCGCCAGCGCCAGCACATCCGCCATCGTGGCAGGCACGGCGACGACCGGCCCGCAAACCGGCCCTGGATCAGCACCCGTCCCCATGCTGGCGTTCATGTCCCGCCATCGGCCTTTCGCGGCGGCGGGCGCAACCCCGCCGCAGGCAGCTTCGCTTCGGGTGGGTCAACATACAGCGGCAGGACCGCACGCGGCGCCAACACACCCTCACGACGCAGCATGGCAACCCGTGCGATGGCACAGGCATCGGGCCGCGACAGCGCAAGGACATGCACGTCATCGCGACCCTGCGCGCAGGCCGCCGCCAGATCGGCCGCGGCATTCCCGGCCAGCAGCAGCGGCCCAGACGGCAGGGCGGTGGGATCATCGAGCATCACCGCACGGACCTCCCCGATCTCAGCCCCGTTGCGCGCCGGGATGGATTCGACAAAGGCACGCCCGCGCCGCGCGACCGAACAACACAGGACCCGCATGTCCGCCGATACGACGTGCGCGCGCAGGGCATCGGCCAGCGCCTCGCCCGTTGTGACCCCTATGACATCACATCCCAGCCCCAGCGCAAGCCCCTGCGCAAAAGCGACAGAGGCACGCAGGCCGGTAAACGATCCCGGACCGACGACAACAGCCACCATGTCCAGCATCGGCATGGACCACCCACACGACGCCAGCAGATCACGCGCCAGAAGCGGAAACCCCTCCGAACCGCCACGCCCCTCGACCTCGTGCGCACGTGCGACGACACAGCCTTCTGGCGTGACGCTGACGCATGCCACCAGCGCGCGGGCCTGCGCACCGGCCTGCGCACCATCGAGAACCAGAACCCGCATGCGTCAGGCCATCACACAGGCATCGTCAAAGTCCAGGCGGGGCGCACGCGGCGTATCGAACGCGTGGTCGGCATAACCAAGACTGACGAGGAAATTGGCCCGCCAGCCATGGGCATGCAGGAACGTATCCTCGACCATCATGGCGTCGAACCCCGACATCGGCAACGCATCAAGCCCCAGCGCACGGGCGGCCATAATCAGGTATGCCCCCTGCAACGTGCTGTTGCGCATGGCCGTCTCCTCCGCCAGGCCCACGTCGGCGGCGAACCACGACCGCACACCCGGTTCGGGATTCAGGGCATCCATGCGTTCAAAAAACAGCGGGTCCCACGCCACGATCACCGTCACCGGTGCGCTCATCACCCGTGCGACATTCCCATCCGACAAGGCGGGGCGCAGGCGTTCGCGGCTGTCGTGCGTACGTAGGAAAACGAAACGCGCAGGACAGCAGTTACCCGATGTCGGCCCCAGCCGCACCAGGTCATACAGGCGATGCAGCGTGTCTTCTGTGACGGGACTTTCGTTCCATGCCGCGGGCGTCCGCGCGGCACGGAACAGGATGTCCAGCCCGGCATCATCAAGAACCATGAAACTTTCCCACCCCGTCGTATCAGGCTTCGACCTGTTCGACCGATACCACTTCGGGGACATAATGGCGCAGCATGTTTTCCACCCCATGCTTCAGCGTCGCGCGCGAAGAGGGGCAGCCTGAACACGCGCCCTGCATCGTCAGGCGCACGATCCCGTCGCGATAGCCGCGAAAGACGATATCCCCGCCATCACCCGCCACGGCGGGACGAACACGCGTATCAAGCAGTTCCTTGATCTGCTTGACGATCTCCTCATCCCCCGGCGCGATCGCATCCTCGATCACCACGGCCTCGTGCTCGACCGGGGCCTGTCCGGTGGCAAGGTAATCGGCCACGACCGACAGAACCTGTGGTTTCAGTTCGTCCCACGCCACGGTATCCGCCTTGGTCACGGCCACGAAATCGCCGCCGAAGAACACCCTGGACACGCCTTCAAGGTCGAACAGGACCTCTGCCAGGCGTGAACGGCCCGCCACGGAATCCGCGTCGATGAAGTCCGCCGTCGCACCATTGGGCATCAGTTCACGCCCGGGCAGGAACTTCAGGGTGGCGGGGTTGGGGGTATCTTCGGTTTCTATGAACATGCTGCGGTCTTTCCCGACAGATAGAGGAAGGCGGATATCTCCGGTCCTGTTAGCATCCACATGTGCCGTGGTCCACGCCCGCACAAGCCCCCGTCACGGGATAAAGGCCCTCCATATCCCCTGTAGCATCCCCAGCGGCGGCATCTGCGGGCATGCGCATCGCCACCATCAGGAAGACACCACCCCCCTGCGCTCCGTCACGGGGGACACACCGGGCGCCGTGCGCGGCAGAACAATTTCCGCGCACAGGCCACCACTGTCGCGATTATACAGCCGAAGGCTTGCCCCCTCGCGCATGATTTCACGCGTGACGATCGCAAGGCCCAGCCCCATGCCACCGGTCGCGCGCGAACGTGATCCTTCCACCCGATAAAACGGGGTGGCGACCCGCGACAATTCCGCCTCTGGCAGGCCCGGCCCGTCATCTTCCACCCGGATGCGGATGCTGTGCGCCCCGACCTGCAACACGACATGCGCATTGCCCCCGTAATTCAGGGCATTGTCGATCAGGTTGCCAATCACACGCTTCATCGCCAGCGGCCGCACCACCGCCAGCACCTGATGCGGTCCCTCATACGTGACGGGTTTCCCCTGGTCCGCATCGTCATCCACCCGCGTGGCGATGATGGAGGCAAGGTTGACCGAACGCGCAGGTTCGGGATCATTCTCCCCCGCCAGATAGGCAAGGACCCCCGCGATCATGGCTTCCATCTCGGTCACGTCGGCCTCGATTTCCGCCTGTGCCGCCGCGTCCTCCAAGAACCCGGCCCGCAGCCGCAGCCGCGCCAGCGGCGTGCGCAGGTCATGCGACACGGCGGCCAGCGCCTCGGTCCGGTCGGCAATCAGGCGGCCGATGCGTTCCTGCATCGCATTGATGGCCCGCGCAAGGTAGCGGACTTCCCTCGGTCCCTTATCCTCCAGCGGCACCCAGCGCGTGGACCCCACCGTGTCGGCCACCTGCGCCAGCGCCCGCAGTGGCATGCTGAGCGCACGCACCAGCATGCCGGCCGCCAGCAGTACCGCACCCGCCAGCACGGCGGCAGAGACGATACCCCGGCGCATATGGTGCGGTTGCAGCAGGTCCGGCGCACTGAATCCCATGAAGCTGCCATCGGGCAGGCGCAGGACACCACGAATGTCGGACGTGGCCGTTACCGTGCCAGACAGGTTCAGCACATCCCCCTGCAACGCCGCAACGCTGCCCGCCACCCGGTCATGCAGGCCCCGTAACGCACCGGGTTCGGGGCGGAGCATGCCTTCCTGCGCACTGGTGCGCCAGTCGATGGCCAGGTCGGGGGTGGACAGCATCGCCGCCAGCACCATGCGTTGGGATGTGGGCGTCGCCGCAAGCACGCGCGCGTCAATCACCAGCCGTTCACTGACCTGATCAAGCTGCGCATCATCAATGGTATAGGTCTCGGCCTCTTCATAAAAAACCGAGCTGCCCACGAATACGAGGGCGACCGCCGCCAGCAGGACGAACATCACCCGCCCCACCAGCCCACGTGGCCACAGCGTGATGCGACGTGATGCGGGCGCGTCGGACAGGACGTCCTTCATGCCTGCCTGCCGTTATTGCCTGAAGACCGTTTTACAAACACACCCAAGGAACACCGCGCGAATTTCCGGAAGTTTCTGGTGAAGCCTTTTTCAAACCACCCTGAAAGAGGGCAGCCCTTCTGAAAAAAGGCAACCGCCAGAAACTTCCATGGATTTTAGAGACTGTTTGAAAAGTCAGGATCGATAGAACTCTGAAAT
>NZ_BANE01000034.1 GCF_000964405.1 Novacetimonas hansenii JCM 7643
CAAAAACTCAGGATATGCATCAATCTAATCACAGAACGCTCTAGCTTAATCTGGAAGGATCGCAAGGCTTTGGATCAATATGGAGATTACCCCCTGATAGAGTAGAGTAGCTTTAATGGCGGTGCGAGAGGCTTCCTCGGATCGGGTTCATGGCTTATCGAAAGGTTATCGATGCTGTATGAGGTAGTGGCAGGGGCATAGGTGAAGGGAAACCAAGGAATGTACGGGTAGATTCGGTATCGCTTGCTGTTAAGCGGCGATGCGGGGTATTTTCCCGTCTACCAGTCGCAAGTATCGTTGGTTGCCTTCCCCCCCCTTGTGATACGAACGTATCAAGAACGCCACTGTCCGGATGGACCGTGGCGTTTTTCTTGTGCGCGGCGAACTGCCGGATCGCCGCCAGATCGCCGCGCAGGATGATCGCCAGTTCGCCGTCGGTCGGCTGGAGCGTGATATGCGGCGGGTCTGTCAGTAGGGAAGGTCAAAACGTAAACTGCCTGAAGAAACATTCCCAAAGCAGGTCATCATAAAGGGCTACTTCCCGCTATGTTTCTCCAGAAAGGCCGGAATAAGGGGATTATCCTCCTGCAGGGATCCTTTTGATGGAAGCTGTTGAGTATTCCAGGCGGGCCGTAAGGCCAGTCCGACAGCGGCGATCATCGACAGCCAGAGCGTCAAAAGCGCTGAAAAAGGGGGCGGCGCATCGATCCGTCCGGCTTTGACGCCGGCAAGAGGATCAAGGGCAAGAAGCGGCATCTCCTCGTCGATACGCAGGGCCTGTTGATGGAGGCAACGGTCCACGCAGCCGATATTCAGGACCGTGATGGCGGTGTCATGCTGATGGCGACACTGTTCGGACTGTATCCGTTCCTCCTGAAACTCTACGCCGACGCGGGCTATCAGGGGACGAAGTTCCAGCAGGGATATGGCACATGTCTGCCATTCTGTAAACGTCGAGATCGTGCGACGCTGTGACCTCGGAAAGTTCGTGGTGTTGCCTAGGCGCTGGATCGTGGAGCGCACCATCGCCTGGTTGAACCGCTGCCGACGCCTGAGCAAGGATTGGGAGTGTCTCAATCACAATGCGCTGGCTTTCCTTCAATGGGCATCAGTCCGTTTGATGGTCAGAAAACTATGTAATTAAAAACAATGTTCTTGGACAGATGCTTACGGCGTGTCGTCAGTTAAGTTCTGAGTGTTGTGCGTGAGGGGTGTACTGTCTGTCTGCCTGTGGTGTCTGTTTTTCCGGTTTTGCG
>NZ_BANE01000033.1 GCF_000964405.1 Novacetimonas hansenii JCM 7643
CGGCGGCGGCCGCGGCCCCCACGGCCAGTCCGGCCCCGGATGCGGCAGCCACACCAGCGCCGACCACACCAGCCGCCGTGGCGACAGCGGAGCCAGCCCCCAACTGCGGACCACCGGCGATCAGCCCGTTGGCCAATGCCGGTCCGAACACGGTCAGGCCGAGCAGCGTCAGGGAGGCGAGAATCAGGGTCAGCGCATCATTGATGGTGGGCGGGTTGTTGAAACCACTGGTGAACTGGCCGAACACCGTCGAGCCGATGCCGACGATGACGGCCAGCATCAGCACCTTGATCCCGGACGAGACGACATTGCCCAGCACCTTCTCGGCGAGGAAGGCGGTGCGACCGAACAGGCCGAAGGGCACCAGCACGAAGCCTGCGAGTGTGGTCAGCTTGAACTCGATCAGCGCCACGAAAAGCTGGATCGCCATGACAAAGAAACTGATGACCACGATCAGCCAGGCGAGCAGCAGCACCACGATCTGGATTGCGTTGTTGAAGATGGCCACGAAACCGACCAGCGAGGAAATCGAGGTCAGGATCGGCTTGCCGGCATCGATGCCGACCTGCGCCAGCCGCCCCGGCTGGAGAAGCTGCGCCTGGGTGAGATGGCCACCACCAGCCTCGATGCCGAGGCCTGCGAAGGATTCATAGATGATGCGGGCGAGACCGTTAAAATTCCCGATGATGAAGGCAAACATGCCTATGAACAGGGTCTTGCGGATCAGCCGCGCCAGTACGTCCTCGTCCGGCGCCAGCGTCCAGAACAGCCCGGCCAGGGTGATGTCGATCGTGATCAGGGTGGCGGCGAGCCAGTGAACGTCGCCCTGCACCAGACCGAAGCCGGAATCGATATATTGGGTGAAGATGGCAAGGAAATTGTCGATGACGCCGGTGCCCTGCTGCATGGCGTCACCGTGCGGTTTCGGGCGCAAAGAAGCGCTTGCGGTTCTCGGCCCAGATCGCTTCGCAAGCCGGATCGCCGTCGGCCTTCATGCCGAGGGCCTGGCAGCGCGCGAGACCGACGGCCAACCGGTCACGAGACCCCGGCGGCCCAAGATCCGGCACGCCGACGTCACGGGGGATATGCCGGAGATGAAGGCTTGCGGCCACGATGATCAGAACGACCAGCCCGACGGCAGCCAGCCGGAAGACGATCGGCGGGGAGAGACGTGGCCAGCGCATCAATGGAACATCTGCGCGGAGCCGGAGGTGTAGCCGGCGCCGTAATTGAGGAAATTCGCCAGTTGTGCCCGGCCCTGTTCCTCGCCTTCGACCTGACGCGCACCGTCCAGCGCCTGGGCGCGGCCCATCGCCGTGACGACTGCGGTGAGGTCGGCAAGCTGGCGCGTCTGCAGCGCGGTCAGCTGGTTGCCCGATTGCGCGGCCTGCAGGGCGCCGGTCGCGGACTGGCTCGAGGTGACCAGACTGTCGATCTGGCTGCGCGTGGCATCAAGATTCTGCACCGCGCCGGTCTGCACGCGCAGCCCGTCCTGATAGGCACCCCGCGCGTTCTGCCATCGCGTCTGCGCGTCGGCGGTCATCTGCGTCGCCGAGGACGGGCTGCCGAGCGCCTGCGGGTAGGTCTGCGAAAATGCCTGATCGATACTGGTCAGGTTATAGGAGAGCCCTCGCGCCTGGCCGACGATCTGCTCCGTCTGCTGGATTGATTGCTCCAGCGGCGACAGGACGGAGAGCGGGAGGTTCGCGAGATTGCGGGCCTGGTTCTCCAGCATGGTCGCTTCGTTGAGCAGGCTCTGCGCCTGCTGGTTGACCTGCTGCAGTGCCCGAGCGGCAATCAGGACGCTCTGCACATGATTGGCCCCGTCATAGACTGCCCATTGCGCATGGGCTGGCGCACTCACGGAAAACGGCAGCACCAGAGCAACGCCGGACACGAAAACTGATTTCATTGTCGGCATGTTTTTCATGATCCCTCTCCCGGATTGAGCATCTCCACCGCCCACTCAACACCTTTGTGCATTAGCCATGCCGCCGCGAACCCGTCGCGCCCATGCCGGGCAAAGATCCGGTCGATGGCGGCCTGGTCGGCGGGCGAGGACGCGGCGGTGAAGGCCAGCGCCACCTCGGACAGGCCGAGATCGAACAGCCGGTTGCCCCGCCGGGACTGGCAGTAATAATCGCGCTTGGGTGTCGCCCGGCTGAGGATCTCGATCTGGCGATCGTTCAACCCGAAGCGGCGATAGATCGCGGCGATCTGCGGCTCCAGCGCCCGGTCATTGGGCAGGAACACCCGCGTCGGGCAGCTCTCGATCAGCGCGGGGGCGATCGGGCTGGCATCGATATCGGCCAGCGACTGGGTGGCGAAGATGACGGAAGCGTTCTTCTTGCGCAGCGTCTTCAGCCATTCCCGCAACTGCCCGGCAAAGGCGCGATCGTCCAGCGCCAGCCAGCCCTCATCGATGATCAGCAGCGTCGGGCTGCCGTCAAACCGGTCCTCGATACGATGGAACAGATAGGACAGCACGGTGGACGCGGCACCCGAGCCGATCAGCCCCTCGATTTCGAAGGACTGGATATCGGCGACGCCCAGCCGCTCATGCTCGGCGTCGAGCAGGCTACCCCACGGCCCGCCGACACAATAAGGCTGCAACGCCTGTTTCAGCGCCAGCGACTGGAGCAGCGCCGACAGGCCGGTGAGGGTGCGTTCCGCAACCGGGGCCGAGGCCAGCGAGGTCAGCGCCGACCACAGATGCTCCTTGAGATCGGGCGCGACAGTGATCCCCTCGCGCTCCAGTAATGTCGCGACCCATTCCGCCGCCCAGGCCCGTTCGCCTGGCTCGTCGATGCGCGCCAGCGGCTGCAACGCGACGGGTTCGTTCCCGTCCTGCGCCAGCGCGCCGCCGAGATCGTGCCAGTCGCCGCCCATCGCAAGCGTTGCCGCGCGGATCGAGCCACCGAAATCGAAGGCGAAGATCTGCGCCCCGGCATAGCGACGAAACTGCATCGCCATGAAGGCCAGCAGCACCGACTTGCCGGCACCGGTCGGCCCGGCGATCAGCGTGTGGCCAACATCGCCGACGTGGAGTGCAAAGCGGAACGGCGTAGAACCCTCGGTACGGGCATAAAATAACGGCGGGGCGGCAAAGTGCCCGTCCCGCTCCGGTCCGGCCCACACCGCAGAGAGCGGGATCATGTGCGCGAGGTTCAGGGTGGAGACGCAGGGCTGGCGGACATTGGCGTAGACATGGCCCGGCAGGCTGCCGAACCAGGCTTCGAGTGCGTTCACCGTCTCGCGCATGCAGGTGAAATCGCGGCCCTGGATGGTCTTCTCCACCAGACGCAGCCGATCGGCGGCGACCGCCGGATCCTCGTCCCACACCGTGACGGTGGCGGTGACATAGGCCTGCCCGACCTGATCGGTGCCGAGTTCCTGCAACGCCGCATCGGCATCGGCGGCCTTGTTGGCGGCATCGGAATCCAGCAGCACCGACGCCTCGTTGGTCATCACCTCCTTGAGGATGGCCATGATCGATTTGCGCTTGGCGAACCATTGCCGCCGGATCTTGCCCAGCGCTCTGGTCGCGTCAGTGCGGTCGAGACAGATCGCCCGCGTCGACCAGCGATAGGGAAAGGCCAGCCGGTTCAGCTCGTCCAGCAGCCCCGGCCAGGTCTGGGTGGGAAAGCCGGTAATTGTGAGCGTGCGCAAATGGGCGTCACCCAGGCGCGGCTCCAGCCCGCCGGTCAGTTCCTCGTCCACCAGGATGGCATCGAGGTGCATCGGGATTTCTGGCACCCGGACCCGCTGCAGGCGGGTGGAGATGCAGGAGTGGAGATAGGTCAGGGTTTCGCCGTCATCGGGCCAGTCGGCTTCCGGCATGAAGCCGTCGAGTAGCGCCAGCACCCGGTCGGTCTGATCAATGAATCCCGCGACCACGGCCTGCCAGTCGGAGCCGCCACGGGCGCGGTTCTCGTAGAGCCAGGCCTCCGCGCGGGCGGCGTCGTCCGCCGGTGGCAGCCAGACCAGGGTGAGGAAATAGCGGCTCTCGTAATGGGCACCCTCTTCCTCGAACTGCGCCCGACGCTCGGCGTCGACCAGTTCGGAGGCCGGATCGGGGAACGGGCTGGAAGGATAGCCCCGCGCTTGTCGGCGCTGCGCCTCCACGAAAATGGCCCAGCCGGAGCCGAGCCGCCGTAGGGCGTTGTTCAGGCGGGACGTGATCGCGACCAGTTCGGATGCGGTCGAGGAGTCCAGGTCCGGACCGCGAAAGCGCGCGGTGCGCTGGAAGGCGCCATCCTTGTTCAGCACCACGCCTCTGGCGACCAGCGCCGCCCAGGGCAGAAAATCGGCGAGACGGTCGCGACGATGGCGGTATTCGGCAAGGTTCATCATGGCGACCTCATCCGACCATATGGGTGGGATAGCGCAGGTGCCGGCGCACCACGTCGACGAAGGCGGGATCTCGCTTGGCGGCCCAGACGGCGGCGAGATGGCCGACCAGCCAGAAGATCCCACCGGCGATCCACAGCCGCAGGCCGAGGCCGATCGCTGCCGACAGCGTGCCGGTGACGATCGCCACCGTGCGCGGCGCCCCGCCGAGCAGGATCGGCTCGATCAGGGCGCGATGCACCGGGGCGGTGAAGCCGGGAATGCTGTCCGGCTCCATCAGATCAGCGCCCCGCCCGAGAAGGAGAAGAAGGACAGGAAGAAGCTGGACGCGGCAAAGGCGATCGACAGGCCGAAGACGATCTGGATCAGGCGGCGGAAGCCGCCCGAGGTCTCCCCGAAGGCCAGGGTCAGACCGGTCACGGTAATGATGATCACCGAGATGATCTTGGCCACCGGCCCCTGCACGGATTCCAGTATCTCGTTGAGCGGGGTTTCCCACGGCATGCTGGAGCCCGAGGCGTAGGCCGGCGCCGACAGCAGGGCGAGCGAGAGCGTGGCGCCAGCCACGGGAAAGCGGCGGCGCAGGGCAATCATGCTTGTCATGGCGGATCTCCGGCGGATGCGAGGATGTAGTCCCCGTCCGGGGTCAGGCCCCGGACAGTGGCGAGTTCGGCCAGCCGCCGCGCGCTGCCGCGCCCGGACAGCACCGCGATGACGTCGATCGTCTCGGCGATCAGGGCGCGCGGTACAGTGACGACGGCTTCCTGGATCAACTGCTCCAACCGGCGCAGGGCGCCGATCGCAGACCCGGCGTGCAGGGTGCCGACCCCGCCGGGATGACCGGTGCCCCAGGCCTTGAGCAGGTCGAGCGCTTCGGCGCCGCGCACCTCGCCGATCGGAATCCGGTCGGGGCGCAGACGCAGCGAGGAGCGCACCAGGTCGGAGAGCGAGGCCGCGCCGTCTCTGGTGCGCAGGGCAACCAGGTTGGGCGCGGCGCATTGCAGTTCGCGGGTGTCCTCGATCAGCACCACCCGGTCGCCGGTCTGCGCGATCTCGGCCAGCAGGGCGTTGACCAGCGTGGTCTTGCCGGTGGAGGTGCCGCCGGCAACGAGAATATTCTGACGCTCGGCGACGGCACGGCGCAGAAACGCGGCCTGTGCGGCGGTCATGATGCCGGCAGTCACATAATCGTCGAGCGAGAACACCGCGACCGCCGGACGCCGGATGGCGAAGCACGGTGCTGCCACCACCGGGGGCACCAACCCTTCGAACCGCTCCCCGCTGCCCGGCAGTTCGGCGGAGACGCGGGGGCTGGCGGGATGCACCTCGACCCCGACATGATGGGCGACAAGACGGACGATCCGCTCGGCGTCGGCAGGCGTGATCCGGGTGCCGGTATCCTCCATCCCGCTGGCGAGCCGGTCGATCCACAGTCGGCCGTCCGGATTGAGCATCACCTCGACGATCGACGGATCATCAAGATGCCCGGCAATCGCCGACCCAAGGGCAGTGCGCAGCATGCGCGTGCCCCGGGCAACGGCTTCGGAACGGAAAGGCGCAACGGTCATCGGAAACCCGCGATTGGCCTCCCGAGGGAGGCTGTGGATCAGCGGGGTTGATTAGAAAGAGGCACGAACACGGAAGCGCAACAAGTCTCTGGGACCGTAGGGCGCCGGGATAGAAGAACTTGCATAGGAGTAGGTTGCTGTTTGGGCGCTGACGGGGCGACAGGGCGCTGCTACCGTTTTCTGGAATCGACCACGACACGGAGCTGTGCCCGCATGAGCAAAGCCTTTATTGCCGCCGTTCTTCGGGACGTTCATCATCCACAAGACCAAGGTCGGCAATACCGTGCGCTTCAAGGCCAGTCCGGTGCTGAAGAAGGTCGTGTGATCTGTCAGTCGGTCTCGTCAGCAGGTTCGAAAAAAGAGCCGGAAAGTGATAGAACTTGAAGATGGAGAGCGGACTGCACCCCCATCATAACTGTCATCCGAACGGACGCGGCTCTTCGACACAAGCAAGCACGCCATCCGGCAGCGGCCGCTGAAGGCACAGAGCCTCTACTGCCGGCGCGTTCATCCATACATCCAGTTCGTCCGGCTGCGTCAGGATCACTGGCATGGCCTTCGGATGGACCGCTCCTACGTCCCGGTTGGCGTCGGTGGTCAGAAACCCGAACAGGTCATCCGTCGTCTCTCCATCAGCCAGTTTCCGCACTGACGTCCAACGACACCAGATCCCGGCAAAGAAGGCCAATGGCTCTCCGTCGCTGCGGGCAAACCACACCGGCCGCGATTTCCCGTCGGGCAGACGCTCCGGTTCCGAGAAGGCGGTCAGCGGCACCAGACAGCGATGGGCAACACCTTCCCAGCACTTCCACCATGTCGAGGTCGGATTGCGGATGTTGGTGACACCACGATCGACCTTGTGCCCCCTGAGATAACCGGGCGGTGTCGGCATGCCCCAGCGCGCCATGACCAGTTCGCGACCATTGTCGCCATTCCGCACGACCGGTGCCATCGTATTCGGCCAGATCTCGGGCAACGGCTGAAGATTGCCTGTGCGATCCTCAAGGACTTTCGCGATCTCCCTGATCGCCTGCGGGTTGGAGGTCATGGAATAGAGATTGCACATCGGTCCTGCTCCCTTATGACCACATGCCGCGTAATCTGGCCGCCATATCGATCCTTACGGATTTCACCGCCTCCTGCCGGACCTGTTCCTCCGGTTTCACGACCGGCCACGCCACTGACTGAAACAGAGGCAGCATGTCCCGGTCGATGAAACGTGTGCGCGAGGCATAGACATGCCGGTCGCCCCGACTGTGCTGACCGTGCACATAGAAACGCTGCGGCACCATGATATCGAGACTGTCCTTCGCCCTTGTCATGGCCACATAGAGCAGGCGACGTTCCTCCTCGATGTCATCCTTCTCACCGGTGGCCAGATCGGACGGAATGCAGCCATCCACAGCATTCATCACGAAGACATTCTTCCATTCCTGCCCCTTGGCGGAATGAATGGTGGAGAGGATCAGATAGTCCTCGTCCAGCAGCGGCACGCCAGCCTGATCGGACGTGACATCCGGCGGGTCCAGCGTCAGTTCGGTCAGGAACTTCTCGCGTGACGGATAGCCGCCGGCGATCTGCTCAAGCTGCACCAGATCAGCCAGACGGGTGGAGGCGTCCTCATGCAGCCGCTCCAGATGCGGCTCATACCAGTACCGGACGGCCGCGATCTCACCGGGCCAGCCGACCTGATGGCTGCCAACGGCTGTCAGCAGGTTCACGAAACCCGTCCAGACCTCGCCGCTGCGTTGTGGCGCTTTGACATCCTTCAGCGCCTCGAAGGGATGCGCACTCTCGCCCATCGTATCCAGCACGCGCCGGGCCGAACTTGGCCCCACGCCTAGCAAAAGCTGCAACACCCGGAAGCCCGCGATGCGATCGCGCGGGTTCTGGGCAAAGCGCAATAGCGCCAGCACATCTTTCACATGCGCACTGTCGAGAAACTTCAGACCGCCAAATTTCACGAACGGAATGTTCCGCCGGGTCAGTTCCACCTCCAGCGTGCCGCTATGGTGCGAAGCCCGGAACAGCACGGCCTGCTGCTTCATCGGTGTCCCGGCCTCACGCTCTTCCAGGACCCGATCGGCGATGTAGTTCGCCTGGGCGGTGTCATCCCATATGGTGACCAGTCGCGGCTTTTCTTCCGACGCCCGGTCGGTCCACAGATCCTTGGTGAAACGCTCGGCTGCTTCTCCGATCACGGCATTGGCCGCATCCAAAATGGGTTTCGTGGAACGATAGTTCCTATCCAGCGTCACTACACGGGCCGGTGGATCGAAGGACGCCGGAAAATCAAGAATGTTGCGCACGGTCGCGGCCCGGAAGGCGTAGATCGACTGCGCGTCATCGCCCACCACCGTCAACCCGCTCCCGTCGGGTTTCATGCCTAGCAGGATGTCTGCCTGCAGCCGGTTGGTATCCTGATACTCATCAACCAGCACATGATCCCATTTGCCGCCGATGTCGGCGGCAAGCACCGGATCGCTGACCATCTGCGCCCAGCACAGGAGCAGATCGTCGTAATCCAGAACACCCTGTTCCTGTTTGGCCGTGACATAGCCTGCAAAGAGCTGTTTCAACTGGACTTCCCAACCCGCGCACCATGGGTAGTGCTTCAGCAGCACATCGGCGAGCGGTGCGCCGGAATTCACCACACGGGAATAGATGGCCAGACACGTGCCTTTGCCGGGGAACCGCTTTTCGGTTTTCGAAAAACCCAGATCATGGCGGATCAGATTCATCAGATCAGCGGAATCCTCCCGGTCATGGATCGAGAAGGCCGGATCCATACCGATCTGCTGGGCATACTCCCGCAGCAGCCGGGCACCGATGGAATGGAACGTCCCGGCCCAGGCCAGCGCGTCGGCCAGAGGACCAGCCTTGTCTCCCAGCACCGTTTTGCAAATGCGCTCCACACATCGCGTCATCTCGACACTGGCGCGCCGGGAGAAGGTCAGCAGCAGGATGCGGCGCGGATCGGCGCCCGAGGCGATCAGATGGGCCACCCGATGCGCCAGCGTGTTGGTCTTGCCCGATCCCGCGCCCGCGATGACCAGCAACGGAGAAGAGTCCGCCCCGCCCGGCGAGACTCCGGTCCCATGCGTGACCGCCTGTCGCTGGGCGTCATTCAGACGGGACAGATAATCGTCGCTGCCCGAAGCGGGAGAAGGTTCTGGATTCAATTCCTTAGC
>NZ_BANE01000032.1 GCF_000964405.1 Novacetimonas hansenii JCM 7643
AAGCTTCACCAAAAACTTTTATGATTTCAGGATGTTATCGCGCCGGATTTTGCCAACAGTCTCTAACACGTCCCCTGGCATGCCCCCGGCGCGACCCCGCCGGGCTATACGCGTCCATCGTCGCATCGCCGCCGCCAGCCATAACATCGCGCGATGGAGGCCCTGCATCACGGGGGATGCCATAGGGGGGGGATTGTGTTCTATAACCACCCCGTGTGATCCCCAACAGGCGAAACGGACGGCAATTCAGGTGACATGGGTGACATGGGGCGAGTATCAGGCGCTCGTCCAGCTTTCGGCCGGGATGAACATGGCGATCCTGAGCTTTGTGGACATCAGCCTTCCGGCGATCAAGGAACGCCGCCGCGTCTTTGAAAAGGCACAGCAGGAACTCGAACGCCACAAAAAAAGCACACGCCACGACAGCAGTGACAGCGACGCGCAGGACACCCACAAGCGCAGCATCAGCGCCATGGACCAGAAGATGTACCTGCTGTGGAAAGAAGCCGCCACCTTCAGCAGCGAGGAGGACTCGCTCCTTAAATCCACCGGCGTGATGGGGGTGACGGGATCTGTCGTCAGCCTTGGGCTGCTGTGGTATTCGGCACAGCATTACAATGACCCGATTTCCCTTTTGGGCAAGATCCTGATCGGGCTGTCCTTTGGCTCCCTGCTTGGGGCATTCATCATCAATTTCATGACCGCGTCACAGGCCGGGATGCTGACGCGCAAATGCAACGATATCCGCAGCGAGATGCACGACCTGCTGTAAGGTGCGCGGCGCAATGCGCATCGGGCATGCGCCGCCATGGCTTAGCCCCCGCGCACCGGACGTGGTATCGCCATGTCCCGACGCGGCATGAACGCCGCCACCCGATTGACCATCCCATCGCCACGAAAGGGCATCCGCACATGAACGCCACCGAAATCCGTACCCGCTTTGCTGCGGCGCTGGACAATATCCTGTCCGATGACGAAGTGCCCGCCGATGCCCGCATCCTGCCGCAGGCCCTGTCGCAGGCGCTGGTTGAATACCGCCTGTCCGCCGCACAGCCGGAACAGGACCTGACCCCCGCCGACATCACCGTGTCCGACATCACCGAAATCGACCGCCTGAAGGGCGGGGACGACGCAACCGCCGCCACCTTGCGCAGGATTACCGATGGGCAGGATGCGCGCGCCCTTCGGCTGGCGTTCCTTTATTACTGTCAGGCCATCACCCGCATGGCCGCCTGACATCACGGCGCAAAAGGCGCGCAGGCGGGCGCGACATGTTATGGCCGCATGTTATGGCCGCCACGCGCCCTTGCGCGCCACCCCGCCTTGCGTGGGGGCGGGCGTTGGTCCTTAATGTCCATCATCCATGGTGGGCATACGTTCAGGCGGGCGTGCCTGCCGCACTTGACGGGACATGGGCTGACGATGAGGCATCTTGGGCATACGTTGCGGCTGTCGCGCATATTTTGGGGGCCGTTTGCGACCCTTGCCCTGGTTGCGGGGATCTCCACCATGGCGCAGGCGCAGCAGACGCAGGCCCAGCAGACCCGCTTTGGCCCCGTCGCCATCAGCAAGGACAGGATCACATGGCGCGGCCATGCGGTGCATCCCGTCCTGACGGGCAATAGCGGCCTGATGCTGTCACCGTCAATCGCGATGGGCGACAGCGATATCGTGGTGGTCCAGAGCATCGGCGGTTCCCTGTGTCCCGCCACGTTCGCCGTCTTGCAGGTCAGCCGTAAAAAAGAACAGCACACCAATTTCTTTGGCACCTGTTCGGACATCGTCCACACAAAGGTGGTGGGCAATACGCTGCAACTGCGCATGCCCTCCATGCACACCAACGGCGTGCAACGCACCTATACCTATCACGATGGGCTGGTCAGCAAGGAAGGTGTCCTGCTGAATTCTCCCTGTACCAAAGGTATTTGCGAGAATTACTTTGGCGACGAGTGAGCCAGGCGGTCTTTTTGTAACATAAAGTCACACGTTGTTACATAGCCATACATTTCCAGACATGCGACAAAGCCGGGTCATCATGAACGGAGAAGATCATGAACAAGCTCGTGCCGCTGTTTGGCGGTATGGTGCTGTTGGCAGGATGTGCCGCCAGCCCCGATAGCATCCGGCCGGCCTATATTCCCGACAGTGCCTATTCCAGCCTCAGTTGCCAGCAGCTTGGCGAGGCGGAGTTGAAGGAAGGCGACGTGTTGCAGACCCTGACGGACAAGCAGCACCGCGCGCGCAAGACAGACACATGGGGTGTCCTGATGGTGGGGCTGCCGCTTTCGGAAATGACCGGCAGCGACGTCAAGGGCCTGCTGGCGCGTGAAAAGGGCAAGATGGAAGCCCTGCACCGCGTTCAGGCGGCCAAGGGATGTGCGGGCGCGGGGGGCCTGAACGACATGGGGGTGCCCGGCGGCACCACGACCGGGACGTCGCATGGTGCATCCGGCAATACCGGCGCCAACAGCTATATCGGCGGTACGGGCGGCAGCGGGTCTTATGGCAGCACGGCATATGACACCGGGATTTCCAGCCGCGACAATGCCACCGGCATCGGCCCAAGCGGCATGATGAGCGATCCCGGCGGTATCGGAACCTCGGTCACGCCAGCGGCGAACCTGCCGGGCGCGGGCGATTTCCGCCACTAGAGCAGATCCGGTTTGAATGGACACATTCGAACTGGCGAATATGACTGAGAAACAATGAGTTAGAGCATATCCGGTTTGAATGCGTGCGTTCAAACCGGTGCAGATGCGCGTAAAAACAATAACCCGGAGCATTTCCACCGAACCGGTTTTCGGTGGAAATGCGTCAGGCGTCACATCCCCGGTGGTGGCCCCTGCCCTACCCTGCCGGGGCAGGGGCAGAGTTGCACGCATGCATGTCCCCATATGCCCCCGCCCCCTGCCGACATAATGGCATCGCGACGTCCCTGATCTGTCTGAACACAGATCCTTGATAAAAAAGAAAAGTTTCTGGGTGCCGCCTTTTTTCAAAAAGGTGATGTCCTGTGAAGGGTTCTGGAAAAAGCTTTACCAAAAAACCTTTATGATTTCAGGAGGGTACTGGCCCTGACTTTTTGAACAATCCTGCACTCCCTTTCTGCTGTCAGAGGCATCGACCATACATTTCGTGACATTTTCATCATCCCGTCATGATGGTTTCGCGGTTATGAAGGATGCAGGCCCCATCCATCGGGGATGGGGGACAGGTAGGCTGGCCTTTGTGAACATGCGTAATTTTCTGGTAATCTGCTTTGTGGCGGTGCGGTCCTGATGGCGCGCATTACGGCGCGACGGGTGCATGGGTGGTCCGCGCTGGTCGCGGCCCCAAGCCTGCTGTTTTTCGCGCTGACAGGTATTTTCCAGATTTTCGGGTTTCACGAATCCCATAACGGGTACGTGCCCGTCCCGATTATCGAAAAGCTGGGCGAGCTTCATAAAAAACAGGCTTTCCGCGCCAAGCCGCCACGCCCCGGCCCACCACGCCCCGCCGGGGACAACGCGCCACAACGCCCGCCGCGGCCTGCGTCCACACCCGTGCCGACCCTGTTGCTGCGGTGGTTTTTTGCCCTTGTTTCCGCAAGCCTCGTGGTGTCCACCGTGCTTGGCGTCTGGATCGGGCTGACACAGACGCGGCAGAAGAAACTGCATTACACGCTTCTGGCCGCAGGAACGCTGGTCCCGATCATACTGGCGATGCTGTAACGCGCCCCCTTAACATGGCGGGACGGGGAAATTCAGCGGGGGTTAGAGACTGTTTAAAAAGTGAGTCTCAATAACATCCTGAAATTATAAATGTTTTTGGTGAAGCTTTTTCCTAAAAGCTTCAAAGGACACCGCCTTTTTGGATCGAGAGGCGGCACCCCAAAACTTTTCCTTTTTTATCAATGCGTTGCTTTCAAACAATCTCCTATATCCGACCATGCCGCCCGGTGGGATCGTCCTCGGGCTCTTCCTCTGGGGGATCGGGGGGCAGGGTTTCATCATCCCCATCCGGGTCGTCGCCCCCTTCGTTGTCCCACGTGCCCAAGCCGTCATCTTCCGCCACGTCATATTCCGGCAGTTTCAGCGGCGCGGGCACGTCGTCTTCCTCCCCCGGAAGCGGGGCAGTGGGATCATGATCCTCCGGGTGGGGATCGGGCGGGGCCTCTGGCGGGATGCCAAGGCCCGGTCCGGGGCGCGAAGGCTGGGCCTGTGGGCATGATGCAGGGCACATGGGCGTTGTCCTTGACCATCTTGCTGTCCCAAACCTGCGGAACAGGGCAAAGTTCCCGTCCCGGCCCAAAGTGCGCCCGATAGAACAGCAGCCAAGCAGAACACCGCCTGTCAGAACAACGACAACTGGAAAAGCGGCCGTCGAAAAACAGCCATTGGGAAACAGCCAGTCGCCTGCCTTTCCTCTTGCCTTTTAGAGACTGTTTGGAAACAAGCTGTTGATAAAAAACAGGAAAAGTTCCTGGGTGCTGTCTTTTTTCAAAAATGCAGCGTCTTTCGAAGCTTTTTAGAAAAAGCTTCACCAAAAACTTTTATAATTCAGGATGTTATCGAGGCTGTGTTTTAGAAATATTCTTTCGAAAAGCTCCCTAATCCAACAGTCGGGTAGAGATTGTTTGAAAACAGGCCATTGATAAACAATAGAAAAATATTTTTGGCGATGTCTTTCGAAGCTTTTTGAAAAAAGCTTCACCAAAAACTTTTAT
>NZ_BANE01000031.1 GCF_000964405.1 Novacetimonas hansenii JCM 7643
AAAGACGCCGCCTTTTTGAAAAAAGGCAGCACCCAAAAACTTTTTCTGTTTTTTTATTAAGTAATTGTTTTTAAATAATCTCTTATGAAAATATAGTTTTATGTTTTTCATGATTGACGCAATGTTGTTGCGTAAAAAACCCCGATCCGACAGCCTGCCTGTGCGACATGGGCAGGGCGGATATTGCCCGGTGTCGCCTGTTTGCAAAAGGGCGCCACCGGGCAATGTGGGGCATGGCCCTTTACGCCGGGCCTGCGGCAATGGCCTGACGGACACGCGCGGGGCTGGCATGGGGGCGGCCGATGCGCGTGATGTCGAATGGCGTGGTCTGGTAAATGCGGTTGATCCAGTTCCCCGCCAGCAGATGCGCATGGCTGCGCCAGCGGTTGATCGGCGCGCGGGTGGGGTCATCTTCGGGGAAGTAATCGTAGGGCACGCCGACATCCATCCCGGCCGCGATATCGCGGAAATATTCATCGGCGAGCGAGGTGGAATCATATTCCAGATGGTTGAACATGTGCAGCGAATGGTGCGACGGGTCATCAAGCAGGCACAGCCCCGTCTGCGCGCTTTCGGCCAGTACGGCCATGCCGCTGTGGGCGGGGATGTCGGCGCGCCGCACCTCTGTCCAGCGCGAAACCGGGACGCAGACATCATCGGAAAACCCGACCAGATACGGCGATGCAGGCACCAGCACGCGATGGCCGTACACCCCGAACGCCTTTTGCGGCAGGCAGTGTTTGGGCATGCCGTGGAAATGATGCACCGCCGCCTGCGCCGCCCAGCAGATATTGAGACATCGATGCACGTTCGTCTGTGTCCAGTCGAAGACCCGGCGCAGTTCGTCCCAGTATGTGACATCGGAAAATGACAGCCGCTCCACCGGGGCGCCGGTGATGATGAACCCGTCGAAACGTTCGGTGCGCACATCTTCCCACGCGCGATAGAACGACGTCATGTGATCGGCAGAGGTATGGCGTGGGATATGGCCGCCAATCCGCACCAGCGTCAGTTCGACCTGCAACGGCGTTGCGCCAATCAGGCGGGCGATCTGCGTTTCGGTGCAGATCTTGTTGGGCATGAGGTTCAGAAGACCGATCCGCAGCGGGCGCACATCCTGACGGATGGCGTCGGCCTCGCCCATGACCATGACGCCTTCACCCTCCAGCGTGGTGCGGGCGGGCAGGTCGTCGGGAATCTTGATTGGCATTTTACGTCCGTTCTCCAACTTCTTGGTTGGGACAGACGCATGTGGCTTGATCCGTTTGGTTGCCGGGTCCGGCCACATCCTTCCTTGCGGAAGCGCCACCTTGCCCGGAATGGCAGGTTGGCGTTGGGCGTCGCCCCAACTCCTGATGCTGCGATCCTTCTATGCCTGGTCGTGTGGTATTTCAAGCCCGAAAAGCATCCTCCCCACCCTGTGACGCCGTGACCTGCGGGCGCGCAGGACCCCGGCGGCGGTTGTGTTGGGGAACAACATGCTGATAAACAAGGTGAAAGCCACCCTCTGCCACCGTATTTTCAAAAAATCCGCTACCCCGCCCCTTGGGCACGCAGGCCGGGCAGGGCCGGGCAGGGCAGGGCCGGGCAGGGCAGGGCCGGGCAGGGCCGGGCAGGG
>NZ_BANE01000030.1 GCF_000964405.1 Novacetimonas hansenii JCM 7643
CCAAAAACTTTTCTTGTTTTTTATCAATGAGTTGTTTTCAAACAGTCTCTTAATTCACAAGGCGACACCCCGTCCCTTGTGAAGGAACAATCAGAGACTGCGTGAAAACAACCCATTAATAAGAAATGGGAAATTTTCAGACGTTATCTTATTCCCTGAACAGGCGATGTCTTTCAAACATTTTCTGAAAGACGCCTTGCCAAGAACTTGTCTCACACCAGTAGGTTACTAGCCGTCACTTTTTAAGCAGCCTCGCATCCGGGAGTATATTCCCCCCGACGCGCAAGGACGGCTGCACAATCAGCTCGCGCGGGCGCGCACCCATTCCTCCACCCCCTCGGGGGGCATGGGACGGGCGAACAGATAACCCTGCATCACGTCGCAATTCAGGTTCTTGAGCATGGTGCATTGCTGCGTGGTTTCCACCCCCTCGGTAACGACCGTCATACCCAGGCGTGAACCGATGCCGATCACCGCTGTCGTCACCGCCTGTGCATTCGCATCATGATCAAGATTCATGATGAAACTACGGTCGATCTTGATTTCGCTCAACGGCAGGCGCGTCAGGCGTGACAGCGATGAATAGCCCGTGCCGAAATCATCCATCGACAAGCCGATGCCAAGGTTGCGGATCGCCGCAAGCACACTCATCGTTTCTTCATTTTCTTCCATCATGACGCTTTCGGTGATCTCCACCGTCAGGCGCTCCGCCGGGAGGCCATGGTCGCGCAGAAGGTTGGCAAGGTATTCCGGCAACAGGCGATCACGGAAATGCCCGGCAGACAGGTTGACCGCCATGGTGGGCACATGGATGCCCGCGCGATCCCACGTCGTCATCTGACGCACGGCCTTTTCCAGCGACCACTTGCCGATCGCCTCGATCTGTCCCGTTTCCTCCGCCACCGCGATGAAGCGGGAGGGATAGATATTGCCCAGCGTGGGATGGTTCCAGCGCGACAGGGCCTCGACCCCGTAAATCATGCCCGTGCTGGATTCTACCTGCGGCTGGTAATGCAGCGTCAGCAGGCCGTCAGCAATGGATTCACGCAATGCCAGCCCCAGCACAAGGCGATCCTGCGCAGCCTTGTTATCCTCGCTGGAGGCGACACGGAACGTACCCGGCCCCTGCTTTTTCGCATTACGCATCGCCTGTTCGGCATAACTCAGCAGGGATTCGCCATCCGGCCCATGCTGCGGATACTGGCTGATGCCGATGCCCACGGTGCCAACGATCTGATTGCCTGCGATTTCGATGGGTTCGCGCAGGCAATCCATGATCTTGCGCGCAAAGTCCGAAACCGTGCTTTCCGTGACGTTAGGCACGATGATGATGAATTCGTTCGCCCCGGAACGGCTGAGGATATAATTGCTGCGTGACAGGCGTTTGAGACGCTCCGCCACGGCCTTGAGGAACCCATCGCCATGGACATGGCCCAACGCGTCATTGATGTCGCGGAAACGGTCGATGTCGATCATGTAAACCGCAAAGCGCGACTCATTGGGCAGGGTAATCATCGTCTTGAGCATCCGGTGGACGACCGAACGGTTCAGGAAACCGGTCACCGGATCATAATTCGACAGTTGGGAGATATGCTGCCGGGCCTCATGCTGTTCAATCACCAGCCCGCAGAAGGGCACGCACCCTTCCACGATTTTCTGTGGCCAGTTGCTCAGCTTGTGCTGGTTGCGCGAATACAGCGCAAAGATACCAAGCGTACGCCCCTTGCGGTTCTTGATCGCCAGCGCCCAGCATGAATGCAGCCCCAGCGACGCCCCCAGTGCAAGATAGCTGTCCCATACGATGGTCGTGGCCTCCGCCGGGTCGGAATCAAGCGCATGCAGGTCGGCCTGCGTCAGGGTCAGCCGCTCCAGCGCCAGCGCGAAACGGCGCGGCAGGCCCGGACCCGAAAGGATCTGGAGGTGGTTATCCTCGTCCAGAAGCATAAGGACCGCGACGGTATTGGGGACGAAACCTTCGACCTCCTGACAGATCATGTCCGCCACGTCCTGGATCATGGTGTCACCAGACAGGGCGTGAAAAACGCTGTTTTGCAGGTCAAGCAGCCGCTTGCGGTGCCCCTCCTCCGTCACGCCCTTCATGAAGGCCATATAATAGCGCTTCTTTTCCGGGCCGATCAGCGCGGTCGAAATCGACATTTCGCCAGAGATGTAATCCCCGGCCTTGCTTTCGAACGTGACCTCACGCGATGTGCCAACGATCTTGTTGATGCCGGTCCGGCGGTTGGCGTCAATATAGCTGTCATGCTGCTGGCGATAGATACTGGGGACAAGGCAACTTACGTTCTTGCCCAGGATCTCTTCCTTGGAATACCCCCACAGATGCTCGGCCGCTGTATTGAAAAAGACAACCATGTTCCTGTCGTCGATGATAACGACACCATCCGATGCCTGCTCCAGCAGGTCGAGGCCAATATGGGAATCCATCGGCAGCAGGGAAGACACGGTCTTTGTATTGATCTCATTCATGGGGTCATGGGTCCACAGTCATCAACAGATCAGGAAATAACGGCGTGACGGACAACGAAGCCTGACATGACGCCACCACACCCGCTCGGGGTGGCCCATGCAATGGGAACAGGTTCGCTTGATACCGAAACGTTATTTCAGGGCAATCCGGCAAATACCGCCCCCTCCGCATCGGGATGACGATATCCAATAAGTTAGCTTAATTTATTCTGTATACTGCTCTCATATATTTATGTACATGAAATACACACGTAAATACAAGGGCATAGGATACCTGTTTCGTGTTTCACGTTTTATTAATGAAACCGCCTGAGTGTTGCAAGGGTAAAGATACATATCCAATGCAATTAAATTGTCACCATTGATACACAAATCAAGGGCGCCATATTCCAGATTTTAAAATTTTCCCTTATATATCAACAAGATAAAAATATATCAGATAACCAGTACCACTGACTGGTTCTTGTGTTCACTTTCTAAAAAGATAATTTTAGTTTTTGTTTAAATTACGACTTCCATGCCGCGTTTTGCACATATTTTGCACAACATGGGATTTCCTGCTTTGCTTCCTGTAATCACCATGAAAAATATAAGAATAATATCCTATACATGACTCAATATTTCCACTTTACTTGAAGGCAACATAGGAATAAAATCCTATGCATAGCAGGGATGCAAAACTACCCAGAACAGGATGCCCTATCGTAATCGGGCAAGTTATTACAAATCCGTAACCTAACCGGCCACTTAGCCCCGCGCGGGCAGCATGCGCTGCAATACCCCGTCGCGGCAGATGATGGCATGATACAGGGCGGCCATCGCATGGCATGCCGCAACCATAATAAGGCCCCAGGCCAGCCAGTAATGGCATTGCCCGAAAATGCGCTGCACCCCCACGCCCATATCGGCAAAGGGGGAATTGATCGGCACGCCAAACGCCATGACGGGCCGCCCACGCGACCATCGCAGCATGTAGCCCACTGCGATTTCCGCCCCCAGCATGACATACAGCAACCAGTGCACCAGACGCACAACCTGATCGGATAAATTCTGGACGGGAAAGCGTATGGCCCGCCCCCCCGTCACGGCCCAGACGATACGGGTCAGGAATGTGGCGGCCAGAAGCACCCCGACCGAAGTATGCGTCATGATCATGCCCACCCGCACCACGGTGCCACGTGGCAGGAAGCCCCACGTCTCCCCCAATGCGAACTGCACCAGCACCATCAACGCCGTCAGCCAGTGGAGCCAGCGTGTCTCCACACTATAACGGGTGGGCAACCGCCCTTCGGGCAATGGCACATGGGATACGGGCATGCGGACCTCAGTTCATGCCGGGCGTGGCGGAGCTGTCGACGCCACCGACATTCATGTTGCTGAAGGTTCCGCCATCGGGCGATCCCATTCCAGGCACACCTTCGCTCGATCCACCGGGGATGGTGCTCTGCGACTGGATGCCACCGCCATCACCGGACCGGTCCGCCGGGGAAATGCCATCCCCCATGCCCATACCTGCCTCGGGCGCGTTATATTGTGACGTCGTGTCACCGGGACCATAATTATCCAGGCGGCTGTCGCCATTATATCCGCCCCCATACTGATTGCCGCCATAGGTCGTGGCGCCGCCCCCGCTGGCCGGACGCGCCTGCGCCATATCTGCCGCACCTGCCATAGCCACCGCCGCAAGCAGCCCCGTCGCCAGCAATCGCCAGTGTGGGGTCTTTCCATATCGGGCCATCTTCTTCATCCTCGCTCGTCGCTCCATCCCTGTCATCATGCCCATGCGTCCCATGATACGCATATGTGCCTGACCACGCGCCACACCTAACAGGACCAATCCGTCTGATGCGAAGGATAGCGCCGTCAGGGGGTAATATCCAACAGTCCCCCCATGCTGGAATGGCACATACGCGCGTCCTGTCGCCGTCAGGCGGGGCGAAAGGAGCGCCCGCCCGATGCCCCATGTCCCCTGCGGTAAGGACAGCATCCCTTGTAATCCCACGATTTGCATGATCCCACCGGCACGCAACGCCACCCCATATGCCCATGCATATCTGCCTGCGCCCCGCATCAGACGCGACCGAGCCATACCGTGGCCGGACGGCTGCCGCCGGGACCGGTTGCGTCACGGGGGCAGGAAGCGCACAGTCGCGCCGCCGTCTTCATGGCAGGATATCGCACGCAAGCGGAGACAACCAATGACCACCCTGTCCACCCTTCCCCTGACACAGATGAAGGTCATATCCGACCTGCTCGCCGCGCCGGTGGGAACGGTCCTCCTCACCTCTGAAATATCCCGTGACGAGCCCAAGATCGTCATCCGCAGCCGCCTTGTCTCCGCCGAGGGGACAAAGCCGGGGCTGATCCTGATGACACCCGAAATGAAGGGATATTTCGCACCGGACGAATTCTGCACCGAATTCGTGCGCAGCGCGCTTGACGTAACCGAGGTGATGCCTGCCATCCTGACAAAGATACTGCCCGGTTTCCGCTATAAGCTGGATGCGGTGGTGCGCGGTGACGTATGGCACCTGCGTGATGAAAAAGGGCAGGATTTCGCGGGTCTCGCCATCGGGTCGGACGAGGAAGAAAGCAAGGTGTTCGGTTATGCCCGGATTACCGATGGCCGCATCGGCGACATCGTACCCGCCACACGCCTTGCCTATCTTGGGCAGCTTGATTTCGCCGCGGCCCCTGCCAAGGTCACTGTGTAAGGGGCGGTCACACCATAAAATCCCGGACGCCATGTCCGCAATGACCGTTTGAACACCCCCCTTACCTCTCCCGACTGATGCGCATATGAAAACGGCCCTGTTCCCAACCCATTCGGGGGCGGGAACAGGGCCGTATCAGCCATATTCAACGAAAAAGATCAGGCGATGGCCTGCTTCCCCTCCAGCTTGCGCGATTCCGGGGTGCGCGGCAGGAAGAAGCGCAGGAAGCGTGCAAGGTTCGGTGCCAGTTTCGGCCGCAGCAGGCGCGGGTCATAACCTGAAAAGCGGCGTTCATTTTCATTAAGGCACAGGTCGACAAAATCACGCAGCGGCATGTCGATGCTTGCCACATCCTTGGTGCCGTTTACGGTGAAGTTGTTGTCCTGTTCATGGACATTCCCCTCGGCATCCATCGTCTTGGCCATGCCGAGACGTTCGTAAACCAGAAACACCCATACCGCGAGGACGCGGGCTTCGAACCACGGGCGCTTCCACATCGGCATCGTCGCGCGGTGCCATGCCAGCCAGTTGGCAAACAGCAGGATATGGCGACATTCCTCCTGCATCACCGGTTCGAACGTATCAATCAGTTCCAGCGGGAAGAAGCCGGAGCGCTTTGCCACCTCGAACAGGCCAAAGGCAAAGAAACTGTCCACACATTCGGAAAAGCCGGTGACAAGGTAGGCCCATTCCACATCACGCGGTTCGTGATAGGTCGGCTCCGACGCCAGGGGGATGCCATAGGCTTCCACCATCTTGGAGAGGACCTCCTTGTGGCGGTTTTCCTCCCACGCATTGCGCGACAGGGCATCCTTCATGTCTGGATCATCAATCAGGCGCGCATAGGCGGCCATGCGCAGCCTGGCCTTGCCCTCGGTCTGGACCGCGATGTCCCAGATCGGCAGCGACGTCACGCGACGCAACGTTTCCGCATCCAGCTTGGGCCATTCGATGACAGAGGGTTTGTAGGGATTGAAGGTCTCGCGGAACATCTCCGCCACGGCACGCTTATGTTCCGCCGAACCGGGTTTCAGCGGTCCGGCAACCGGGCTGGACCAGTGACGGGCGGTGTAATCCGCCTTCGCCACGGCATCAGGGGTGGCCGTGCCGGGGTCCTGCGCCTCTGGCAGGTTGGTATAGATATCTGAAAGTGCGTTCATGTGTCGGCTCGCTGCTCGAAACGGTATCGCGGGAATTCACCGATCGGCTGGCATCAGAAACAACAGCCCGCCGCCATCACGGCATATGGCGCACGGCCATGCGACCGGGCAAGGACCTGTCTTTCGTTGCGCAAGGACGCTGAATTCCGGGCGGACCCTGTTATGCGCCCCACAGGCGGGGGCGGCGGCAGTATGAGGGCTGCCACCACCGCCGCCCTTGTCATGGATCAATGAATGTCGGAGATCTTCTCGATCACGCGCGTCACGAGGCCATATTCGATCGCCTCTGGCGCGGACATCCAGTAATTACGGTCGGTGTCCTTGCAGACCTTCTCGTACGACTGCCCGGTTTCGCGTGCGAACAGGCGGTTAAGGCGTTCGCGCATCTTGATGATCTCGCGCGCTTCGATGTCGATGTCCGTGGCGGGGCCACGCACGCCGCCCATCGGCTGGTGCAGCAGGAAACGCGTGTTGGGCAGGCAGTAACGCCGTTCCCTGTTGCCCGCCGCGTAAATCAGCGCACCGGCCGATGCCACCCATCCGGTGCCGATCATGTTGATCGGGGCCACCGAATCGACAAAGCGGATCATGTCATGGATGGTATCGCCACTTTCGACATGGCCACCGGGCGAATTGACATACACGTCGATCGGCTTGTCCGACGCCCCCGCCAGCGCCAGAAGGCGACCGGTGACATCGCGTGCGATCTTGTCATTGATCGGCCCGAACACCAGCACCTTGCGCTGGTCGAACAGGCGGCTTTCAAGTTCGCTGATGGGCGAGGAGAGCGTGCGGTTACGATCGGGTTCCTCGGTCTCCGGGCCTTGGGGTTCGGGGATATCGGGATCGCGCGGATCCTCGTCATCCATGCGGACGCGATCTTTCGGCTGCATGCCGTTCATTGGGCTCTCCCTCTTTTCCGGGGCTGGCATAGTCATCCCCCTATCCTGCGCTGCCTTGGCCGTGGTGCCAAGCCCTGTCCTGCGATCTGGCCCCGCGTTCAGGCGAAGCGCCCCTCGCTATGACGGGCGGGACAGGGTAGTAGGAAACACGTGTGACATCTGTTTGACGGAGTGGATATGGGCAATCCTGCGCCCGCGCCAAGTTCCGATGCGGTCTTTTTCGTGCGTCGTGGCATCCGGCGCGGTGAACCCGGCACGGGTGCGCGCCTGGCATGCGCCATCGCGACGCTGGCCCTGCTTGGTGGATGCGCGACGGGCCATCGCGATACGGTCGATACGCTGACGGACTGGTACCACAGCCACCAGGGCGGCGTTATCGGACAGCAGCGCCCGCCCCCGCCCGGCGCGCATGATCCCTATCCGCATGTCGGCCTCGGCCCGCGTGAAGCCCCGGTCCTGCCATCACAGGACCTGCGTGACGACATCACCACGAACCTGAGCGAACAGCGCGCCCTGATCCACCGCGAGGATGCGACGATGGGACCGATTCCCTCTGTCGCGGATGTGCCGCCGCCGCCCACCACCACTGCGGCGGGAACGCAGTCGGCCTCCTTTGCCGCGGCGTCTTCCGCCCCGTCCCCCACTGCGGCGCGCCCGGCGCATCAGGCCGGGGGCGACGACACGATTGCAATGCCCGAGGTCAGCACCGCCCTGCCGGGGGAGGCGCAGATCCTGCCCACCACCCTGCCCGCCCTGGCGAAGGCCCCACCCGAACCCGTGACCATTGCCGGAATGGGGACGATCGGCACGAACGAGGGCGTCAGCCGCCGCCTGCCCGATTATCAGCTTGATGACGATCTGGGACGCCCCGTGCGTTTTGACCCGGGGTCAGACCAGATGCAGCATGGGCAGGATCGCACGCTGTCGGACCTTGCCAAGGCGCGCGGTGACGGGACCATCGTCATCAATGGCTATGGCGACGCCACCACCGCCAGCGCGCAGGGACAGGCGCAGGCCATGTCACTTGCGATCCTGCGCAGCCGCACATTGGCGCGGGCGCTGGCGGCGCATGGCGTGCCGGAATCGGCCATCCGCCTGCATGCCAGTGCCTTCGGGACTGGTGCAAGAGTTGGCATCGTGCGCTAATGTATTGGTTGGTCCGCCATCCTGGCGGCCATGGCTTCAGATTCCCAACCCGGCGCGATCCCTGATCCCGCCTGCGTGCAGAGCAGTCCCATGACCGAAGAATTCCATCGCATCCGCCGCCTGCCTCCCTATGTTTTCGCCGAAGTGAACAAGGCCAAGGCCAGCGCGCGAGCCCGCGGGGAAGACATTATCGATCTGGGGATGGGTAATCCCGATACCCCCACACCGTCGCATATCGTTCAAAAACTGGTGGAAACCGTGGCGGACCCGCGTGCGCACCGCTATTCCGTCAGCCGTGGCATCCCCGGCCTGCGCCGTGCGCTGGCGGGGTATTACGAACGCCGTTTCAATGTCGGCCTTGATCCCGAAACCGAAGTAATCGCAACACTGGGGTCCAAGGAAGGGCTGGCGAACCTCGCATCTGCCATCACCAGCCCGGGCGATACGATCCTGGTGCCCAACCCGTCCTATCCGATCCACCAGTTCGGATTCATCATCGCGGGTGCCTCCGTCCGGTCCATTCCCGCCACCCCGGACGAAGAGATGCTGCGCGCGCTTGACCGCGCGGTGCATCATTCGGTGCCCAAACCGACCGCGCTGATCGTCAATTTTCCGTCAAATCCCACCGCATATGTCGCAGACCTCGATTTCTATCGTGAACTCGTCGCCTTTGCGCGCAAGCACGAGATCTGGATCATGTCCGACCTTGCATATGCGGAAATCTATTTCGGGGATCGCGTCCCCCCCTCCATCCTGGAGGTACCGGGGGCCAAGGACATCGCGGTGGAGTTCACCTCCCTGTCCAAGACCTATTCCATGGCGGGATGGCGCATGGGCTTTGCGGCGGGCAACCCGCGGCTGATTTCCGCGCTGACACGTATCAAGTCGTACCTCGATTACGGGGCGTTCACCCCGATCCAGGTGGCCGCTGTCGCCGCACTCAGCGGACCGCAGGACTGTGTCGCGGAAATCCGCAACATCTATCGCGAACGCCGCGATGTGCTGATCCGTGGGCTGCATGCGGCGGGATGGGATGTCCCCTCCCCCGAAGGGTCAATGTTCGCATGGGCGCCCATTCCTGAAAAATTCCGCGAACTCGGCAGTGTCGGCTTTTCCAAGCTGCTGCTTGGCGAAGCGGGCGTCGCGGTCGCGCCCGGCCTTGGCTTTGGCGAACATGGGGAGGGCTTTGTGCGCATCGGCCTGGTGGAAAATACCCAGCGCCTGCGGCAGGCGACACGTGCGATCCGTCATTTCATGACAGAACATAACGCCGTCCCCACACCGCAGCGTGACCCCGCGGTCACGGATTCCGTTTCCTGAACGCCCTCACCCCCCTTACGGAAAAAACATGACTGCTGTTTCTTCATCTGTTGAGCCCACTCCCCTGCGCATCGGTATCGCGGGGCTGGGCACGGTTGGCGCCGGTGTCGTCAAGATGCTGCGTGACAATGCCGCGCTGATTACCGCGCGTGCCGGGCGCCGCCTGATCGTCACGGCGGTCAGCGCACGTGATCGCACGCGTGATCGCGGCGTGGACCTGTCGGATGTCGCATGGTGCGAAAACGCCGCCGACCTTGCCGCCCATCCCGATGTTGATGTCGTGGTCGAACTTGTCGGTGGCGCGGAGGGTATCGCGCGCAAGATCGTCACTGGCGCGCTGGAAAATGGTCGGCCGGTCGTCACCGCGAACAAGGCGCTGATGGCAATCCATGGTGCCGAACTTGCGACACTGGCGCAAAAGGCGGACGTGCCGCTGATGTTCGAGGCGGCGGTCGCAGGCGGCATCCCCGCCATCAAGACCGTGCGCGAGGCGCTGGCCGGGGATCGCATCCTCAAGGTCGGGGGCATCCTTAACGGCACATGCAACTATATCCTGACCGCCATGCGCGAGACGGGACGCGACTTTGCCGACATCCTCGCCGATGCGCAGAAGCTCGGCTATGCCGAGGCAGATCCCTCCACCGATGTCGATGGGGTGGACGCGGCGCACAAGCTTGCGATCCTTGCGGGGCTGTCGTTTGGCCGCCCGGTTGTCTTTGCCTCGGTCTATATCGAGGGTATCCGCCGCATTGGCGCGCTGGACCTGCATTTCGCGCGCGAACTGGGTTATCGCATCAAGCTGCTGGGCATTGCGCGGCAGCATGAAAACGGGATCGAGGCACGGGTCCATCCGTGCCTTGTGCCCAACACGACCCCCATCGCGCAGGTCGATGGCGTGTTCAACGCCGTGGTGGCCGAAGGCGCATTTGTCGGCCGCCTGATGCTGGAGGGACGTGGCGCGGGCGAAGGGCCGACGGCCACCGCCGTCACCGCCGACCTGATCGACATCGCCCGTGGCAACGCCATTCCTGTCTGGGGACGCAGCACCGATGGCCTGACGCAGGCTGTCGCCCTGCCGCGCGCACAGTTTTCGGGCCGGTATTACCTGCGCCTCAATGTTGTGGACCGTCCGGGCGTCCTGGCGGACATCACGGCTGTCCTGCGTGATGATGGCGTGTCGCTGCACACGATGCTGCAACATGCCCATGCGCGTGAAACGTTGCCCGATGACAGCCACAGCGTGCCCCTGGTGCTGATTACCCACCATACCAGCGAGGCCGCGATGCTGCATGCGCTGCGGCACATTGCGCAGCTCAAGTCGGTTCTTGACGAACCGGCCATGATCCGGATCGAGGGGGACTGACCCCTTTTGCACCGCCGCCCGTCCCGCCACCAAGGATTGTTCCATGACCGACGCCCCCGCCCCACGCAGCCCCACCGCAAGACATAGCGCACCGGGGCGCACCATAACGGGAATGCGGGCATGAACATGGGGGGACTGGCGGACGGGCTGCTGGCGACGGCGGCGGACAGCACGGACGATGCCCTGGTCCTGGGGGTAAGTTCCAGCCTGACGGGACGCCGGTGGCTGTGGCGTGATCCCTCGGCCACGCGTGACGCGGGGCGGACGGCGCGCATGGGCATGGCGATCATGCAACAGGCCGGGGTGCCCGAAATCGTCGGACGCATGCTGGCGATGCGTGGCATCGCGCCTGAGGTGGTACAGGATTTCCTGACCCCTACATTACGTGCGCTGATGCCTGACCCCGCTGGCATGATCGACATGGACAAGGCCGCGCAACGTTTGGCGCAGGCCATCACGGCATCGGAAACCGTCGGGGTCTTTGGTGATTACGATGTGGACGGCGCCTGTTCGGCGGCACTGCTGACGCATTTCCTGCGCCAGATGGGCTGCCGTGTCATCACGCACGTCCCCGACCGCATGAACGAAGGATACGGCCCCAACACCCCCGCGATCGAAGCGATGATCGACGATGGCGCGGGCGTGATCGTGTGCGTGGACTGCGGCACGGCGGCGTCGGATATCCTGTCCCCCCTGTCGGCACGGGCGGATATCATCGTGCTGGACCACCACAAGGTGCAGGGGGACCTGCCGCGCATCACCGCGACCGTCAACCCGAACCGGCTGGACTGCCCTTCACGCCTGCATGGGGCGTGCGCGGCGGCCGTGGCGTTCATGGCGGTGGTGGCCACTGCTGGCGTGCTGCGGCGGGAGGGCTGGTTTGAAACGCGGCCCATGCCACAGCTGATGGATTACCTTGATCTGGTGGCATTGGCCAGCGTGTGTGACGTCATGCCGCTGACGGGGTTGAACCGGGCCTTTGTCACGCAGGGCATGAAAATCATGGCACGCCGGCAGCGGACCGGCCTGAACGCACTGCTTGACGTATCCGGCGTCACGGATGACCGGCTGTCATCCAGCACATGCGGCTTCGCCCTTGGCCCACGCATCAATGCGGGGGGACGGATCGCGGAATCCGGGCTGGGGCTGGAACTGCTGCTGTGCGAGGACGCGCTTGAAGCGCGGCGCCTGGCGGAACGCCTTGATGCCGTCAACCGCCGCCGTCAGACGGTGGAGGGCGATATCCTCGACATCGCCATGGACATGGCCGCCCGCCAGCGCGAGGAAGGACACCCTGTCCTGCTGCTATGCGGTCGGGACTGGCACCCCGGCGTGGTCGGGATCGTGGCGGGGCGGGTCAAGGAAAAATTCAACCGCCCCGTCCTGGTCGGTGCGATGCTGGAGGATGGGACGGTCAAGGGGTCGGCACGATCCGTGCCGGGGATCGACCTTGGCACAGCCATCATCGCGGCACGGCAGGCAGGACACCTGACATCGGGGGGAGGGCATGCGATGGCGGCAGGCTTTGGCCTGAATGCCGGGGACATCCCCGCGCTGCATATGTTCCTTGATGAACGCCTGTCACATGCCGCGGCACTGCCGGATGCGGTGGACCTGTGTATCGAAGGCGTCGTGGGCGTAGCCGCCGCAACGGTTGAACTTGCAACCGATATCGGGCGGCTGGCCCCATTCGGGGCGGGTAACGACGAACCGCTGCTGGCGCTGCCGCGGGTGCGCATCCTGCGCGCCGACCGCATCGGGCGGGAGGGCAACACGCTACGACTGCTGATCGAAGGGGAAGGCGGTGGCCCCCGTCTGAAGGCGTTGCTGTTCCGGGCGGGTGACAATCCCATGACGCCCGTGCTGGAGGATCGGAATGCGCCGCCCGTACATCTGGCTGGATGGTTACAGGCCCAGACATGGAACGGCCGTACAACCGCCAGTTTTTTCATCCGCGACGCAGCTTTTGCGAATTAATTTTCATATTCTGATTTCAGGGGGTTGACCGCACCCCCGTGTCAGGATATCTACCCGCTCACGCCTTTAGTCCCGTTCGTCTAGAGGCCTAGGACACCGCCCTTTCACGGCGGCAACACGGGTTCGAATCCCGTACGGGACGCCAATTATTCTAGTGGCTTAGAACTTTGCTCACGGAATAATTAACTGCTTTTGGCCCTCTATCAGGCCCATCGCAAATAAAGACGATAAGCAATATATTACCAGTTAGGCCATTATAAAGCTCATGCTGGATCTAGGCGAAGCTTATCATCAGAGACCGAGTCATTTTCACCCAAATCGACCTAGTGACAGGCCATCTGCTTCCGGCGGCAGTCAGGTATCGCGGCAAGGGTCAATATCAGGTGCGCAAGCGCATCACCGGCAGAGAGAATCCAGCAGACCTTCTCTGCGACCAGCCTCGCCCGAGGCTGACTGGACACGAGATTTGTCCAACTGAAGCTTGCCCAGTTTCAAGACATGCATCCGCTGAAACGCCAGAGCGTCCATGACGGTGGCCGCATGCTCCGTGCGTGCGGAAATGCAGACGCGGGACAATGATCGCAAAGTTCACATCCCCGCCCTTCTTATGACGGGATCATACGGCATACGCTGGTCGATCTGACCATGACGGCCACCCGGAGGCTTTGGGGACCGGCAGGCCGAGCAATATGGCGGTGCCACTGTGATCAAACCATTCAACCTGCTTGAACGGCCCCGGCTCTACCAGAGAGTAAAACTCCCGGAGAATGAGCCCTATGGTAAACAAGAAGACATCGCCTTAATTTGCCAGAGTTCCGTGAACGCGCTGTGCGCCTTCTGAAAGCGCATCAACCGGATTTCCAACATGCATGCCACTTTTGATGACAGGCCTTGCTTCTTCCCTTCCTGCCAAAGCCTTGCGGGATAAATTGGTGCCCCAGACCCCAAACGATGAACCTGCCAGCGCCGCCCTGCTGGACAATATCCGGGCCGAACTCCCAAGCCCAAAAGAGGGGGCACACATCTCGTTCAAGATTAAGTCCCTTGCCAAGCAACGGAGATCAGAAAAACATGGCTAATGAGCCGTCACTCATGGACGAAAAATGGGTCCGCATCATGGGCGAATACGGTTGTGAAGGCGTTTGGCATCGCGACGGATGCGCGACATGTGCGGACGAACTCCCCATCAGCGAGGGATTGCGCGCGCAGCTTCTCTCTTGGGCGAAACGCTATGATGACTATGATTTTCCACCTGAAAAAGACAGCCCACCGTTCGACATGGCAGCCTTCGCCCAAGACGGGCTGGAAATTGCCCGTGCGATCAAGGCGGAATTGCCAGAATGGACCGTCATTTATTTTGATGAGTCCAAAGCTGATTATAAAAACCGCCTTCAACCGCGAGAGCAATATGAGTACGAGGTATGATTGAGCATCATGTCCGTTCCTGATTACCAGCCTCTCATGCTCCCCGTCCTGCGCCTCGCCACCACAGATATTCGCCGTGTGCCGGAAATCGCCGAAGTAATTGCGCACGAGCTTGCATTATCAGTAAAAGATCAGGCTGCATTGCTTCGCAGTGGCACGCAAAAATTACTGACCGACGGCATTCACTGAACCAGAACATATCTGATGAAGGCGGGTCTGCTCTTTTAGAGACTGTTTGAAAAGTCAGGATCGATAACACTCTGAAATTATAAAGGTTTTTGGCGAAGCTTTTTCTAAAAAGCTTCAGAAGACGCCGCCTTTTTGGAAAAAAGCAGCACCCAAAAACTTTGCTTGTTTTTTATCAATGATATGTTTTCAAACAATCTCTTACCCCGCGCGTGGGCAATTCAGGCTGTAGCGCAGTATAAACCAACAAAATCCGGCGAAATGAACATATTGGGATTATCCTCCCGATCGAATGCCCGCAGGAGCTCGCCTTACCTCTACAGGCTGCTAAAATTACTTTTCCACCATGTCATCAATATAAAAACCATGGCACCACATGCCATCCATAAGCCTGCAAGCAAAGCACACACAGCGGCACGCCCATCGTAACATATGCAACTGAAAAGTGCTGCAGCGATAAAGCCCAGGCCGAAAAATGCAATCAGGATTTCCCACCAACCTATTATTTTTCTGTGTTTGTAAAAAGCGACCAGAGCAGATATCTGCACCAATAAATAACTTATCATGATGCATATGGCCCCCACAGTGCCAAAAAATGCATAAACATCCATGCCACCAGAAGGGGATTTCATTATGCCTGGCATGACATCAACAAGGATATATTGTTGAAATAAAATAGAAAAAGTAATACCAACTGGCGAAAATATATAATACAGAATACCTTTCCCATGCAATATCGACGCATCATTAACATATCCAGTCACGATATGGCGCAAGAGATTACTGCATGCAGTGATGGCGGCAACTGTTCCAGCAAAGGCAGAGCCAAGTGCTGCGAACTCAAATACAACCGTACTCCATCCCCCTATATAATGACGTGCCAAATCAGCAAGCGCATTGGATGACATGGCCAAAGCCGACAGACCACCAAGATGCCTTTCAAAACCATATTGAATAACAGCCATGACACCAACGAACATGATGCCGGATATGATGACACTTGCAGTCAGGGCCTGATGCATCAGACGGGGTGAATGTCCATTTTCTGATGACAGGGTCATACAGGATTCAAATCCCGCCCATGAGAGAAAAGCAATGACGACACCTGAAAGAACTGAAGACATTCTTATGGGTTCATACATTACAACAGCCTGTGGAAGGCCTGTATCAGGCTGCATTAAAACAACCGTACACAGATAGATAATCAGGATGATACCTGCACCTTCAATAGCCAGCAAAACATGCATGATGCTTGCGGTCTGGGCGCAAAGTATTATTGCACTGACAAACAAAACAATTACAAAAAACAGGAAAAAATAAGTATTACGCATATCAGGATACAGTGTATGGACGATATCGGACAGAAAAGTGGCTGTTACATTAGGATTGGCCCATGAAAAACTGATATATGCCCCCAGAAGCGCAAGGGATGCGAACCGCCCTACCCGTTTCCCCAATATCCGCTCGACCGTAACGTCCGCCATCCCGATATGACCGTCCAGTGATGCAAGACGGCCGAAGCTATAGGCGATGGATGAAATGCCGATCCAGCCTACTCCATATATCTTCCATAAAGCGGTATGAGTCAGCCCCACCAGAGCCTGCCCATTGGCACACAGGACCACTGTAGGGCTTATGAAAGCCAGAGAAAGAGCCAGAAGCTCGATCAAACCCAGCTTACGATTTGTGTATTCGGGTTCTGATGGAACAGACATTTACGTTTCATCCTGCAAGAAAAAACAAAAACATCGCCATACGGGCATATAACATAAGAAAAATAACCTATTCCGTGCTTTTTAAAATTATCGTTTTTACAACGTAATATTATTGTTGATCTATTTTAAATATGGACCTGTGAAAGGTATTTTCACTTTCATTTTAACATGCATTAATGACATTGTTCACTTTTCACCTATACGTTGTCAAAACGCAACATATATTCCCTGAAATATTCGATATATTTACAATTCATTCATCAGGAAGCTTGAATTTGATATATCTTATATATAAGATTTTTTTGGAAAGAACCGATCAGACACCACGTTCATTCCTCGTGATCTCTCGCGTTTCCTGATCCGGTTCGCGCGCCCAAACGCGCATCTTCCACTCAACTGGAAGAAAGGAATAAAGCCTATGGGTCGTCGGAAAATACCGGAACGGCAGAAGCCGCTTAACCTTGATATGTCACCAGTTGGAATGACGGTGATGACGGCAACACATACGCACGAAGCATGCCATCCCTGTACCCAGGCAACCCTGGCGTTTGGATGTGACTTATTACAGGCATCATCTGCCATCCTGTTCTGGGTCGATTCAGCCCATTTTGTTCAGACAATAGAACTGGCTGGAACCGAAGCTGATCTTCTGCCAGAATATTTCAATAATGGATTTTATACATATGACCCCCTGAATATACGCAAGGTCCTGAATGGATCAAATAATGTGCTTATGCTGGAGCAAGAACGTAATCACAATTCACATGACCATAATCAGATTCACGATACGTTTTTGCAACGCCATGGCATTGTAGACGAAATCAATTTCCTTTTCCGTAATGAGAATGATGCCGTCGCACTATTGAGCGTCATGAAGCGCCAGATTGACCTTACGCCTTTCCCGACTGATTTTCAGTGGGAACCCCTGCGCCGTTATATGGAATTTACCCTTCAGCAGCATCCACAAATGCGTGCGCGTCGGATATGTCGAATCCTGAAAGAAAAATTCTACCTTACGAATAAGGAAGTTGAAGTTGTCTTCCTACTTGAAAAAGGTGCCTCCAACTGGGAAATTTCGGAAATAATGCATATTGGGATCTCGACCGTAAAAACCCATATCGTCAATATATTGAACAAAACTGGCGTGGGCAGCAGGGCAGCAGCCGCAGCTTACATGCGTTCTTTATAAAACTGGATTGGCCAATTAATGAAATACAATACGGGGAAAATAGAACGATACGATAAAATTCGGCATATCCACGATCTCGCTAATACGCAGATCCCCACAAACCGAGCAAAGCATGTAAGCATTGACAGCAGAGATCTGATATAGGCGACAAAGCAGGTCGATCATGTACGACACACTTGCCCGGACAGCCTGCAGTAGGTCAGGGCCGATGCCGGTTGTAACTTCATATCCTGCCCGGTCAAGGTGACATGTAACCGGACCGGGCGTGGTCAGACGGGGGGCAGAAAGGAAAGTGTGCTTGAGTAACTCAACATGTATTTCCACATTCATGGCACTTTCAATCGCTGTGCCACAGACTTCCCCATCACCTTGCGCCGCATGGGTATCGCCAAGGGACAGGAGTGCCCCTTCTACTTCTACCGGCAGATAGAGCACACTCCCCATGGCGACATCACGCAGATCCATATTCCCCCCGACCCGACGTGGCGGCACAACGGAATGAAGGCCCGGTTCCGCCGAGGCCACACCAATCGTGCCTATAAAGGGCTTTAATGGAACACGCGCCCCCTGATGGCCAAAAAGAGCAGGCCCCAAAGTGACGGGATCGTAGCGCCACAGGTAAAGGGAAGGCTCGCGAAACTGGTCCGCCAGCAGACCGAAACCTGGTATGTTCGCAGTCCAGCCCTGTCCCGAGGGATAGAAACGGTTAATGGTTATTTTTAGTGCATCCCCCGGTTCCGCACCCTCCACATAAACTGGTCCGTTAAGGGGATTGATACGTTCAAAATCGAGTGCTGCCAAAGTCTGGGCGGTTGCAGTGGCATCTATCTGCCCGCCAGATGCATCCGCACATTCAAAACACATACTGTCACCAGACCTGACAAAATGTACGGGCATGGTGTCACGGCTCCAGCCAAAGTGCTGTTTATGGCGATGAATGGTGTGCGTACAGGCTTGGCACATCTGACAGGACCTTCTGCAACCTGGGGAGATTAGAGCAGATCCTGTTTGAATGCGTGCCTTCAAACAGGTGAAGATGCT
>NZ_BANE01000029.1 GCF_000964405.1 Novacetimonas hansenii JCM 7643
ACAAGGATACCAACCGCCAGCGCAAGCCCGCCAAGCGTCATGACATTGATCGTCTGTCCCGCGATATGCAGGCCGATGATCGCGCACAGGATGGCAAGGGGGATGGAGGTTGCAATGATGACGGTGGGACGCCACGACCCAAGGAACAGCAACACGACCATGCCCGTCAGGAATGCCGCCGTCAGCATTTCACGCACGACGTCGAAAATCGAATCTTTCACAAAGACAGAGGCATCGCCCAGGATGCTGACCTTCACGTCGGGGGGCAGCAGTTTCTGTATCCGCGGCAGCAGCGCCTTCGCCCCGGCCACGACATCGAGCGTGGAGGCATCGCCACTTTTCATGACCACGATTTCCACACCCTGCTTGCCCTTGACCAATACAAGGTTCGTTTGCGGATGGCCGCCACGATAGACCTCGGCCACGTCATGTACGTAAATGACGGCATTGCCCACGCGCTTGACAGGGATATCACCCAGTTCCTTCATCGAACGTGGTGTGGCGTTTGTCTGCACCATCCAGTCCGTGGCAGAGATTTTCTGGTCCCCGGCCGGCAGGACGATATTTTGTCCGCGCAGGGCGTTTTGTACATCCATGGCGGACAGGTGATGCGCCTGCAACTGCTGCTGGTTCAGGGCGACCATGACAAAACTGTCCATGCCGCCATAGGCCTGCGGCACCACGGCGCCGGGCACGGTCACAAGCAGGGGGCGCACGCGGATCATCGCCAGCTTGAACAGGTCAGAAGGCGTCTGCCGGTCCGATGTGACCTGCAGCGTCAGTACCGGCACGGACGAGGCATCAAGGCTCATCACCATGGGGGCGGGGATGTTTTCAGGAAGCTGTTTTATGACCGTCTGGGAAATCGCGGTCACTTCGGCTTCGGCCTTGCCGATGTCGGTTCCGGGCTGAAAGTATATGTTGACTATACCACGGCCGTAATACGAACTGCTTTCCATATGCTCGATGCCCTCGACTGTCGAGGTTACCATCAGTTCGTAATTATATATGATACGGCCGGCGAATTCTTCGGGCAGCATACCGCCATAGGTCCAGACAACGGACACCACGGGAATGCGGATGTTCGGGAACACGTCCGTCGGCGTACGCAATACCGACATGATGCCAAAGACCACGATAAGGATCGACAGCACCACAAAGGTATAGGGCCGACGTAGTGCGGTAACTACGATGGCATTCATGGGATATGTATTTCATGCGTGAAACGGACCCCGCATGCATGGCAAAAGCCATGTATTCAACACGCGGGATTCATTTTTGTTTCCGGGTCCCGGTCATTTCTGACCGCGTATGAACACGAAAGGTTCAGGGTATACAGGCCATATCTGTGAAATGTGACATATGCGTACACTCCGGCAAAGTCGGCAGCAAATGCCTGACATGGGTTCATGGGGTAGCGGCTTGCCCGGTAGATACCTGTTTTTTGACAAAGTATGAACGGAAAATGTTTAAAATATTTTTCTAATACATACAGATTATGATATTATTACTTATAATACATGAGAATATTTTTAAGAAACTTTTGGCGCCATGCCAGAATGGCTGCACTCTGCCTGTTATGACACGCATCCCAAACGGGATGCAGAAAGCCGCGATTATGCCCTTCGGTCATGCCCTTCGGTCATGCGTTCACATTGCATCCTTACGGGATCATGGCTCGACAGCGGGGTGTCCGCATGGCAAGAAACCGCGAAATCTGGACGATAGGACATCGTCGCGCGCCAGCCCTTGCACCTTGAATGTCCGCGATGCCCTGCGGCATGATGCCGGAGGACATAAGGAGAGTGTATGAAGCCCGACGCCAGTGAGGACCAGCCCAAACCCGGCCTGAGGGAGCGCAAGCAGGGCCGCGTCCGCGCCACCGTGATTGCAGAGGCAATGCACCTGTTTTCCGCGCAGGGATATGACCAGACGACAGTGGACGAAATCGCCGATGCGGCCAGGATTTCGCGGCGCACACTGTTTCGCATGTTCGCGACCAAGGGGGACATCGTCCTTGCATGGACCCGTGGCATGACACAGAGCCTGAGTGACGCGCTGGCGGCATGCACACTTGATATGCACCCCGCCGATGCAATGATGCATGCCTTTACCGCGCTGGTTCCGCAGATCGCGGAGAACAGGAAAGATACTTACGCGTTCGTATTCCTGATCGAAAAGACACCTTCGCTACAGACAGTCAGCTTCCAGAAATATGCCAAGTGGGAAGACTGCCTTGCCGAAGGGTTGGCGAAACGTATGACCGACCGGAAAAGCCGTCGCGCTGCTGCCCGCCTGATGGCGCGTGGTGGCATCGCCATCTTTCGTACTGCCCTTGATGAATGGATACGCCTGAAGGGGCGGCCCGCGCTCGTGCCGCTTTTGCAAAAGACCTATGAATTACAGTCCGCCCTGTGGCCCACGTCCGCCGGGCACGAACCCGTCATCGCGGTGTGATACGGGAGGCAAGGGGCCGCGCCGGTGCAGACAGCCGCTGCCCGACGCCTTTGTTCAAACGGCTATCGCGAAGCAGCCCCGTCATAGAGACACAGAACGGTCTTCACGGCTTCAATGGTGATCTGTCGTGGGTCGCGGGGGATGTGCCCCGTGCGGATCTGTTCATAAAGGCCGGGCAGAAACTGGCTAAGCAACGGGTCCGGCATGCCTGTTTCCCGCAGATCGGAAAACAGGTTTTCCACAGCCTCGCGCGCTTCAGGAAGCGCCCAGTAATAACGGATACGGTCGCTGTATGAATAATGCCGTAACCATGAAACCTGCTGATCCGTCCCCGCGTAGTGCCCTGCCCAGTATCCCGGCCTGTCGGTCATAAGACGGTCCATCGTGTCATGTAGCCTGTCACCACCAGGTCGCAGCGCAGCACGGATGCCGTCAAGCGCATATAGTGCTTCCCTGAGGGCGAAAGTCAGGCCCGGTCCGACCTTCAGGATGGCGAACCCATCTTCCACCAGTTCGCGCAACGCGACTGCGGGTTGGTAATCTGTGGAATGTGCCTCAAAAACCAGTCCCGGCATGCGGGGCAGTGTATCAATCAGGTCGCGTGCGGCGTCACGCCGGTAAAAGGCGACATTGTCCACCCCGAATTCCACGCCCGGCTGCACCACAAGGGCAATGACACGCTTCCACACATCCTCGCCCAGTGCGGTCGTGAACATGTCCTGATGGATGCGCAATGTCTGTAGCGCCGCAGCCGGTGCGGTCGGTTTCAGGTGGTCAAGGGCATCGGCCACACCACCCGGAACCGGCACTTCGGTTCCGATGACATAAGCCGCCTGCCCGGGACGCGCCGCCTCGGCTGATGCCGCAAGTCCGCATGCCCGTTCGGCCACGATTTCGTCCGACAGGGCTGCCGCTTCGCCCCGGCACCCCATGCTGGCATCGAGGTGAAGCTTGACGAATCCTGCCTCGGCATAGGCACGGACCATGGCCTGTGCCCGTTCCATGGCCTCCGTCGCCGGCAGGGATTTCCATGGGTTAGGCCCCAGATGGTCCCCCCCAAGAAGGATAAGGCCCCGATCGCAACCGACCCGCATTGCGATATCCCAGACCATATCCCGAAAGGCCACCGGCGTCATACCGGTATAGCCGCCTTCCTGATTGACCTGATTGCAGGTGGCTTCGATCAGGACGGAGCGCCCTGTCTGTGCCGCACGCGACAGGGCGGCTTCCAACACCAGCGGATGGGCGGAACATACCGATGTCATACCCCGCCGCGCCTGTGGCGGGATCGTGCTGTCGTGGGCCTGATGTGCCAGCGCGAGGAGCGGGGCTGCGGCTGTGGTCATGACGGGCTATCCTTATTGGGCAATGGCGACGCGGGACTGCCCGTCAGGCAATCTTGACCACCTTGGTCAGGTGACGGGGGGCCAGCGTGTCAAGGCCACGCATACGTGCCACGTATTCACCAAGCAGTTGCAGGACAGGCAGGCAGACCAGCGGCCGTACGTCCGCGCCCGTCGCAATCGGCAGCTCCACCGTGCCGGGACCGCCAAGACCCAGCACACGGGCCCCTTTTGCCATCAGTTCACGCGCCAGAAGGCTTTCTTCCTCCAACGTATCGGGATGATACAGGAAGATAACAAGTGAACGTTCGTCAATCAGGCTGACCGGGCCATGGCGATATTCCAGCGGATGATGTGCCTCAGTCTGGCTCAGGCTCATTTCCTGCAGTTTCAGCGCCCCTTCGCGCGCGACACCGTAAAGCGCCCCGCTGCCGAGGAAGACGAAATGCGAACGCCCCTCGATCTGTTCCTTCAGGTGCCGGTCCGCCGCCGCAAGCAGGTCGTGTGCCGCGCGCGTGGTCGAGCTGTCCATCGTGACACCCGCGTAACGCAAGCCCATCAGCAGCATCAGGCTGGCGGAGGCCGTCATGACGATGCCTTCTTCCGGGTGGGTCTGGGCCACCATCAGCGTGTCCGCCTGATCACACAGGGCGCTGCCGGGTGCGCAGGTGAAGGCCGTGACCTTCAGGCCGGCTTCACGGCTGGCTTTTGCCGCGGCAACCGTTTCGGTGGATTCCCCACTGCGGGAAAGGGCGATGACATGGGGGGCGATTTTCGTGGGGATGTAGGAACTGCGGCGGCAGGTCCATTCATTGCCCGGTATGGCACGCGACAATACCCCATGTTCATTCAGTGCGGTTGCGATGGAATCCGCGATATGGACGGATGTACCACATCCTACGACGACATGGACGTCATCCGCACAGGGCGGGACAGGTTCATCCATGACCTGGTCCCAAAGTGGAAACTGCTCGCGGATACCGCGTTCCGTTGCATTCATTGATGGATCCTTTGTCTGACAAGTGCATCCGGGATATGCCCGGGTTGAAAAAACAGGCTTACCTGTGCAGCCCTTCAAGGGTGTGTGACAGGCGTTCGGTCCATGCCGTACCGGTCTGCCACTGCGCCAGTTGCGCAGCCCGCAGGATCACGCCCCCGATGGGCGGAAGCCGCGGCGCCTGTGGCGTCCCGCAAAAAACCGACAGTGCATGGCGTAGATAGACACTGTTGAATGTGCCGCCGGTATAACTCCATGGCAGGGCCGGGCGCGACAGCCCCTCCCGCGCCACTGCGACATGCCGTGCGAGGTGGGCGGCCGCGCGATCCAGGATGGCGCAGGCCTGTTGGTTGCCCTGTGCCGCCATTTCACTGACCCCATGCGCCAACGCGGCTACGGCCGAACGTTCATGCGACAGGCCGCCATACCACTCAAGCAGCGCCGGCCCGGCAAGGGCAGGGGAGGAGGGAAGGCCCATGATGCCGCACATCGGTGCGATAAATGCCCGCGCATCCGCCGCGCGCCCATCCAGCGCCTGCGTCAGGAGCGAGAGGGCTTCACGCCCGATCCAGAATGCACTTCCTTCATCCCCGAACAGCGGCCCCCAGCCCCCGACACGCAGACTGTGCCCGGTTTCGTCGTTTGCCCATCCCATCGACCCCGTACCCGACAGGACCAGAACCCCCGGCGCACCTGCAAACGCACCGCTACACGCCATTTCCACATCATTGCGGACGACATACTTATCCATGGGTATATCGAGGATCTCGCCCAGGGCCTTGTCCTGCTGTGCCGTGATGCTCCGACTTTCCCCATATCCCGCCAGCCCAAGTGCAACGGCGGCAATATGGTGTGGAATATCATTCAAAAGATCGGCCAGAACGGTGCGCCAGTCGGAACGGTCGAACGGGTTGGACCCCGGCCCCTTGCGCGTCAGGACGACATTTGCATCACGATCGACCACGACCAGCAGCGTCTTGGTGCCCCCGCTATCCACCGCGACAAGGCATGGCGTGTCACCCGTATGCGCTGACGGGTGTTTCATGCCAACAGGCCGATGGTGGAACAGGGAATCATATGGTTCATGATCGGCACTATAGAAATCCTCATTGTCCACCCAATGAGACAGCCCCACGATATGGGGCAGGTTGCATTATGGCACGGGCGCCTGTCCCGCAGGGAGTGCGTCCATGGATATGCTTCGCGTTTCGCGCTTTTCATGTCAAGTCAAAGAATTGATTGTTTATGATCTTTTTGGGGATGAATTTTGAATATTTCCCTATGATCCATACATGATATGACATGAATCCCCAAATTCCATGATCATCATATTATGAAAAACAACAGAAATTTTATGAAACGACAGAGAAAAATATAGATTCTCCGTTGATGGTGCGAGAATGATGCACATAAATATCATACATAATCAAAAAAACGATTGCATAAGATCGTTCCGGCGTCAGATTCATCAGGAATCGTCCAATTGGTCAGCAAGGCCGAAATTGAGGAATCCCGAATGACAGATACACGTGGCTGCCGCGCAGCCCTTGCCCTGACGCTGGCGGCGCTGCCCGCACTGCTTGGTACGCCTGATGCGCGGGCGCAGGCACACGCGGCGATACCGTCGCTGTTGCCACAACCTGCCAGCATGTCGATGCAATCGGGTTCGTTTTTTATTCCGGCATCCCTGAATGTCACCATCGACGGGGTGGATGCCCATGGGGCTGCAACCCTGTTCGACAGGTTGCATGCACCACATGGACCGATCCTGACGCTGGTGCATGCCGGGGGCGCGCAGGTCAGGATGCGGCTGGTTGCGAATGCCCTTTCCCTTCCTGCGCAGGGATATGAACTGCGCGTGGACCATGGGGGCATTGTTGTGACGGCCCGCGACATGACCGGACTGTTTTATGGTGCGGTCAGTGTTTCGCAACTTCTCGGGGCGGGACAGAAAACCATCCCTGCAATGCGGGTACGCGACTGGCCGCGCCTGCAATGGCGGGGGGTCATGCTTGATTCTTCGCGGCATTTCCAGACACCTGATGAAGTGCGCGCCCTGATTGACGCCATGGCTGAACTGAAGCTTAACGTCCTGCACTGGCACCTGACGGATGATCAGGGATGGCGGCTGGAAATCCGGCGTTATCCTGAACTGACGCGGATAGGGGCATGGCGTCGCGCGCAGGATTCCGGCCCGAAAGGGGATGGTGCGACCTATGGCGGGTTTTATACGCAGGACGAAATACGCGCCATCGTGGCGTATGCTGCCGAACGACAGATCACGATTGTCCCGGAACTCGACATGCCCGGTCATGCGCAGGCGGCGATTGCGGCTTATCCCAAGGTAGGGTCAGGGGGCACCCCGACGCAGGTTTCCACGACGATGGGCGTGCATTCCTACCTGTATAATGTCGATGATGACACCTTCACCTTCATTGACAATATCCTTGACGAAGTCATGGAGCTTTTCCCCTCCCGTTTCATACATATCGGGGGTGATGAGGCGGTAAAGGATCAATGGAAACACTCCCCCAGTGTACAGGCGCGCATGCATGAACTGGGCATTCATGACGAAGAAGCCTTGCAGAGCTGGTTTGTCGAACGGTTGGGAAAATATCTGTCCGCCCATGGACGTCGCCTGATCGGCTGGGATGAAATCCTCAAGGGTGGCTTGCCTGCTTCTGCATCGGTCATGTCGTGGCACGGCATTGATGGGGCGATCACGGCCGCCCGGGCCGGGCATGATGCCGTCATGGCGCCGTCGAACACGCTTTATCTTGATTACATGCAGACCAACCGCAATGACGAACCGACTGGCGGACGCTATCCGGCGGAATCCGTGTCCACTGTCTATCATTTCGACCCGCTGCCGCCTGGAACGCCGGAAGCGGTGCGACAGCATGTGCTGGGTGTAGAAGGGGCAATCTGGACGGAATACCTGACATCGGGCACAGCCGCGATGCAGGCGGCCTTTCCGCGTCTCGACGCGATGGCGGAAATCGCATGGACCCCACGTGAACGACAGGACTGGCAGGGGTTCACCACACGCCTGAAGGACGAGATCGCACGTCAGCTATCCTATGGCGTGCCGGTAAACCAGATGGGGTATGCCGTCGATATCACAACCGCCCCGGCAACCGATGGACATTACGATGTGACCCTGTCCAACCAGATCGGGCAGGGGACAATCCGCTATACCCTTGACGGTGGTAATGTGGATGCGAACACACAGCCTTATGTTCATCCTTTTGTCGTGACGGAAGGGACCGTCATCCATGCCGCCGCGTTTGACCAGAGCGGCATGCAGCTTGCCCCCGTCACGGCACGCACCCTCACCACGACAGAGGTCGCGACGAGAAGTGGGACACAGTTCAAGGCCTGCGCAGGCGGTCGTCTGTCGGTTCGGGTGCCTGCCACCCCGGATGCAACTGCCGCCCCATATGTGACCATTGACCGCACACGTGACTGCGTCATGTATCCGTCGGCTTCACTGACCGGGGCGCAGCAGCTTTCGGTTCGGATGATGCCCCTCACGCACTTCTTCAACACTCCGCTTGATGGCGATCCGCAGGCACCGGCACTGGGTAAGGATGCGCCACACCACGCCGTAAGCATCTGGTTGGACCGGTGCGAGGGAAAACCTCTTGCAACCCATCGCCTACCCCATCATCCAAAGCCCGGGCAGGCGATAGAGCTTGTGCTTTCGCTGCCGGCGCAGGGGACGCATGACCTGTGTGTGGCCGTGCCGGAGAACAGGGAAAAGTTTTATTATGCTTTCCAGAAGCTGTCGGTAACCGAAGTTACAGGAAATACCGGTAGTAAATGATATGGTTCCATGGAATGTTTCAGCAACCATGTCGCCATAACGCCAGTTTATGCCGTGATCGTCAGGTGCAGCAGGACCGGCACCCGGGCGCTCATGGCATTGACCGCATATGTCGCTGTGGCTAGTTTTTGCGTGCCCCATGCGGCTGTCCCGTGGCTGTACCAGCCGTCGCGGGATGGGGCATTTCTATTTTTTCAGGAGAATCAATGTGGCGCCCGACCGTCTGACGCAGATCCGTCGCTATCTATACCTGAACGGTGCGACAGGGGTTCATGAACTGGCGGAAAAGGTGGATGCTTCCCTTGCCACGATCCGGCGCGACCTGCAGAGGCTGGAGGAGCAGGGCATCATAATCCGGACCCATGGTGGCGCCACAATTGCGGATTCCGTGGGGTTGGAAATCGCGTTCGAGGCCCGGGAGAACCAGAATCTGGAAGATAAGCGGGCAATCGCCGATGCCGCTTTCGCCATGCTGCGCCCCAATACCGCGATCTTTCTGGATGCGGGCACCACTGTTTTGCAACTGGCGCGGCGACTGCGGCTTGATCCGATGCCGCTTACGGTCTTTTCCAACAATATTTCCGTGGCCGAGGCCCTGATGGGCCTCGATCATATCCAGGTCATCCTGCTGGGCGGTCGCGTGCGGCAAAGCAATCGCAGCGTGGTCGGCGCACTGTCCGAACAGGTTATCGAAGGATTGTGGTTCGATCAGCTCTATCTTGGGGCCAGCGCCGTCCAGCCAGACTATACCATCGCCACCCCCGACAGTGATGAAGCCAGTCTGAACGCCGCCATGCTTAAACATTCAAGCGAACGCTACCTGCTTGTCGATAGTGGGAAGTTCGGCCGGCATTCCACCTATCGCGTCGGGCGACTGGATCAGATCACACAGATCTTCACTGACGCGCATCTGAGCGAGGAGTGGATCGCCCGCATGCAACAGCTCAATATTCCCCTGACGCAGCCAGAAAACCTGGTCGAATCCATCGCCTGACCCGGCCACGCACGATATTTCGTGTAACATATGAAGCGTTGCAGGATGCTGCCTTTCCGAAAGTAAGGCAGCATCCTGTATTACATATGCCCATCAAACGACGGTTTTTAGCTGCGCCGCCCCAGGGCTTCATCAAACTGCGCCCAGCTATCGGCAAGTTCGATGACAGTGCGCGTACGGCGTGCCTCTTCAATCATGAAAATCAGCAGCCCCGCCTCCAACGCGTCGATGGCGGAAACCGGCAGCGGACGGCCCTCGGTCACATGGTCATACACGTCTGCCGCCATCTGCTCATCCGCGCCATAATGCAGTGACAGTGCGGTGCTGCGGGGGAATGCCTTGTCCATAACGCATTCACTGGTGCGCGCGTCATGCATCTTGAGGAATCCACGAATGAAATCGCCCTCGGCCATGCCCTGCGCACCAATGATACAGAAACGACGGAACTGATCCGCTACATTCGTATTGGCATGAAAGGCAAGGGAGGCACCATTTGCGTATTCAATAAGCGCTGTCTGGCTGTCAACAATGTCAGCATCGCTGTCAAAAACCTTGTCGGTTCCCATCCAACCGCTGGGCTTACGGAAATAAACTTCGGTATCATTGACACCCCAATTGGTCGGCATGTTTTCGGGTGTGAAGCTGCGTCGCCCACCAAAACTGGCGACCCGCATGGGGCGTGCGCCCACAATGCTGTTGTAAAGATCAAGATCATGGCAGCATTTTTCCATCAGAAAGCCGCCTGAATACTTCTCATAACGCCGCCAGTCGCGCATGAAGAATGCCCCGTGGAACGGTGCAATATGTTCTGCCGCCTCAATGGAGGCAATATCCCCAAGGATGCCCTGTGCCTGCGCACGACGAAGCTCGGTATAAAGCGGGGCATAGCGCATCACGAGCCCGACCATGAGCTGATCCGCGGGGAAACGTGACAGCAATCGCGCCAGTTCAAGTGTCTGTTCAAGATCCGTGACGACCGGTTTTTCACTGAAGATCTTGACGCCGTGTTCCAGCCCGATGCGGATATGTTCAAGGTGACAGAAATTGGGCGACCCCACCATCAGGAGGTCAAGCTTTTCCGTGGCCAACATTTCCTCAAGGGAGGAAAAATGCCGGCCAGCAGAAATCCCGCGTTCCTGCATGGATGGCAGGCCAGCGGGTTCAGGGTCCACATAACCCACGATCTGGAAATCAGGTCGCACCTGAGTGAAAACATGGGCCAGGTAGCCCAGCCTGTAACCAAGACCAACAATACCAACTTTCATTGACTTCAAAGCTCCATGCTAAAGGGCGGGAATATCGGGCAGGGTGGCATCACGACCGGCTGCCTGCCCTTTGTCTGCGGTAATGCGCATCGCCCAGAGGGAATAGGAAAGGATGAACAGGTACGCCGGGACAAGGATGATCCCAAAGGCGAACCGGAAATCATGCATCGTCGCCAGCCAGACAAACAGTTTAGGCAGGACTGCGCCGCCACTGGTTGCCATGACGGTAATCGCCGTGCCGTGGAGCGTACGACGCCCCAACCCACGAATGGCGACAGGATAGAGTGACGGCCACATCATGGCGTCGGAAAAACCAAGCCCCGCCATGCACCAGACCGACAGCATCCCCGATGTCAGAACCGCCCCCGCAGACAGGAACATGCCCACGGTCGCAGCAAAGGCGAGGAACTGCAACTGCGACATGATACGGGGAATAACCGCCAGTCCACACAGATAGCCAACGATCATCATGCAGAATGTCAGCGAGGTGAAAAATTTGGTGTTATCGACATCAAGGCCAAGGTGATTGCCATACGTGCCGATGGCATCGCCAGCAATGGCTTCCACCCCGACATACAGGAATAGGCACGCAGCCCCCAGCCATAACAGCCATTGTCCATGTCCAGACGGCTGCTGTCCCGGATTTTGTGCCTCTCCATCTTCCATGGCGTGAAAGCGCAATGGCGGCAGTGTGATGAACCTGATCACCAGCGCCGTCATCGCCAGCCCTGCCGCCAGCAGCAGGTATGGCAACACGATCCGATGTGCAAAATGGCTGAGCAGGGCGGCTCTGCCGGCGAGATCGGTGGTTGTGGACAGGGCCCGGGTCGTGCTGCCCAATGTACTTAGCGTAGTTTTGCCAAACACGACGGGAACAATGATCCCTGCTGCCTTATTGCACAGACCCATGATTGCAATGCGCCATGCCGCCGAATCAAAAGGCCCCATCCCCGTCACATAAGGATTGATCGTAATCCCCAACAGGGTCACGCTGCTGCCGGTTACGAACAGCGCAGCAAGGGCGCCGGGATAGAACTGCATGACGGAACACAGCACAAACCCGATGCATCCCCCCGCCATGCCCAACAGGGACAGCATCATGCCCGGTTTGGCACCAAGCCGTCCCGTGAGCCACGCACAGGGAAATGCCGCAAGAAGGTGGGCCGTATAGAATACGGTCGGAATCAGGAACGTTTTGTTATCATCAAGAGAGAATGCAACCTTGGAGAATGCGATCAGCGGTCCGTTGATCCATGTCAGCACCCCGATAATAAAAAACAGGAACCCCATCAGCATCATCAGTCCACGCATGTTCATGATATGCGCCGATCCCGTGCGAGGCATGGATGATGATGTAGATGGTGTGAAATCCATGCCGGAACTTCCCTGAAACATTCTCTGGCAACATCTTTGTCGTTCAGTCGCATCATATGCAAGCATGAAAATGATTGATTTGGTCAGATTCGATATGATCCTGCGCAAAATAGCGAGAGGAATCCACGCCCTCTATCGAATCATGCCATGGAAACGGCATAAAAAATCATGAACAATCATATTTATGATCTTATTATGCTATAACATGATAGGGCGGGACAATGTGCGTTACGGGCATGTATCAAGGTATAATTACTAACTTTATGATATAAATATAAGTTTTTTGTAAAAACAAACTTTTTCTATACTGGATACCATCCGTTTTTCGGTGATTTCCCATAGTGTGAGAAAAGTCACACTTGACAGTTTTTTGCGCATCAAGCCGCGGATAACGACCAAAATGATCGTTTCACGCAAAATATATCTTGAAATGTGCGCGTTTATGACGCCACAAATCTTTATGAAAACGGAATGAAATCACAGATGGCATCGCTATCCATGATTCCAGTTCGCGGATTTACGTTGTCGTCCCATAATGAAACGGTGGAGAAGAAGGTGTTGAACCCAAGCAGGAAGACCCTGATTCTATGTTGCACAACCTTTATCGCGCTTGATGCGGGCGCATTGCTGTCCAAGGCCATGGCGCAAACCGTCAGCGTGCATACGACGCATCACACAAGGGCGGCCCCGACGACCACACATGCCGCGACCCAGCCAAAAGCCAAGGGCGCGTCGTCCACAGCCGCCACCACGGCCACCCCATCAGGCGTACAGGCCAGCGGCAAGGCCGAGGTCCTGACCGTCCATGCACGTGGGATCAGTTCGGCCACCGGGGTGACGAACACGACGCCGGGTGGCGGCCTGATGGCTGTGCAGACGGCCGCCCGTTCCCAAAGTGGCATGACACGCGACTATATCGCCAAACAGAGCCCTGCCGTTTCACCGGGCGTCATGCTCTCGGCCATGCCGGGTGTCGTCGGGGGGGCATCTGACCCTTATGGCGGTTCAACCCATGATGGCCTGACCGTGCGTGGCCTGACACAGGGGGAAATCGGCTTTGTCATGCAGGGAATCCCGCTTGGCGATCCGGTCAATCCCAATATTTTCAGTGCTGATATGGTGGATAATGAAAATCTGTCATCGGTCACACTGACACAGGGCAGCAGCGATATCTCCGCTCCTTTTTACAGCGCGGTTGGCGGCCAGGTTAAGATGGATACCGTAAACCCGAGTTCGCGTTTCGGTGGCCTTGTTGATCTCAGCTATGGCAACAACAACATGCGCCGCGAATTCCTGCGGCTTGATTCCGGGGAACTTGGCCATACCGGAATCCGTGCCTTTGTATCCTATTCCAACAACCGTTATGACCAGTGGCGTGGTCCCGGCAACGTCGATCGCAACCACATTGATTTCAAGGCCGTAAAGGAATGGGGGAACGACAACAGTATCACCGCCAACTTTGGCTGGAATCACCAGACAGCGCAGGCGCTGCGTTATCCCACCATGGCGCAGTACGAACAGTATGGTAACAACTATAACTGGGATCGCAGCTATACCCCGGGCGATACGAGCTATCATAAGTTCCACACAACACAGCGCGTCGATACGCTGGGAAGCCTCCAGCTTCACCTCAATCTGCATCATGGGCTGACGCTTAATGTCACGCCTTATTACATCTCGGATGCCGGGATGTATAATGGCGGTGAAAACCTCCATGCAACGGGAAGCTACCTGGGCAGCCAGGCACTGGGTACGCTCGACCTGCCTTATGCCACCAATGGCACGACCACCGCCATGAGCTTCGACCATGAATTCGAATCAACCGGCGGCATTACGACGCAGCTTTCATGGAAAAAAGGGAACAATACACTCAGCGTAGGTGACTGGTACGCCTATCTGCAGCATTCCGAACTTGAATCCTTCACCGCAGCAAATTACCAGGGCGGCGTCAGCAATTCGTTCGGAAATGACCCCATTCGTGTCAATGGCCAGATCCTGACTGGCTATAATATCAACTTCAAGCAGCAGACCAATGCGCTGTTCATCAATGACCGCTATGCCGCCCTGCATGGGAAACTGATCCTTGAGGCCGGTTTCCGCGAGGTCATGATCAGCCGTACCGCGACCAACGACATCCCCGGCGAAAACATGCAGGACCAGAGTGGGGGGCCATACCTGAACGGCGGCAATTATGCCGAGCCGCTGCCCCAGTTTTCGGCGACCTATTTCATCTCTCCGCATGACCAGATCTATATCAACGGCACGACATCATTCCGTGCGCCTGGGTCGGAAGAAATCTATGTTGACCTGTGGGATCCGAACGGCGGTGGCGTCCCGACCATGCAGCGTCAGAAAAATCCCAAGTCCGAATTCGCCATTGGTGAAGAAGTTGGTTATCGACACAAGGGATTTGTCAATTTCTCACTTGCGGCGTTCAACTACAACCTTGTTCATCACCAGGTCAATTCGTCAAACTATATCGGCACCGAACTCGTGACGCAGCCAATTGACATGGGGGGGGAAACCATCCGTGGTTTCCAGGCGGAATTCGCCCTGCGTCCGTGGCATCATTTCAGCCCGTATGTCGCGTTCCAGTACCTGCACACAACCATCGACAGCAATTTCAAGGAAGGCAATGTCTATCTGCCGACCGCAGGCAAGACCATGGTCATGAGCCCGACCGAAAGTGGCTCCGCTGGTGTGAACTATGATAACGGCCACTTCTTCGGCAACCTGTTCGTCAGTTGGGCCGGCCGTCAGTATTCGACCTTCATGAATGACCAGTCGCTGCCAGCCTATGCCGTGGGCAACATTACCGCAGGTTATCGTTTCGGCAACTTCTCCTACCTGCATCATCCGCAGATCCAGATCAACGTGACCAATTTCGCCAATGCGCACTATCTGTCAGGTGTTTACGGATATACCGCCAATGCGCATGCCGTGAATGTGGGGGGCACCACTGTCAACGGCAGTGCCCCGACATACTTTGTCGGTGCGACCCCTGCCGTCATCTGCTCGGTCACAACAGGGTTCTGAAGACATGAATGATCAGCTTCATAAAGGCCCCGTTCGCGGGGCCTCGCATAAAAAACGCCTCATGCAGGGACGTGCGAAATGGCTGCGCGTGGCGGGGGGCGCCATGATTGCGGGGGGCCTCCTCGCCAGTGGCGGGAGGGCACGCGCGGATGACATACAGGCGGCACGTAACGTCGTCGCCCGTTTATTGCCCGCCCATGCCGGGCAGGTCACACTTACGCTGCGTCCCGCATCGGGGACAACGGCTGAACATTACCGCATATCGGGCCATAAGGGGGATATCCATGTCACGGCATCAAGTGACAGCGCCCTCCTGTTCGGGCTAAACTGGTATCTGAAATACGTGGCGCATGCAGGCATTTCGCCCAACGGCATCACCCCTCCCGCGATGGCGCAGCTTCCAGCACCTGGCCACCCGATCGAGGGTGAGGCGACGTTCCCGTACCGTTATGCCCTGAATGAAAATACGGACGGGTATACCTCGCCTTACTGGAACTGGGAACGCTGGCAGCACGAACTCGACATCTATGCGATGAACGGGTTGAATACGCTCCTGATCGAACGGGGAACGGATGCGGTCCTGTATCGTACGTTCATGCGCCTGGGTTACAAGGACGAACAGGTACGGTCCTGGCTGAGCATGCCTGCCCATATCAACTGGCAGTTGATGGCGAACATGTGCTGTTATGGTGGTCCTGTCCCACGCGAACTGATTGAAAAACGCGCTGTATCCGCCCAGCAGATCATTGGACGTATGCGCGAACTGGGCATGCGTCCTGTCCTGCCGGGTTTCTATGGCATGGTTCCGGATGATTTTGGCAAACGTTTCCCACAGGCCCATGTGATCGGGCAGGGGGAATGGAACAGGTTCCGCCGTCCAGCATGGCTGGACCCGCGTGATCCGATGTTCGCCAAGGTTGCCGCCATTTATTATGACGAGCAGAAAAAACTCTTCGGCGATGCGCCTGTCTATGACATCCAGCCGTTTCAGGAAGGCGGCACCCCTGGGGATGTACCGCTTGCCGATGCGGGGCAGGGAATACAAAAAGCACTGGATACCGCACATCCGGGTGCGATGTGGATGTTGATGGCATGGTATGAGGAACCCGATGCACGGATGCTGGCCGGTGTGGACCGCAAGCGCCTGTTCATCGTTGACCTTGAGCAGAACACCCGTGTGCGGGAAAACCGCGATGCGGATTTCCAGGGTGCGCCCTTCCTGTATGGTGGTTTGTGGGATTTTGGCGGACGGACATCGCTGGGTGGATCATCGTATGATTATGGCGTACGCCTGCCCGGACTGTGGCGTACACAGAAAAATATGATCGGAACGGCCGTCTTCCCCGAAGGGATGGACAATAACCCGTATATTTTCGACCTGTTTACAGAAGCCGCATGGCGGCGTGACGGCGTGGATACCACGCAATGGACGCGTGATTATGCCGACCGGCGTTACGGGCAGCCGGGGGATGTGCATGCACGCAAGGCATGGGACCTGCTGTTGCACAGTGCATTTTCGTATCGTGCCACCGGGATTCAGGATTTTGGTGAGGCCAGTGCAGCGCCGGATTCCCTGTTCAATGCACAGCCTTCGCTTGATACCCATTCGGCGGCATGGAACGGCATGAAGGTGCTGCCTTATGACCCGCATCTGGTAGAAGCCGCCATGGCGGAACTGCTTCAGGCATCGGATGCCACCCGCGCGACGGAGGCCTATCGCTATGATCTGGTTGATGTCACACGTCAGGCCGTTGCGAATCAGGCACGCGCCATGCTGCCCCAGATCGGGGATGCCTTCGCCGCCAGGGATCGGGCAAAGCTGCATGCATTGACCACCCGCTGGCTGGAACTGATGGACCGCCAGGACAGCCTGCTGGCGACGAACACATTCTTTCGTGTCGGCACGTGGCTGTCATGGCCGCAGGCATGGAGTGACGATCCGGCGCAGCGCAAGCTGATGGATTATGACGCACGCGTCATCCTGACCAACTGGGGTGGCCGGACCGCAAGCCAGGTCGGGCACCTGCGCGATTACGCCAACAAGGACTGGGCGGGCCTGACAAAGGATTATTATCGCGTACGGTGGCAGCTTTTCTTTGACAGCCTTGAGACATCGCTTGCGACAGGGCGACCGCCACGTGAAATCGACTGGTACAAGGTGGGCGAAGAATGGTGCCATAACGGTCGCGTCTATTCCCCCACACCCGAAGGCGACAGTTACACGGTTGCGCGGGACATCCATGACTATCTGACACAAGGGAATATGGCCCCTTCCAAATAAGACCACACTCCCATGCCGCGTCACTGGCCCATGGCCGCTGACGTGGCCCATACACAAAAACAGTCCCTGTCGGCATGACCGACGCCATGCCGACAGGGCATCCGGGAAAGGATCGCCAAGGATATGCAACACTGTCTGAAGCCCTTGCAACGTCTGGAACGGGGGAGGCTCCTTGGTATTGGCCTTCTTTGCATGACGGCACTCGTTGCGCCCCATGCCGTGCGGGCGGATACACTTGCGGCCAATACGTCCACCCCGCTTTCACCCCTGCCGCCCATGGGGTTCAATAACTGGGCACGCTTCATGTGCGTTCCACAGGCACCGCTCGACGGGCAGGACCGGTCGCATTACAGCTTTCAGGATTTCATGACCGATCAGGGGCGCGCCCTTGTTTCCAGTGGCCTTGCAAAAGCAGGCTATAAGACGGTGGTGGTTGATGACTGCTGGATGGAACGCGACCATGACGGACAGCTTTACGGTGCTTCTCACTGGTCTTCCCCGCGTCATGGCGGCAGCACCCAGCCCGGATTCGCACGTGATCTGTCGCCTTACGTTGCGGAACTGCATCGAATGGGCCTGCTGGCGGGGGTTTATAACACCTCTGGCGCCCTGACATGTGAACGTGTTCCCTCTGGCGAAGCCGGGCATCAGGAAGCTGACGCCAAGAAATTCGTCGGATGGGGGGTCGATTTCCTCAAGCTTGATAACTGTGGCGCACCGGAAACCAGCCTGGAAGGGTTGTTCGGACAGATGGGCCACGCATTGGGGGATGCAACGCGGGAGTCCACGCGCAAGATCCTGTTTGATGAATCCGGGCCTGCAGAATTCGGGCCAACCGACCCCCTGAAATATCAGTCCATGGAATGGGTACGCGGATTGGGACAGATGTGGCGCGTGGCCCCTGATGTCGCCACCACCCGCCTTGATGCACAGGGGCATCCGATGGATGACCCGTGGGTCGTGCATGATCCCGCACGTGCAAGCCTTGATGGTGTGTATCAGGCATATACCGATACCGTTGCCCTGTCGCGTTATGTCGGCCCGGGCAACTGGAACGATGCGGATCAGCTCCTGCTTGGGGACAATGGCCTGACAACGGCCGAGGAGCGCAGCCAGATGGGTTTGTGGTCCATCATGGGGGCCCCCCTTGTACTGAGTGCCGACGTCCGGCAGATGGCGCACACTCCCAATGATCCGCATTTCGCACAATCACTCTCCATCCTCAACAACTCGCGTGTGCTCGCGATTGACCAAGATCCGCTGGGGGCGGGGGGATACAGTGTACTGCGTGATAATCCGTCCAATGACAGCGGCACGGATATCGCGCTAAAGCCACTTGCGGATGGCGGTTTTGCCTTCCTCGTCCTGAACAAGAATGCACAACCGGCGGATTACGCGCTGCCGATGTCACGATTGGGGGTGGAGGCACGACATTGCGGGTTGACCCTGACCAATGTCTGGACGGGGGATATTTCCCACGTTCGTGCGGATACAACGCTGCAACTGCACATCGACGGACATGACAACGCCATGTTCCGTGTGGCGCCTGCAGCCTGCGCTGCGCTGAAGCCGGTGGGACAGATCACAACGGTGCAGGCGTCGTTCGGGCGTGCGCCCCTGTGCCTTGACGCAACAAAGGGAAGCCGCGTCATGACGGCCAATTGCTCCGCCAGTCCTGCGCAGCAATGGGTCATGCCCCCCACCAGCGCCGAAGGTCCGATCCATAATGCGGCCTTCGCTGGTAAGTGCCTTGAACTTGATACGACGACTGGTCTGGTTCAGATGGCGGCCTGTCATTCGGGACGGGCGGAACAGACATTCCGTTATCACCTGAACGGAACACTGACGGCAGGGGGCGCCTGCCTTGATGTGGCAGGGGCTGCCGTGACCGCCCCGGGTGAACGGATCATGACCGCGCGCTGCATCGATTGGCGGGTATCGGAAATCTTTTCCGCCCCGCATCATGGTTCCCCGCCTCAATAAGGCGGGGATGGGCATGGTGCAATTGCGCCATGCCCGTTTCCTCAAATCCTGAAAGTTGTCTTATTCACCTGTGGTCATGCAAGGGGCTTTATCTTTCCATGACCTTACGGACACCTTCGCCCAGCAGGTTGAACCCCAGCACCGCGATCGTGATTGCAAGACCGGGGAACAGCGACGGCAGGATGTCGATCCCCAAGTAATTGCGGCCATCACTCATCATCGCGCCCCATTCCGGCGTGGCGGGCGCAACCCCCAGCCCAAGGAATGACAGGCTGGACGCGGTCAGGATCACCGATCCGGCCGTCAGTGTGGATTGCACCAGGATCGGTCCAAGCGCATTGCGCATGATATGGACATACAGGATACGCCATGTTCCCGCACCCAGCGTGCGGGCGGCTTCCACATATTCCGTGCGTTGCAGCGTATGTGTCAGGTTCTGGGCCAGGCGTGCATAAACCGGAATGGAAAAAAGTGAAATCGCCAGAAGCATATTGATAAATCCTGGCCCCAGAAGGCTGAGGATCAGCAGGGCCAGTACAATCCCGGGAAAAGCAAAGACGATATCCACGACCCACATGATCGCCTGTTCCACATATCCCCCCACCAGACCGGCCAGCATACCCGCAAGCGTCCCGGCAACACAGGAGACAAGGACACTGATGCAGACCTCGGCAAGGGAGTAGCGTGTGCCATAGACGATACGGCTGAAGACATCGCGCCCGAATGCGTCCGTGCCGAAGGGATGTCCCCACGACATGGGCTGGAACGTGGCGTACAGATCCTGCGACAATGGATCGGCCGGACTGATGAGCGGGGCGACAAGCGCACCCACCACCAGAAATGTCGTCAGCACCATCCCCACCAGCAAGGAGAGGGGCAGGCGTGAGGCAAGGGCGCGAAAGGGAACAGTCATGACGATATCTCTCCTTCAGATGCGCCGTGCCTTGGGATCAATCCGGGAAATAAGGATATCCGCCGCAAGATTGACCAGTATGACCGACAGCACCGCAACCAGTGTCACGCCCTCGATCACGGGATAGTCGCGCCAGCGCACGGCCTCGATCATCAGGTGGCCAAGGCCGGGCCAACCAAACACAGTTTCAGTGACAACCGCGCCACCAATGACACTGCCAAGGTTCATGCCAATGACGGTAATGACCGGCGGCAGGGCATTGGGCAGGGCATGGCGCAGACACAACTGCATAAGGCCGACGCCTTTTGCCCGGGCGGTGCGGATATAATCCCGCGACAGCACGGCAATCATGCTGGCACGCGTCATGCGACCAATCAGCGCCATGGGCATCAGCGCCAGGGTCAGCGACGGCATCAGCAGGCTGGACCATGAATGCGCACCCATCAGGGGCAGCAGACCAAGGCGAACGGAAAAGAGTTCCATCAGCAAAAGCGCAAACCAGAAATTGGGTACCGACGCCAGCACGATCGTAATCCCCATGAAGATCCTGTCCCACACCCCATCCTGAAACATCGCGGCGGCAAGCCCACCGGGAATGCCAAAGCACAGGGCAAGGGCATAGGCGCTTAGCCCCAATAGCAATGTATAGGGAAAATGGCTGGCGATTTCGCGCCCCACCGGCTGACGTGATTCAATGGATACACCCAGGTCGCCAGCAAGCGCACCACGCATGAACCCGCCATATTGCTGCATGACCGGCCGGTCCAGCCCAAGACTGTGGTGAACCGCATCAACTGCGTCCTGCGTTGCGGCAGGACCGGCCAGCATGCGTGCAGGATCTCCGGGCAGATGACGGACCGCAACAAACACCGCAAACGATACCACCAGCATGACAACAGGCAGCATCAGCATTTTGTTGATGATACGTGCATTCATGAATGCGGCTGCCGGTTACGGGTGACATGCGTAATGTCCAGCGCCCCGTCCGGACGCACAACCAGCCCGGTTATATCGGCACGCATGCCCACAAGCGTATCGCGGGTATAGATCAGCACCGCAGGTGCATCATGCATGATCATCTTCTGCACCCTTGCATAGATATCCTTTCGGAGATCTTCAGATGTTTCGACTGCTCCCTGATTAATCAGGGCATCCACGTCCGGGTTATGGAAAAAGCCGAGATTGGCCCCTGCGGGCGCAGCAGACGCACTGTAAAACAGGGGGCGTAGCTGCATGTCGGGAATAAATCCTGATGACCAGGACGCAAGCACCCCATCAAGTTGCAGCGCCTCCTTCTGCATTGGGTCCGCAAAGGCTTCGGACGCATAGACGCCTCCTTCAAGCCGTGAAATCCTGAGTTTTATACCAGATTTTTTCCACATATCCTGCAAGGCTTCGGCAATCGGTTCATCCATGTCCTGAACCGCAAGGTTGAATGTCATGCCAGCAGCCAGCCCCGCATCTGACAGAAGGGTCCGGGCGCGTTGCGGATCATATTGCGGATCAGGGGCGTAGCTGACAAAATAGGGGGAAACCGGTTGCAGCGGGGATCGCGCGGGCTGCCCCCTGTCGCGCAGCAGGGCATGGACAAGCGCATGTCGGTCGGTTGCGTAATTCAGCGCCTGACGGATACGTATGTCAGACCCCGACCGCCGGTCCATGTTGATGGCAATCCAGTATAATGGCCCGTTACGATCATCATAAATGACAAAGCGGGGATCGCCCTGCATCTGCTGGGCATAAAGGGCAGGAAGATTACTGACGATATCGCTGTCACCGGTATGCAGAGACATATCCATCACTGATGGTTCAGCAGACCACAGCCAGCGTACATTGGTGATATCTGATTGTGTCCCCCAGTAATCCGGGTTGCGTGATTGCATGACATATTCAGAACTTTTCCACTCCACAAACCGGAAAGGCCCCGTTCCGTCCGCCTGCCGCGACAGTGATGTCCCCGCGAAAGGCGACGTCACATAGGCCTGGCTGAAGGACAGTAGCAGCAGGAAATCGGGGTAGGGACGGCGCAGGTGAAACCGTACCGTCATGTCATCATCGGTGGTCGTCACCGTATCCACCACGGCCATGAAACGGCTGCTTCCGGCAAGGGGGGCTGTCCGATCCAGCAGGCGGCGGAAACTGCGCATAACGGCATCCGCTGTCATGGGATGTCCATCATGAAACCTTACATTGCGACGCAGGACAAAATCCCATGTCGTACCCTGCGGGTCATGGGTCCATGCCGTTGCCAGCAGGGGATGGATCGTGCCATCCGCATCGGAACGCACCAGCCCTTCATACATCGCGGTCAGGATGGAGGATGTGTCGGTCGCCACCTGGTCCGCCGGGTCCATGCTGCGTGGGGGTTCGGGCTGCATCACGCTCAGGCACCGCGAGGCGTCCACCGCAGGCGATGCATGGGCCGAAGACGCACATAACATACCGATACACGCAAAAAAGGTCATGCGGGACAGGGGCGGGCGGTACTGACATTTCATCTATCGGCCACGATCACCAGTTTGTTTCGATCTGTTCTGACTTATATCACATAAAAAACTTACTTGACGAATAAAAGATCAATCAATGATATAAATTGATCTTTATCCGGAATGGAGGGGCATGTGTCCTGCCGGTCGCATGTGCAACTGCTACGCCTGATCAACCAGTTCGGCCCCCTGAGCCGCGCTGAGCTGATCCGTATTTCCGGGCTGAGCAAAGGCGCGGTTTCCATGGTGACAGCAGACCTGCTGGCGCATGGGCTGATTGAAACACGCGATACCGTACATGGTGGGGGGCGACCGTCGATACGACTGGGGATCGCGGCGGACAGCGCATTTTTCGTCGGGATATCGCTGGCGGACCGTCCTGTCATGGTGTTGGGCGACCTGCATGGGACGATACTGGATCGGCAGGATATCGACCTGCCGGACAGGGTGGAGGATATCGGCCCGCATGTCCGCCGCCTGATTGCCCGGATCGCACCCGAGGGTTCGCTCCATGCACAACGCATGCGTGGCATCGGGCTGGCGGTTTCGGGGCTTGTGGATGAACAGGGCGGCATATGCGTGCGTTCCACCCTGACGGGATGGGAAAATGCGCCTGTTGGCCCGCTGATAACGCAGGCCTGCGGGTTGCCTGCGTATGTCGAAAATGACGCCAATGCCCTTACCGTTGCGCAATACAGGTTCGGACCCATGCGGGAAGCCGCATCCTTCAGCCTTATTTCCGTCGGGCAGGGGATCGGGTGTGGTCACATGTTTGGCGGCGAACTGTTTCGTGGCTTCCGGGGCGGGGCAGGCGAAATCGCCCACGCCACGGCGGAACCGGGCGGGCTGCCGTGCCTGTGTGGGAAAACAGGCTGCCTCGATACCGTTGCCTCGCTGACGGCCATTGCCCATCTTGCCACGCGGGCGGGGCTGCCGGGGGATCTGGACCAGCTTGAACAGCTTGCGGCGCAGGGCAACCTTGGTGCGGTCGAATTGCTGCATCGCGCGGGCAGCGCACTGGGCCTGATGATCGCACAGATGGTGCAGATCATGGACCCGCAGCATGTACTGGTTGCACGCCAGGGCGGTGAACTGACGGGATTGTTCGGACGCGCAATGCGCCAGGCCGCAGAAGGCAACATCCTGCCGCAGCTTGCACCCCGGCCAGAGATCATGACCTGCGATGTCATGGCTGACTCATGGGCGTTCGGCGCAGCCAGCGTCGCGGCCGACCGGTCATTGTTCCACGAATTCTAAACAAAAGGGAAAAGGGTATGCGTATTGCCGTGGGTGGCATTCATATCGAATGCAGCACTTATAATCCGGTTCCAACCCGGATGGAGGATTTTCGGGTGATGCGTGGCGATGAGCTGTTGCAGGCACCTTATTTTGCATTTTTGGCCGATTATCCGGCACAATTCGTGCCAACCCTGCATGCCCGCGCCATTCCCGGCGGCCCCGTCACGGCAGAGACCTATCGGGCTCTGCGCGACGAATTCCTTGACCGCTTGCGTGCGGCCGGGCCGCTGGACGGTGTGTACCTGTCCATGCATGGCGCGATGTATGTTCAGGGTATGGAAGATGCCGAAGGTGACTGGATCTGCGCAACCCGCGCCGTGGTAGGTAACGATGTACCAATTTCCGTCAGTTATGACCTGCATGGCAATGTGACACAGCGCATCATCGACGCGATCGACATGTTTTCGACCTATCGCACCGCACCGCATATCGACGTTCAGGAAACGATGCGCCGGGCGGTGACGATGCTGGTGCGCTGCCTGACGCAGGGGATACGACCGCATGTCGTATGGGCACCGGTTCCAGTCGTGCTGCCCGGCGAAAAAACCAGTACCGAGGACGAACCCGCCCGCAGCCTGTATGCACGCCTGCCTGAAATCGACGGACGTGAAGGCATCTGGGATGCCTCCCTCATGGTGGGATATGTATGGGCGGACGAACCGCGTGCAACGGCTGCCTCGGTCATGACGGGAACAGATGCCGCAGCATTGCAGAGCGCGGCCATAGAAATGGCGACGGCATATTGGGACGCGCGCACGCAGTTCCAGTTCGGCTGCTGGACCGGGAATATCGGACAGACCCTCGAGCAGGCGTTTCAGGTCACCAGTGGCCCGGTTATTGTGGCGGATTCAGGTGATAACCCCACCGGTGGTGGCGTGGGGGACCGTGTCGACGTGCTGCGCGCGCTGATTGCATGCGGGGCGCAGGACGTCATCGTTGCGGGAATTGCCGATCCACGGGCCACACGCATTGCCCGTGCCGCCGGGGTGGGGGCACAGGTTACGCTGCTGATTGGGGGCGCCCTGGACACTGCGGGGACGACCCCGGTCGAAGTGACAGGCGAAGTCCGTTTCGTAATTGATGATCCGAACGAGCGTGAATGCCAGGCGGTCATCGCCGTTGGCGGGATACAGGTGGTCGTGGCAGGACGGCGCAGGCCCTATCATAACATCGCCGATTTCACGGCACTGGGGCTTGACCCGCATGGCGCACGGATTGTCGTGGTGAAATCCGGCTATCTTTCGCCGGAACTTGCCCCGATTGCCAATCCGGCGCTGATGGCGTTGTCGCCCGGGGCAGTGGACCAGCATGTCACACGCCTTGTGCGGGCACACAAGGCCCGGCCGACATTCCCGTTCGACACGTCCTTTGCCTGGCTGCCGCATGTCTATTCCTCGGCCCGAAAGGGAGGATGACATATGACGGTGTCACGTCCTGTCCTTTCGGTCGAAGGGCTGCATATTCATTTCCACACCCGACGTGGCATTGTCCATGCCGTGGATGACGTGACATTCGACATCAACCCTGGCGAGATTGTGGCCCTGGTAGGGGAGTCCGGTTCGGGAAAAAGCGTCACCAGCCTGTCGATGATGGGGCTTTTGCCGCGTATCGGACGCATCGCAGGGGGACGATTGCTGTTTCAGCCCGCCGGGCAGGATATCGTGGACCTGGCCACCGCGCCGGAAAAGGCATTGCGCAAAGTCCGGGGCGGCGGGATCGGGATGATCTTTCAGGAACCGATGACCTCGCTCAATCCGGCGATGACGGTTGGTGAACAGATTGCCGAGGCCCTTGTGTTACATGGACAGGCAAACAACCATGCCGCCATGGCGCGTGCGGCGGACCTGCTGGCGGCAGTTGGTATCGCCAACCCGCATGCACGGGTGCGCAGCTACCCGCACCAGATGTCGGGGGGCATGCGCCAGCGTGTCATGATCGCCATTGCCATCGCCTGTCGTCCCGCACTGCTGATCGCGGATGAACCAACCACGGCACTTGATGTTACAACACAGGCGCAGATTCTCGATATCCTGAAACAATTGCGCCATGATACCGGTATGGCCGTGCTGTTCATCACGCACAACCTGTCACTGGTGGAGGCATTCGCGGACCGGGTCATGGTAATGTATGCGGGACAGGTGGTCGAATATGGGCGTGCGGCCGATGTGATGGAGGCACCGCGCCATCCATATGCCCGCGCGCTTCTGGACTGCCTGCCGGTGCGTCATCTTGATGCACGGGAAAGCGCGACATTGCCTGAACTCCCCACAATCCGCGGACATCCCCCCGACCTGGCCCATCGACCAGCAGGCTGCGCCTTTGCTACGCGCTGTGACATGGTGCGGGATGCCTGTCGTGCCGGTCATCCCGACCTGCAGATGGTCAATGCGGTCCGTGGCCATGCCACACGTTGCATCGCATGGCCGGAGATGGAAGGAGGCACTGACATATGAGCAACCAGCCATTACTGTCGGTTCGTGACCTGAGCGTGGAATTTAGCGCATCGCGCGGCCTGTTAGGCCGCAGCCTGCGAAATGTTCAGGCATTGGACAAAGTGTCGTTTGATATCCATGCAGGCGAAATCGTCGGTATCCTTGGTGAATCCGGTTCTGGCAAAACGACGGTTGGCCGCTGCATGGTCCGCCTGCAAACCCCTACGGCAGGGCATATCAGTTTCGAGGGACGTAATATCAACTCATTATCCCGCACGGATCTGGACTGGTACCGTCGTCAGGTGCAGATGATTTTCCAGGACCCGGCCGCCAGCCTTAACCCACGCCTGCGGGTGCGTGACATCGTTGCAGAAGGGCTGGAAATCCACAGGATCGGCACACGTGAAAGCCGGCAGCAGACAGTCATTGACCTGCTGGCGTCCGTTGGGCTGGGCAGGGATGCGCTGATGCGGTTTGCACATGAATTTTCCGGTGGTCAACGGCAGCGCATCGGCATCGCCCGGGCCATGGCGGTCAGGCCACGCCTGATTGTCGCAGATGAACCTGTTTCCGCCCTTGATGTGTCGGTGCAGGCCAAGGTCATTAACCTGTTGCGTGAATTGCGCGGACGGCTGGGCCTTGCGATGGCATTCATATCGCATGACCTGCCAACCGTCATGTTCCTGTGTGATCGCGTCGTGATCATGTATCTGGGACGCATCATGGAAATCGCCCCGATACAGGCCTTCCGTACCACGCCCTTTCACCCCTATTCGCGCACCCTTGTGACCCTGGCGCCGGGTCTCGGATCACCAGAGGCGGGTGCTATGCCGACAACCACCGAACAGCCCACGCCGGCACCGGACCTGCACTATGGCTGTGCGTTCCGTACCCGCTGTTCCCACGCCATGGCGTCCTGCGCCACGGTGGTCCCCCCATTGAACGAAGTCGCACCGGGACGATGGGTTGCCTGCTTGCGACCGGAGATATTTCATGACGCGTGTTGAAATCTGTGTGGAGACCCCGCAGGGCATTGCCGCGGCCAATGCGGCCGGGGCAGACCGGATCGAGCTCTGCGCCTCGCTTGAGGTGGGGGGACTGACACCAAGCGCCGGACTGATGCGTCAGGCGGCACGCGGGGATGTCGCGACACTGGCCATGATCCGTCCGCGGTCCGGGTCCTTTATATTCGATGATGATGAAGCTGCCGTCATGGTCGATGACATCCGCACCGCCCGTGAGTGCGGCCTGAAGGGGGTCGTGCTTGGGGCGATCCGGCCTGATGGCAATCTGGATCATGATCTGCTGTTGCACCTGTCCGGGCATTGCGCGGGAATGGAACGAACGTTGCATCGTGTTTTTGATCTGGTGCGTGACCCTGCGGCCGAACTGGAATTCGCGATCAAGGCGGGATTCACCCGTATCCTTACATCGGGTCAACGCCCCACCGCACCGCAGGGACAGGAATGCCTGGCCTTGCTGCATGCACAGGCGGCGGGACGTATCGCCATTCTTGCCGGTAGCGGTGTGAACGCAGGCAATGTTGGCGCGCTGATCCGTGCCACGGGGGTGCGTGAAGTCCATGCGTCATGCCGGAGGCCTGCATCTTCTCCTGCGACTGAGGGAGGAGAATTCGGATTTGGCCCCATGCCTGGCCAGACAGACCCGGCCGCTATTCGTGCCCTGATAAATGCAGCACAGAGCGTGCCATCACAGGATTAGGACCGATCGACATTCATGCCATCCAGATCATGGCTGTGGCGAGGTGAACAAAGCCAAGGAAATGGATGGTGCGTCGATCATCTCGGGTCGCAAAGCGTCTGAAGTGCTTGAGGCGGTTGAAGCAGTGCCCGATACGATTACGCAGTTTGTAAGCTCTGGTATCATGCGGGATGATAATCTTGCGGGTGCGATTGCAGGGAATGACAGCTTCTGCGCCCATCTGAGCGACAGGAACACGTAATGCATTGCTGTCATAGGCTTGGTCGGCCATAACGGCC
>NZ_BANE01000028.1 GCF_000964405.1 Novacetimonas hansenii JCM 7643
CAACAGGCTGGTATTGTTCAAAAACTTTCGGATCAGGCTCTTAAGGGGCTGCTCTATGCAGTTGCCGGGCTGATCCTTTATCTGTCGAGCATGGTGGCCGCCGCTGTAACAGGCGGGATCGGGCTGATCTTGGTGATTTTTCCGGCCATGCTGCTGCTATGGTGGGCGGTATGGACGATATATTGCATCATACGCGGCATGCAGGCGATCAACCGCAACCAACCCATAAGCTGAATAACCAGCCCCAAAAACGTCTGGACCTCACACGGCCGCAGGCTGGAAAACCTGTTTTCCAAAAGCCTGACTGATGATCTTAAGGCAACAGGGTCTTCTTGGCGCAGCTTTCTTGAACAAGCCTCAAGTAAAGGTTTTAAAAAAGAGGGTGCCCAGACTCTTATTATCTGGTTTGGCGGGGTCTATCCTCGCCCGACATCAGGCAGGCAGTCGTGCGGACGGTTCAGATGACCTGTCACACGCCGCAGCCATTTTCATGATATCGCCATAGCCATCATACCCGGCGAATACTGGCATCTTTACATGCCAGATTGCCGGAGAGCGATCGTCTTCCATCCGGCCGATTACAGACCTTCAGGCATCTCCAGATCGCGACCTACAGGGATGGAGATCATGCCTGCCGAACAATGCGTGCAGCAAAAGGCAACATCTCCCGAACCGCCGCAGGGGTGCCCGCATCAATGATGTCAGGGCAGGGTCAAGGAAGGGGCAGAAACCCCCGCCTTATGCAACGCGATCGGAAACCAGGGTCGCGATCATCAGCGCGGCAATCATGGGCAGGAAAGAAACCATCGTCAGCGACGACATGGCATGAACGGAATTGGCAAGCAGGATGCTCAGGTTCTGGATCAGCATTTTTTTGTCCTTCATTTTCTCGGTTGCGAGTGACGCGGTAAAAACACGAAATACCGACGCGCCGCAACGGGAAATAATGGGGAAATATTTTCATGACATTTTCATAAGGAATCCGTCATTATTATTTGACCACAAAACAAACATGCGACTGAATCCGCCACCAGAAGACGAAAATACCATTTGAATATTTATGTCGAAAATAAAGGCAATATGCATTCCGCAACCCATCGCGGCATATTGCGGCGCACAAAAAACAAGCGATTTGCCTATTTTTAAAGCAGGATGTTCACGTTTTCGTGATAATTTTGGGAATGTAGAAGATGCATATTTTTGCGTCATACGCAGACTGCGATGCAAAAATATGCAGGCAAACCAGATTGCCGCCCTTTTCAATAGGATAGCGACATCGGCAGGAAGCGCAATGCAAAATTGCCTCCTGCCGTTGCAGAACGGGACAAAAATCAGCCGCCGTCAAACGCACCATAGTCATAGTGACGCACCGCGCCACCAAAGTTGGAAATCCCGACCGGACCATCCATGGGACCGAATCCAAGCTCGATAAAGACCAGGCGTTGTGGGTCCTGCGCCTGTTTCAACGCATCCTCCAGTTCCGGCATACTGTTAACCCGCAGGCATAGCGCCGCATCCTGTTGCGCCATCACCCCCGGCAAGCCCGCATAGTCCCAGTTGGCGATATCATTATACGCCGCCGTTTCCCCCAAAATCATGCGCTCGATTGTATAGCCACGGTTATTAAGCAGAAAAATCACCGGCTTGTGCCCTGCACGCAGGACACTGGACAATTCCTGTGCCGTCATCTGGAACGAACCGTCACCGATGAACAGCAGGTGCCGCCGGTCAGGGCTGGCGTTCAGCGACCCCAGCAAGGCCGGCAGCGTATAGCCGATTGCAGCCCAGACGGGTTGGGAGATGAAATGGCATTCCGCCGGCAGGCGCATATGGGTCAATGCAACCAGCGACGTGCCATTATCCGCCAGCACGACATCTCCCTGCCGCAGGAATGCCTGTATCCGTGCCCAGAACGCGGGTTGCCCCCATGGGGTAACGTCCTGTCCAACCGGGAGCGGCGCCGGAACCGGGACCTGCCCTGACGCTGCGTCTGCCACGGATGATGGATGCACATCGCGACGGTCCTTTATCGTCGCGATTATGGCATCGAGCAGATCAGCGACAACCACCCCAAGGAACGTATCCATGCCACAACGCGTGTCAAAGGCCTGGATATTGATAAAGGCGTCAGGATCAAACGCATATGAGAAATAGCCCGACGTCGCATCCACAAAACGCACGCCAAGCCCGATGATACAGTCCGCAGTCCGTACACGTTCGTATAATTCCGGGGCCGAAGCCTTCCCCCCGTAAATACCCAGATAATTCGGGCTTGTTTCACATAACGCCCCCTTACCTGTGGCAAGCGTGGCAAATGGAATGTCCAGCAACCGGGACAATTCGCCCACCCGTTCGCGCAGGTCAAAGCGCCGCACCAGCGCATCCAGCAAAAAGACCGGCTGTGTGGCCTTTGCCAGCCGCTCCATGATGTTCGCAACGGCAGCCTGCAACTGTATCGGATCACTGCCACAAGGCGCGGGAACATCCTGTTCGACCGGAACCTGAACCGAAACACAGCAGGTATCTGAAGGCAGTTGCAGATAAACCGGCCGCTTTTCCCGCCATGCGGCCCCCAGCACGCGGTCAATCTCCCCCGCGGCATCCTGCGGCAGCAGGCGCGCCTGCGCTACGGTGAACTGGGCATAGCAGGCCATGATATTTTCATAATTTCCGTCGGCCAGCGTATGATGCAAAAGTGCCCGCTGCGTGATGGCATGCTGCGGTGGCACGCCAGAAATCATGATGACCGCCACCCCTTCGGCATAGGACCCGGCAACGGCGGACAGGGCGCTGAGATCGCCCACGCCATAAGTGGTCAAAACCGCGGAAATACCTGACAGGCGCGCATCACCATCTGCCGCATAGGCCGCATTGAGTTCGTTACAGTTCCCGATAAAGGCAATGCCCTCGGTCCGTTCAATCAGTTCGAGGAATTCAAGGTTATAATCCCCCGGCACCCCATAGATCCGCCGAACCCCCAGTTTCATAAGGCGTTCCAGCAGATAGGTTCCCACCGATTTACGCGTCGTCATTTTCATGCCTTGTCCAGATGATTCAAGATGTGATGTATCGAGAGCATCACCTTCGACGGAACGGCGCAACCTTTTTGCCTACATAAAAAAATAATATGTGCGGGTTATTTATTTAATAATTTAAATAAACATTCTTCAAAGAAAATATTTGAAAATAACAGAAGGTTTCAGAGGCCATCTTTTTTCGAAAACGCGATTTCCTTCCAAGTTTTTAAAACAATCTTCAACAAACATTTTTTGAAAATTATTCCGAACCTGTTGGAGATTATCGTGAATTGATGAAAGTTGCCGCGAGATGGATCATGACACAGAAAGATCTGTCAGCCTGCTCGCTCCGCATGGCGATGCGCTTGAACTCCTTGAGCGTGTAAAAGGAGTTCTCATGAGATGGCCTGCTTTGAACAGGACCTGAACGAACCGGTGCTTATCGGGGCATTTTTGGCGCGGGGGGATAACCACACAGGCGGCATGCTTACGTATGGTATCCACGCGCCCGTGGACGTCGAACGCCTGGCCGGCGAAATGCCTTTGAAATCCGTTCATTCAAGAAGGGCGGCCATCAGGTACAACGACCCCATTTTCGTTCATTGGGCATCCGTCAGTATGAAGACGAGCCATATGAATCCTGAAATATATTCAAACATCATAAAAAATAACAATTACCAACAGAAGCAAAAATACTTCTGAATTATTCATATTTTATAATAATTAATACTTAAAAACCAAAAATATTTATTATATCCCCAATTATTAACAGTCTGACTGAAATCTGCGTTCACAGTCCGGCATTGTTCCCGATCATTAATGGGTGCCATCACAGGTGCGTGGTATCGTTTGCCGACCTTATTGAAATACCATAAAACATCCTATGAATTTATTCAGCTTTCTTTCCTCACTCGTAGGATCACAGGCATCCCATGGATACTTCCACCACTGATGATAATGCCCCCCGCCTGCTGATGCGGCTGACAGTCGCGCTGTTCCTTGGATATATGGCCGTTGCGTTATCGCTGCCGGTCATCGCGGTCTATGTCACGCAATGGCCCGGATATGGCAATATGCTTGCAGGGCTTGCGGTTGGGATTGCCTTTGCCTCCACCATCATAAGCCGTAACCATGCAGGACAACTGGCGGATGGACGCGGGGGGCGCGCCTGCATGCGGCTGGGCCTGGCAGGGTATATCCTTGGTGGCGTGATCTGCGCGGGTGCTGGCCTGCCGATACTGCCGTACCTGACCCGCTACCTTATACTGATGGTGGGACGACTGGTTCTTGGCGTGGGGGAAAGCCTGACAGTCGTGGGCATGCTGGGGTGGGGCATCGGCCTGATGGGGCATGCACGCGCCGGAAAAGTCATGGCCTGGACCGGTATGGCCATGTATGGCGCATTTGCCGTGGGAGCTCCATTAGGGCTTGCACTCTTTCATATGGTGGGATTTGGCGGCGTTATGATGGGGTGCGCCATTTTACCGGCCATCGGGTTGATAATATCCAAAGGAATCACGGCGCCTCCCGTACATGCAGGACGGCGCGAACCGTTCTGGCGCATACTGGGCCGGATCTGGCAGCCGGGATGTGCATTGGGGTTACAGGGGGTTGGCTTTGCCGCGCTGGGAACATTCATTTCGGTGTATTTCATACATCGACACTGGCCGTATGCAGGGCTGGGCCTAAGCTGTTTTGGTTTGGCATTTGTTGCCATGCGCCTGTTATGCGGGCACCTGCCGGACCGGATTGGTGGCGTACGGGTCGCTCTTGTATCACTGGGGGTAGAAGCCGTCGGGCAATATCTCCTGTGGTGTGCCCCCTCTCCTGTCATGGCACTGACCGGAGCGGTTTTGACAGGGGCAGGCTGCTCCATGGTTTATCCCGCACTGGGGGTGGAAGTGGTGCGTATCATGCCGCCACATCTACGAGGAACCGCGCTTGGAGGATTTGCCGCATTTCAGGATCTGGCCTATGGCGCGACAGGACCGCTGACTGGCCTGCTGGCGGATCGCACCGGATATGCCTCAGTCTTTCTTGTAGGGGGGCTCTGTGCCACGATGGCGTTCATTATGACCCTGCATATGGCGGCACGACGCCAGCAAGAGACTATTTTGGAATGACATATTCCCGGCAGGCCCTGAAATATTCGGCACATTTATGAAAAAAACATGGGTATGATTTTGATTATGTTCTGATTTACTCCGAAACCGTACCCACTATGCAGCCTGAGCAATATCTTCTGGTGTTTTTCTGTAATGCCCATGACGCGTATTTTACGC
>NZ_BANE01000027.1 GCF_000964405.1 Novacetimonas hansenii JCM 7643
GCCGCGCGGCATCCCGGCCGCCCCGCCACGGCGCACCCGCCATGACGGCCCGCGCCGCAGGCGGCCCCCGCCCCACCGCCACCCTGATCCAACCCGCACGCGAGGCAGGCACATGACCCAGACAATCGCCAGCGGCGACCCCGCCGCCACCGCATCCGAGCAGACATTTACAACCACGCAGATCGCGGACCTGTACCTGTCCGCCGCGCGGGATGGGGAAACGGACCTGGTCAGGGAATTCCTGCGCGCGGGAATCGACCCCGACATCCGCAATGACAAGGGATATACCGCCCTGATCCTGGCGGGGTACAACGGCCATGCGGACACGGTGCGCGCGCTGCTTGAAGGGGGGGCGTCGCCTGACCTGCAGGACCAGAAAGGCGCCACCGCGCTGGCCGGCGTGGCGTTCAAGGGGGATCTGCCCAGCGCACGCACCCTGATCGCGCACGGGGCAAGGATTGACGTCCCCAACGGGGTCGGGCGCACGCCGCTGATCTTTGCCGTCATGTTCAACCGCGACCCGATGGTGGCGCTGCTGCTTGAACATGGGGCCAACCCCGACCTGCGCGATGGCGAGGGCGTCAGCGCACGCATGCTGGCGACACGGCAGGACAATGCCGAACTGCTGGCGCTGATGGGTCCCAAGCCCACGCAGGCATAAAGGCCGTCGCACCCCACATATCCATCTGTTTGATATGCCCTTAAGAGTCGTCCACCATTTACGCCATCCACCGGCACGCACCATGCGGGCCGGCATCATGCGCATTCGTTATTCGCATTTCAGTGGAACCCAAATGCAATGAGCCGTTTCTGGAGCCCCGTCGTCCACAACCTGACCCCCTATGTCCCTGGGGAGCAGCCGCGGATGACCAACCTGATCAAGCTCAATACCAACGAATCCCCCTATGGCCCGTCGCCAAAGGCCCTTGCGGCCATCCGGGCGGCAACGGACGACACGCTGCGCCTGTATCCCGACCCGTCGGCGCTGGCGCTGCGTCAGGCGATCGGGCGTGCCCATGATGTCCCGGCCGGGCATGTGTTCGTTGGCAACGGATCGGACGAGGTTCTGGCCCATACGTTCCAGGCGCTGCTCAAACATGATGGGCCCTTGCTGTTTCCCGATATTTCCTACAGCTTCTATCCGGTTTATTGCGGGCTTTACGGCATCACGGCGCAGATGGTGCCGCTTGATGCGGATATGCGCGTCAATGTGGCGGATTACCTGCGCCCATGCGGCGGGGTGATCGTGCCCAACCCGAACGCCCCCACCGGCATGGCGCTCTCCCTCACGCATATCGAGACACTGTTGACCCATCACCGTGATCAGGTGGTCGTGGTGGACGAAGCCTATGTCGATTTCGGCGGCGAGACCGCCATTCCCCTGACCGCACGCCATGACAACCTGCTGGTGGTGCGCACCCTGTCAAAATCCAGCGCGCTTGCGGGGTTGCGGGTGGGCTATGCCGTGGGGCATCCCGACCTGATCGAGGCCCTGACCCGCGTAAAGGACAGCTTCAATTCCTACCCGCTCGACCGGCTGGCGCAGGTGGGCGCGATCGCCGCGATCGAAGATCGGGAATGGCTTGCCAACATACGCGAACGGATCATAAGATCACGCGACAGGCTGACACACAGCCTGGGAGAAATGGGGTTCGAGGTTCTTCCCTCATGCGCGAATTTCGTGTTCGCGCACCATCCTGGCCATGACGCGCTGACCCTTGCCCGGACCCTGCGGGAACGGGCAATCATCGTGCGACATTTCAGGACACCCCGAATCGCCCAATGGCTCCGTATCACCATCGGGACCGAGGCCGAATGTCAGGCGCTGTGTGACGCACTGGCTGACATCACGGCCACATAACACCGCGCCCGGGCGCACGTACGCGCCATCTGGTTGATACGGACCGGTCCATCGCCGCCATGCCCCATGACGGGAACATCCTTCTCATGGGTGTGGGGGCGTGCGTTCGTTCTTCCCAACCCTGAACAACAGACGTCTTGTTTTCCATTCGAATGGATTATCATCATGCGTGCATTCCACGGACAGATGTCCGACAACCAGCCCATCCGCCGTTCGCTGGCGGAAAAGCAGAAGCAGTTGCGCGACCTGCGTGAAACCCTTGCGAACATGAAATCGCACACCGCACCCGCTCTGCGCGATAGCGTGCAAAAGCGCATCCGCCAGTTGGAAGCCGAACTCGCCGCCGCACCCGCGATGAAGGCACCCCCCGCCAGGGGGCGCGACACGGCAGCAGGAGAGCGCGCGCCCGCACGCTCCCCCCGCCGTCGCCCTGAACGCGGCTGAGGCCGCAAGGATGATGCATCCGTGGGTATCGGCCTATGGGTAGCACCTGCGGGTATGCTGGCCGTGGGTGCGCCCATAGCGCGCCCTCCTTATGAAAAAAGCGCGGACCTGCCGGGGCAGGTCCGCGCTTTTTTTTGCGGGCATGTCAGGACATAAATGCCGCGAAAATAAATACCCCGACTGCTGGGCTGCCCCTTCGCATGCAAGATGCACGCAAAGGGGAAAGTCGATCAGTGTTCGGCTGCGGCCAGTTCCTCGGCAATGTCGCCACGGGCGGCGGCTTCGTCCATGTAACGACGCGCCTCAGGCGAAATCGTCAACGTGATCGTCAGCAGGGCCGAAACCAGGTACAGGCCGGAGAAGATCCAGATGATCCCCTCAATCCCGTGCCAGGATTCAAACCACGTCACGACCGCCGGCCCGACCCAGGTACTCGCCCCCGCACCAAGGCCCAGCGCGGACAGCGCCGCCGCCTTTTCCTTGGGGCAGATCTGCGGCATCAGGCCCGACAGCGGCACGAAGGCGGCAACCGTCGCGCCATACAACGCCCCCATGGCGGCGGCGATGGCGAAATTACCGGGGAACATCAGCGGCACATAATAGAACAGCAGCACCGTAACCGCGGCACCGACCCCACCACCAATGGCCACGACCGAACGATGGCCCAGACGGTCCGCCATCATGCCCGATACGAGGTTCACGAGGATATTCGCCAGGAAGATGATCGACAGGAGCTGTAGCCACTGCGACAGTGAAAAGCCGATGACCTTGGTAAAGAACGCCGGCATGATGACCAGGAATGCATATTCCGATGCCGTGTCGATGATGCGCACGATCATGGCGATAAACGTCTTGGGTTCGCGCCACAGGATACTGACAGAGCTGAAGAAGATCGTCCCCGCCGAAGCACCCGGCGCGGCAAGGCGCCTGCTGCCGGTGGGTTCACGCGTCATCAGCAGCGCCAGAAGGCCACCGAACAGCACCAGCACCAGCGAGCTCCAGAACGTCATCATCTCGCCAATCACAGGGATGGCGAAACTTGCGAACAGGGAACCAAGCGTCGGCAGGCCGCCGGAAAATGCGAACCAGAACCAGCCCGCCGCCGAGCCAAGCTGGTGACGCGGGGTGGCCGCCGCAATCCACACCAGAAAGCCATACGTAAACAGCGGATAGCCGAAGCCACGCATCGTATAGGCCGCAAGCATCATGGAATAGCTGTTGGTCGCAACCCCCATGGACAGGAACACGACCTCGAACACGGCCCAGATTGCAAGGCCGATCCACATGACCCGCTTGGGCCCCCACAGATCGGACAGCGGGCCGGAAACCCAGGAGGAAATGGAAACCGTCACTCCATAAATCGTGAAGAGCAGCGCGGTGTCACGGCCGGAGATGCCCTGCTCTTCAAGATACGGCGCAAGATAACCTGCCTCCACACCGTCACCGATCATGAAGAACAGCAGGCCGACAAACCCCCAGAACAGGGGGGTGGGTATGCCAAGCTTATCGGCAAACGAAGTTCGCTGGGACAGAATGTCTGTCTGTTTCAAGGGGAGATACTCCTCTTTCACAGGCAGCCAACACTAGATTGAGGGGCTCCGCCTCATTGCGGAGCGTCGATGCAGGCTGCGTCCACGATGTACCGGCATGCCGGGATGCCATCGCGGAACCTCAGGTACGGAAAAGCGCGGTCACACATGCGGCGCCGCGCGCACGGGATAACGCCACAACCACGACAGCCTGCCGCATGGGCGCGACATGTCCGTGATAACCTGCGGATCGTTACCAACCGTTCTTGTTATGTCGTCCACCCACGGCTGAAATATGGGTCACGATATCGGCATCAGCCATATATGTGACAGTCATCATATCCCGTATCACCTGTATCAGGGGCGTAAATTCGCTTTTACGCAGCGATGGATGGACCATGAATTTTTAGGATACACAAAATCATTACGATATCGAATGATTTTGCAGGGGCATATGTCTCTGCACCTCCCGGTTTTATGCAGCACAATATATCAGATGGCTGGTTTTATACTCAAAATGACATCGGAATGTAAGCAAATTTTCTGATTTTTGCCACGATTGTCATTTGTTGCTGATAACACAAAGATTTTTTTGACATACATTAAGACATTGACGCACCTTTTCCCCGCCATGGCATGCTGTCATAATCCGGCCTGCCCTTCTTGCGTGGCGATAGGCCGCGCGTTGCGGCAAATGTCAGGTTTTCCTATGTCGCCATCGGCGTCCGGGGCCGGGATATCGGGTCACCGGGATATTCAGGTCATGGAACGTTTCACAGTGAGCCCCTTCGCACGTCCCCTTTTTTTCACGCTTCCAGCCCTTGTGGCGCTGCCTGCGTATTTCTGCACCCCGGCACTGGCCCAGAGCATTGCGACACAGAAGGTGCAGCACGCCATGGACGTGCTGCATTTCAAGCCGGACGCCGCCAGCCAGAGCTGCCTTGAAAAGCTTCAGGAACTCCACAAGGTCCAGGCCGTGATCGAAAAGGCGAGCGAGGGCACCCGCAACCCCGACCTGTCCCTGGCCCATGATGTCATGGAATCGGATTACGAGGATGCAACCGAAAGCTGCGTCCCCGATGCGGCCAAGCTCTGCAATGGCAAGCAGTTCCAGTCGGACGCCCATTTCCGTCAGGCCTGCGAAAGCCTTGATGCGGTGATGTCCATAGATGGCTCCAGCGAAGGGGAGGAAATGGCCACCCCACCCGAAGGGTCCTCGCCTTCCGACGGTGGCGGGGGCTGACGCCAGCCCGCGCTGTGCTGCAAAACGCCTGGCACGACAGGACCAGTGGCAAGGCCGGATAAGAGATTGTTTGAAAACAAATCCTTGATAAAAAAGAAAAGTTTTTGGGTGCTGCCTTTCGATCGAAAAAGGTGGCGTCTTTCGAAGCTTTTTGGAAAAAGCTTCACCAAA
>NZ_BANE01000026.1 GCF_000964405.1 Novacetimonas hansenii JCM 7643
GCAAGGCATTGTCAGTGCTGAAAAACTTTCGAATCAGGCTCTAAATAATCCCAGTCGGCGGGCATTTTTGAATTTAGCCCAGCGGCGTTGAGCCGCGCATTTTCTTCGTGGGTGAGAAGGCCCAAGTGATGCCACTTGATCAGGAGCGCACGAATGCCATCGCGGGTGAGATCGGCGCGCAACTGGAAGAGCATATCAACCATAACGGCGACAGGGACGGCATGATCGACGATCAGTCTGGCGGTCTTGTCGCGCGCGGCATATTTGAGACGATATACATCGGGAGCGTTATGGGCATGGGTCATGATCGCCACGACGCCCACCGACCTGAAATCCAAGCTTTCTAGCATTGCCAGCCGCTTTGCTGCATTCGGATTGTTGAACCATCTGGGCCGATCGCCGCTGCTCCGGTGGTGATCATGCTCGGATCGAAACGCATGCCAGTTGTCGATGAAATCCCTGAAAGGGGCACCATGATCATTGGCTTCTACTGCGATCCGGATGTGATCGAGATAGCTATTGGCGAGCGTATTCAAGCGGTCGGTCATACATCCATTTTCGCCTGCCTAACTCATCGGTGCAATGATCGAGCAGAAAACGTGAATGACCGGTATCAAGCTTAATGGATCTGCCATCCTATGACCGATAAGAAGGCGGTTGCCGCCTGTCAGTTCACTCAGGATTTCTATCGCGTGTATCCGACCCGCGCGGAAGTGACGAAAGTCCTACCTTAGCTCGCATCAGGCTGTACGATATTTCTCACGGTCCTTCTCGGTGATCGTTCGCAGGATCCGCGCAGGATTTCCGACGGCAACGCTGAAAGGAGGGATGTCACGATTGACGATTGCGCCAGCACCGATGACGCTGCCTCGTCCGATCGTGACACCTGGCATAATCTGGGCTCCGGCTCCTATCCAGACGCTATCCTCGATTGTTACCGGAAACGCATACTCCAGACCCTGATCCCGTCGCTCGGAGTCCAGAGGGTGCCCTGCCGTATGGATGCCGACTGCTGGTGCAATGAAGACGTTGCTACCGATTGCCACTTTGGCTCCATCGAGAATGACGCAGTTTACGTTTAGAAAAGAGTTTGCACCGATCTCGATATTGAATCCGTAGTCGCAGTGGAACGGGGCTTCGATTATAACGCCATTTCCGACCTGTCCCAACAGGGACTGAAGCAACTCCTTACGCTTTTCAGCCTGACGGGGCGGGGTGTGGTTGAACTCGAACAGAATATCCTTAGCCGCATTACGCTGACCGACTACCTCAGCATCGAAGTTAGCATCGTACAGAAAGCCTGCCGCAGCTTTTTCCATTTCTTTCATGAACAATGTTGTCCTAATCTTTAGTTTTGAATTATTTCTTTTTTATTAATCAGGTTTGTGACCGAGATTCAACAGGCTTGATCGTATCCATACCTTCACCGCTGGCCGCTCCAGCCCCTTACGTCAAGAAAAACCGGCAATGGTCTGCTCTTGGAGATAGCCTGACTGATCTCCCCATGTCTCAGATGTAGGCGACTGTCTGCTCAATTTCTCGACGCCGACATAGTCCGATGACGCCACATCACGCTATGCCCCACGACAATCGTGAACCCGACTACACTGGTGCCACCTGAAAACTGCTGACGTCGATAATGAAGCTGCCATCCACTTCGATCCCGAAATAGCGCATGACATAATCCGGCGCGGCCTGTTGCAGGGAACGGATGGCCGCGACCTGCCAGTGCATCAGACCAGTGATGGGTCGTAAAGCGACAGAAGACGGCGTCGAAGCTTCCGTGTTCGAAAGGGAGCTTTGCGGCGGGAAGAGGCGGCCCAGATCTGCGGTATCAGCACGACCTGGTATACATGGCTCGAACAGGGCCGGGATGTCTCCTGTTCGGCGGCAATGCTGGCACGTATTGCTACGGCCCTGCACCTTTCCTCTGCGGAACGCCTTTACCTGTTCGAACTCGCGCAGATGAAAGACCCCGATGCGTCGCGGCCTTCTATGGCATCAGACCTTCCTGAGGAGGTCCGGATTTTTCCAGAGCAGATGGCAGTGCCCTGTTATGTGCTTGATCCCCTATGGAATGCCTGCGCCGCCAATGACGCGGCCCGGCATCTTTTTGCCGGTTGGCTGGACGATAAAGAACGTAATCTGCTGCGTTATGTTTTTCTTGCACCAGGCGCCCGCACGTTTCTTGACGACTGGGAAAGCAGTGCGCGACGGGTGCTTGCGGAATTCCGGGCTGTCAGCATTCGTGGTGACACAGAACAGGTAGACGCGCTTGTGCAGGAGCTTCGGTCCCTGAGCCCGGATTTTGAGCGGCTGTGGCACAATCAGAGCGTGTTGCTACGGGAGGGCGGTCCCCGTAAGTTCAATCATCCCATTGATGGCCGTGTTGATTTTGACCAGACCATTCCCACTTTTACAACATGGTCGCAGTATCAGTTGGTAGCATTGAAACCACGATAGCTCTTTTGAAGTCAGACCGTCTGCTTTCCGGATGATCAAACATATCCTCTTACGACCGAGATGAGGCGATTGCCGCCCGTCTGCTCCGGCATCACTGAGCAGACGGGCAGTTCAGGGGGGATTTGCGACTGTCTGCTTTTTAGCGTTTGCCATCAATAAGCAGACATTTGAAAACGACCGTAAGTGAAGGTCAGCAGAAGATTACATGCAGGGTTTCCAACCACTTGGGCTGCGGGCGACAAAACCGGCAACAATGGTAAGGATGCTGCCGGAGATATAGCCGTGCATGACCAAGGTCGGAAGCAACGCCCATCGTCTGCGCCTATACCCGTGGCGGTCACCCTGATGAAAAACAGTTTTTTGAGGTATTTTCCGAAATCGGGCGCGTTACGGTAAGGACATTATGTCCTGTGTAGGGCGGCCTTCGGTAAGATAAAGAGAATAATATGTCTGAGTTCAATACCTATCTTAAAACGCAGAACGATATTGATGCAGTCAATGCGATATCAGCTTTTCTGGCCCTCAATGACATGCCTCAGGCTGACAGTGCTTCAGTGGATCTGGTGATCCACGCCGGAAATGCCATCCTTGAGACGGCTCATGCAGCCTGTGAGGCTGCACGTGAAGCCAACTGTCACCTGCTTTTTTCAGGGGGCATCGGGCACTCGACCACTCTTCTTGTAGAGACTGTCAGATCAGAAAACCTGCTACCAGAAATATACCTGAAAGACAGATCCGAAGCCGAGATTTTTGGCACTTTGGCTTCGGAAGTCTGGAGTTTTCCCAAAGAAAAATTGGTTCTGGAAACGCGCTCCACCAATTGCGGCGAGAACGCGAGCTTTACAAAATTACTCCTCTCGGAACTCGGGCTGGAACCCTGCTCTACTATCCTGTTTCAGGATCCGGCCATGCAGTTACGAACTTTCGTCACCTTCCAGAAAGTCTGGCAGGAGGCATCATGTGCAACTGTTTTTTATAGCTGTCCGACTTTTGTTCCGCGTCTCGAGATACGAGACGGAATCGTGACGTATGCTGCGGAACTCCCTTCGCGACTATGGAGCCCGGAGCGGTTCCTGTCTCTGATCATGGGAGAAATTCCCCGGTTGCGAGATGATGAGAACGGTTACGGCCCCTGTGGACGGGGTTTCATCCCGCATGTTGAAATTCCTTCTGAGATTGAGACCGCGTATCAACATGTTCATGGGCTTTTGAAAAATCATGAAAAAGCGAAGAATCGTGCGCTTGCATGACTGGGAGGATCATCCTGTCTCATAATGAGTTTTTGTATGTCATGCATGGAGTGCAACCAGAAAAAGTTGAAAACGACTGACCCGATTTTGAACCCATTTTATGGTCTGCTCTTTCATAAGTCTTGTCCGCTATTCGATTCCTCTTTTCGAATCTTCTACGTCTGAGATGAAGGCGATTGCCGCCCGTCTGCTCCGGCATCACTGAGCAGACGGGCAGTTCAGGAGGGGATAAGAGACGGTCTGCTTGTCGTCCACCAATTGGGAAAACAGTTACATAATAAAACCACTTCAATCTATTCTGTTAGCATTCGGGCAAGGTCAATGAGCGTCACAAAGCCGATATCAAAATCAGATTTTAGCCAGCGCCTGTGATCTTCATCAAGCACCGATGCCTTTTTGGAACTTCGTCCAAAGTCCTCACTACAGAATAGGTCCATTCCAAAACCATAGTGTGCCGCGATACTGTCACCATCTGCCCATTCTGCGACTACTTTGGCTACGTTTTCTCTTTCAGCCTTGGTTTCAGCGCGACCTAACCCTCTATGAAATAGCTCGTCTTTACCGCTCCCATATTTTTTAGTGAGTTTTACGCCGAGTTCAATTGCAGCAGCTTTACCCACACCTTTACATCCTAAGCTTCTAGATAACTCATGCACCTTGTCCATGCAGCGGACTAATTCCGTAATTCCACCGTCAGGCTTATACAAAGGATAAATTTTGTCATCTAAATGGAAGTTCCCCATTTCCATTCCGGTAATCAGCGGAAGAATTTTCAAAGAAAGCGCATCGTTAATTCTATTCATATGATTTATGTTGATAGTAGGAGGGGTAAATCCAATCCCGATTCTTATGCCAATATTTTGAGCATCAGTTTGATGGGTTTTTACGTTTATATGTGTACTTCCCATTGCAGATGGACGATCACGCTTCGTGATTCCTTCAAGTGTTATGAGGGTTTCACAGAAAAAACCTCGCAACCGACCAGAAATTATAGAACTACGAACTATTTCAGCTTCACCGTTATTTTCTCTTTGCGACGTTTCCGGATATAAAACTGAGTTTAATGTGTTTGTGTCGAATGTTACGCTTGGTATCGAATTTCTAATCATTTTACATACCTTATTGTTTCAACGCTGTATTCCATTAGATTTAGATACTATACGATATTAGTAATATATAATCAGAAGATGTCCGCTTTCAGAGAAAATGCCATATAGAACAATGTCCGACTTTAGGCGACTGCCGCCTGTCTGCTCCATTCTCACGAAACAGCCAGGCGGTCATCCTTGCATCACAACGCGACGAAGCATGATTTAAAGGTTGACGAAGGCCGTTACTGCGAACGCGATCATGGGGCCGCGTTGACGTGCGCAGGTGTGTTCACGGGAAAGGGGAGTATGCAAACACCCCGGACCGTTTAAGTGATCCGAGGTGTAAATGGACGTCCCGTTTACAAACCAACGCATTGTTTCAAAAGAAAAACCTGGCGCCTTCTAAGCTGTGGGTCGTTGGTTCGAATCCAACAGGGCGCG
>NZ_BANE01000025.1 GCF_000964405.1 Novacetimonas hansenii JCM 7643
TGAAAAAAAGGCAGCACCCAGAAACTTTTCTTGTTTTTTATCAACGGCGTGTTTTCAAATGGTCTCTTGCCAAGGTTGCCTTACCACCGGCCCACATGATGGGTGCGGGCACGGTGCCGGACATATTCCATCCAGACGGCCTGCGCCGCCCCGGCAAGGGTGAAGGCAGCCCAGAGGGGGAGGGCCCCCTGCCGCAGCAGCCATGCCAGCAGTCCCCCCCACAGGCACATTGCCCATGCCAGCGGTGCCAGCACCGTGCAGGGTAGGCCGCTGCGATGGGCCACCTGATACAGGTGGCCCCGGTGGGCCGTAACAATCGACTCGCCCGCGCGCCAGCGCCGCACAAGCGTGAAGATCACATCACATAACAGCCCGGACATCAGCAGTGGCACGATCGCCCATGCCGTGCCGCCATCGTGCGCCAGCATAAGTCCCAGCGTCCCCAGCACCATTCCGCATCCCTGGCTGCCGACATCACCCATGAAAATCCGGGCATTGGGAAAATTGAACGGGATGAATCCGGCGGTTGCGGCGGCCATGCTCCCGGTGATCGGCGTAATGGCGGTGGCCATCGCGGCGGGTGCCAGCCATGGCAGCATCAGGCACGCGCACAGCGACGTGCCGGAAACAAGGCCATTGAGGCCATCCATGAAATTCACGCAATTCGCCATGAAAACCAGCCATGCGACACCGCCCACGGTTGTCAGTGGGGATGTGTAGGCAGGCAGGCAGGCGACGATCATCATGGCGGCGGCGAACTGTGCGACAAGTTTCAGCGCAATGGGGCGCGTGTGCAGGTCATCATACCACGACACAAGGCAGAGCAGCGCCAGCGCGCCAATAAAACCCCCCGTGGCGGGACGCGCTGATGCCGGTCCCCATATCGTGCAGGCAGGGGCGAACCCGGCCATGAATGCGGTCATGATGCCGATACCGCCGCCGGTCGGGATGGGGGTGTCATGGGCGCTGCGCGCGACAGGATGATCCAGTACCCGCACATGGATCATGATGCGTACCAGCAGCACGGAAAATGCCCAGACCACCACGAACAGGAATGATTTCTGCATCATGGGGCCGACTTTACGCTTTGGGACATGATCTTTCCTTTGGGCGCTTTCGTTGCTGGGCTATAGGGGGAGGGGCAATGGTTGTGCAATCCCTCAGGCCTGACGCGTTGGTCCATCGGCTTCTTACGGTCCGGGCGATCGTGGTGAACGTTGTGCTCGATTTCTGTATCGGGGCCTGCGCCGTGCCGTGCGCACAATGGCTGGACCGTCCAGGTGTCGGCATGGCTTCGTGGGGGTGGCATACGATGCTTTCCGGTGGCATCGCGCTGCTGGCGGCGGGCCTGCCCTTTCGCATTGCGCAGCAGCACTGGCGGTTTTCCGGGGCCGCGGATTTCTGGCGGCTGGCGTGGGCTGCTGCACTTGCCGCCCTTTTTCATGCAACGGCAATGGCGCTTGTCGGGCACGGGACGGGGGCGCCGGCCTTTCCCGTCATCCATGCGCTTGTGCTGCTGGTCATGTTGGTGGGCAGCCGCCTGACATACCAACGCTGGCGGCTGTGGCGGCAGCAACGCCGCGCGCGCGCGGGACAGGTCGGGCAATGCCGGGTCGTGCTGGTGGCTGACGGCCGCAGTGCAGACCTGTTCATGCATGCGGCATCGTCAGCCATGGCCGTGGCGGGCATGGTGGTCAATGGCGCGCACCGCCGGGGGCGGCGTATCCACGGTGTGCCCGTGCTGGGCACTGTGGATGAACTTGATGCGGTGCTGGCGCGGTTGTGCCAGGGCGGGCATGTGCCGTCACCGATGTTGATCGTGGACCCGCGTTGCACGGGCGCGGCACTGGCCGCCGTGTTGCGCACCGCGCAGGCGCATGGCGTGCAGGTCCGTCGCATGCCCGATATCGCCGCGATCACCGCCCCGGAGTGGAGCGAGCTTTATCCGGTCGAAATTGAGGAACTGCTTAACCGTCCCCCCGTCACCCCCGATTTCGGGCGGCTGGCGGGGATGTTGCGGGGGCGGCGTGTGCTGGTGACAGGGGCCGGGGGGTCCATCGGCACGGAACTCGTGCGGCAGATCGCCCGCTATGCGCCCTCCAGCCTGATCCTGCTTGATAACGGGGAATATGCGTTATGGCGCATTGATGTGGACCTGTCCGAACATGCCCCCCGGGTGGAGCGTCATATCGTGATCGCCGATGTGCGTGACCCACGGCGGATCGAACAGGTATTTGCGCAGTACCGGCCCGAACTGGTCTTTCACGCCGCCGCCCTGAAACATGTCCCGATGGTGGAGGACAACCCGTGCGAGGGGTTGCTGACCAATATAGAGGGCAGCCGTGTGGTGGCGGATGCGGCACGGCGGCACGGCGCGCGTGCGATGGTGCAGATTTCAACCGACAAGGCGGTCAATCCCTCCAGCATCATGGGCGCGTCCAAGCGTGTGGCGGAAATGTACTGTCAGGCACTCGACATCATGGCGCGTCGTGATGCGACGGATATGCGCTGCATCACGGTGCGTTTTGGCAACGTACTGGGGTCGGCGGGTTCGGTCGTTTCCCTGTTCCGCCACCAGATCGAACGTGGCGGACCGCTGACGATTACCGACCCGGACATGGAACGTTATTTCATGACCGTGGCCGAGGCCGTGGCCCTTGTGCTGCAGGCCAGCGCCTGCGGGCTGGACTCTCGGCCCGGCGAAGGGGAGATCGACGACATGTTGCGCATGGGGGGGATATTCGTCCTCGACATGGGACAGCCGGTGCGCATTGTCGATCTTGCGCATCAGATGATCGTGCTGGCGGGCCTGCGCCCGGGACAGGATATCGACATCCGCTTTACGGGGGCGCGACGGGGGGAAAAACTGTCGGAAGACCTGTTTCACCAGCGCGAGGTGCCGCGTCCCACCGGCTATCGCGGATTGCGCATGGCAACGCCGCGCACGGTGGACCTTGCGCTGGCGACCTCTATCATGGATGCGATTGTAAGGGCGTGCAGGGCAGGTGATGATTGCACCGCGCTTGCGCTGCTCAAGGAGCTTGTGCCTGAATTCGTCCATATGGGACATCATGGCGCCCCCATGGCGTCAGCCCGACAGACCGACTGTGAAAGGAATGCGTCATGACCTCCCCGGCTGAAAAACCGATTGGTTTTCTGGACCTGGCCCGACAGCAGGACGAAATCGGCCCCAACCTGCGCGCCCGTATTGATGCGGTGATGACGCATTGCCGTTTTGTCATGGGGCCGGAGGTGTCCGAGCTGGAGGAACGGCTGGCCGCCTATGCCGGGGCCGCCGCGTGCGTGGGCGTGTCGTCGGGCACGGATGCGATCCAGATCGTCCTGATGGCCGAAGGTGTCGGTGCGGGTGACGCCGTGTTCCTGCCCGCCTTTACCTATACCGCCACGGCGGAGGTGCCGCTTGTGCTGGGGGCGACGCCGGTTTTTGTCGATGTGGATCCCCACACGTTCCAGATCGACCCCGCCAGCCTGCGTGCGCGCATTGCCGATGTCCGCGCGCAGGGCAGGTTGCGCCCACGTGCGATCATCGGCGTGGACCTGTTCGGGCAGCCCGCGCCATGGCCGGAACTGCGTGCCATCGCGGCGGAACAGGATATGTATCTGATGGCCGACTGTGCGCAGTCCTTTGGCGCCAGCCTGTCAGGCCGCAAGCTGGGACGGGAGGCCGCGGCGACAACATTGTCCTTTTTCCCGTCAAAGCCGCTGGGTGCGTATGGCGACGCGGGTGCGATCCTGACCGATGACCCCGAGCGCGCGGAACTCTATCGCTCCCTGCGCAGTCATGGGGAAGGCAAGACCCGTTATGAGGTCCTGCGCACGGGCATGAACGCGCGCCTTGATACCTTGCAGGCAGCGGTACTGCTGGCAAAGATGGAGTGTTTCGACGCGGACCTGCGCCGCCGTCGTGACATTGCCAGCGCCTATGACGCCGGCATTGCGCAACGGGTCGTGCCGCCCGCGCGCGTGCCCGATAGCGAATCGGCATGGGCGATCTATTCCGTGCTGACGCGCGATGCGCAGGACCGCGCGGCCCTGCAGGAACAGATGAAGGCGCGCAATGTGGCGTCCGCCGTCTATTACCCCCTGCCGTTGCATCTGCAGCCTGCATACCAGCCGCACCATGATGGCGTGTCCCTGCCTGTGGCGGAGGATCTGTCACGCCGTATCCTCGCCCTGCCATTACATCCGCAGTTGACGGATCATGATGTGGGCCGGGTTGTGGCCGCCATATGCGGGGCTGCGGGCGGCTGATGCGGGCATTGTCGCGTGTCTGTCCTGACATCGGCAGGCTGGTCGCGGGCGGGGCATTTGCGGTATTGGATCACGGTATCGCGGAATACCGCGTGATCCGGCAGTGATGATGGGGCGTGCGTCCGCGCGTCCCGTGGCACACGGCGCATACCCACGCGCCAGGGAGAACAGACACATATGAGACGCGAGACAGCCCTGCTGATCGGGTTCCTGGTCATCACGATTGGTACGGCCGCGGGGCTGTGGTCGTTGGCCATGCCCAATTTCCATCCGCTGACATTCCCGCAGTTACAGTCAGGGACCATGTCGGTCGGCCCGATGCGCAAGGACCGTGTGCTGACCACGGCGCAGGTCAAGATGCTCAATGACTGGCTGGCGGGACACAGGGCCGGCTGGGGTCCGCTGGGTCAGACCCCGCCGTCGAGTGGGGATGCCGTCATGGAAATGCAGGTGGCGCATGTTGACAATGCGTCGGGCGCACCTGCGGATTCCGGGCCGTTCCGCATCACCCTGTGGACAGGGATCAGCGCGGCGGACTGGAACAACACCGTCTTCATCGAGGAAAAGCCCGGCGCGGTCATCCGTATCCATCATTTCAATGACAAGGATTTTGGCCCGCTGCGTGAACTGGCGAACCAGTTCGATTATCCCCGGTCCGCATTTCCATGAGTGTCGTGCCGCCGGGAACCCGGGCACTGATCTTCGATTGTGACGGCACGCTGGTTGATACGCTGCCGCTTTACCTGCGGGCATGGATGACAACGCTGGAGCAGGTGACGCGGCGGCCCATTTCGCGTGAATGGTTCCGTGGGCAGGGCGGCATGTCCGAACACATGGTGCTTGATATCGTCGAAGACAGGCTTGGCGGTGCGGTGGACCGGGAGCTTATTATCGCGACCGCCCGGCGCAGCCTGCATGAGATGCTGGTGGACCTTGAGGAAATCTCCGCCGTGGCGGCCATTGCGCGGGAATATCATCGCCGCCTGCCGATGGCTGTGGCTTCCAACGGGTCACGCCAGATCGTGCAGGCGTCTTTGGTGCGGGTGGGGCTGGATCACCTGTTTGATGCCATGCTGACCATTGATGACGTGGATAAGGGCAAGCCCGCACCCGACCTGTTCCTGGCCGCGGCGCGCAGACTTGGTGTCGCGCCAGCGCATTGTTTCGTATTCGAGGACAGCCGTGAAGGCATGACCGCCGCACGCAATGCGGGCATGGCCTTCGTCGATGTCGCGACACTGGCCTAAGGTGCTGATAAAAGTAGCTTTATGAAGCTACCTGATAAGCTGACCCGATAAAAACGGACCTTATTGGGCGTCGCCTCCTTGTCCGTGAAGGCGACGCCCCTGTCTTCGTGTATCCCTGTATCCTCAGACCCGTTCATCATCCGACAGTTGCGGCGTGGCCCGGTCCATCATCGCCAGCAGCGCCGCCGTCAGCGGGGAGGCAAGGATAAGCCCCGGAATGCCAAGGATCGTGCCGAAGATCGTCTGTGACAGGATGGTCAGGCCCGGCGGCATCTTTACCGCGTGACGCTGGATCAGGGGGGCCATGACATTTCCTTCGAAAAACTGGATGGCCGCATACAGGCCCAGCACGGTCAGCCCTTCGCGCGTGCCCTGTGACAGTCCGATCAGCACGGCGGGCACCGCCCCGACAAAGGCCCCGATATAGGGGATGAAGTTCGCCAGTCCCGCCACGACGCCCAGCGCCAGTGCAAGCGGGACGCCAATGATCCACAGCCCGATGAATGACAGCAGCCCCACGACCGTCATGTCCAGCGCCTGTCCCGCCGTCCATGCCCACAATGTCTGTCCGGCCGTCAGCAGCAGGTCGCGCGTGCGCATGCGGTATTCACGTGGCACCAGACGCAGCATGCCATTGACATAGATTTCGGGCGAGATCGCGAAATAAAGTCCGGCAATCAGGATGACCGCCAGAGTGCCGGCCGCGCCAAAGGCGGAGGTCACGAACCCCGTCATGGACCCTGCGATGGACCCGAACCCGCTGCCGCCGGAGGAATGTTCGTTACCGCCAAATGAAGAGGGCAGGTTGTCGAGGATCATGCGTCCGGGTGTGCTGTCGTCCATGCGATCGCGCAATGTGCGGGCCTGTTCGCTCAATGCGGCACGCAGGCGCAGCGCCTGTTCCGAAATTTCCGGCCCACTGCTCCAGATCAGGGCCGTCAGGGCGGATATGATGATCAGCACGACGATACTCAGTGCGACCCAGTAAGGCAGGCGCGTGCGTCGTTCCAGATGCCCGGCAAGGTTGTGCAGGATGACAGCCACCAGCGTCGCGGCGAACAGTACCATCAACACATCGCCCACCAGCCAGATCGACACCACCAGCACCGTGACCGTCAGTGCAAGGCGCAGGAGGTGGTGTATGCGGGCAAGCTGTTCCGCCTGCGGGTCGGCAGGGGGGGCATTGTCCGTCACGTCAGCGGGGGCCTGCTGCTCCGACCCGGTATCATGATCGGCGTCCTGATCGGTATCAGGGCAGGCGGCGTGCTCTGTCGTGGAAGGGGTCATAAGATATCCATGGGTTGGTGAATGAAAGGATGGGGGATCGGAACCTGATTGCCCCGTGATGCGCAAGGGGCTTCAGGTCAAACGCACAAGCCTGCCGGATGCCGTAAGGAGCCATGATTTTTTTTGCATGGTGTTGAGGATCACAAAAAGAGCATGGCGTGCATATGTCGTCGGGACACACATGCAGCCCTGGAATGAAGGAAGCGTATAGGAAACCGCTGGAAAAGCCCGCACATGGGAAAAATCATGAAAAGGTTTTCCGCTCTCGTCTTGTGTGCGGCGGCAACCTGCCCCGGCGCGTTAAAAAAAGCGCCATCAGACAGTGGTGTGGGGCATGGTCCAGTGCCAGTGCCAGTGCCAGTGCCAGTGCCGGGGCCATGGTGTTTCGGTGTCGCATGGTCCCTGCATGTTGCGGTGCGGTTATTCCGTCCCGGCTTCCTCCAGTTCCGTTTCCGCCGCCAGCCAGTCTTCCTCCGCCGCTTCATGGTCACGGCGCAGGGCGGCAAGGCGGGTATTGAGCTTTGTCACCTCATCCGCGCTGTTCGCGGCTTCGTACAGGGTGGGATCGGCAAGGCGCGCCTCGACCTTTGCCTGCTCGGCCGCCAGTTTCGTCATGCGGGCTTCCGCATCGCGGATGCGGCGGCGCAGCGGGGCCAGCGCCTTGCGTGCCTCGGCACGTTCGCGTCGGTCCTCGCGCCGGGGGGCCGCGACGGGACGCGCACTTTCCCCACCAGAGGTCACGGCGCGGGCGCGTTCGATCAGCCATGTGCGATATTCCGCCATATCGCCCTCGAACGTGCGCACCGCGCCATCGCCCACCAGCCACAGCCGGTCGGCCACCAGTTCGACAAGATGGGGATCATGGCTGATCAGCAGCACCGCGCCCTCGAATTCCGCAAGCGCGCGGATCAGCGCATCGCGTGCATCAAGGTCGAGATGGTTCGTCGGTTCGTCAAGGATCAGCAGATGCGGCGCATCGCGCGTGGCCAGCGCCAGCAGAAGGCGCGCCTTCTCCCCCCCCGACAGGTCGCGCGTCACCGTTTCGGCGCGCGCGGCATCCAGCCCGAAACGTGCCAGTTGCGACCGCACCGCCACCGGGGTCGCATCGGGCAGGGCGCGGGCCATGTGATCGACCGGGGTTTCGTCGGGACGCAACTCTTCCGCCTGGTGCTGCGCGAAATAGCCAACGCGCAGGCGCGGGCTGTGTGACATCGTGCCCGATTGTGGCGCCAGCCGCCCGGCCACCAGCTTGGCAAAGGTGGATTTGCCATTGCCGTTCGCGCCAAGCAGCGCGATGCGGTCTTCCATGTCGATGCGCAATGTCAGGTGCGACAGGATGGTGGTGTCGCCATACCCCACCGATACCCGGTCCATCGTCAGCATCGGCGGCGGCAGGGGGGAGGGTTCGGGAAAGGAGAACTGACTGGGCGCATCCTCCACCACCGACTCGATAACCGGCAGCTTTTCCAGCGCCTTCAGCCGTGCCTGTGCCTGTTTTGCCTTGGTCGCCTTGGCGCGGAACCGGTCCACAAAGGATTGCATGTGCGCACGGCGCGCATTGATGCGTTCGGCCATGCGGGCCTGTTGCAGGGCCTGTTCTGTGCGGATACGCACAAACTCCTCATACCCCCCGGGGGTCAGCGTCAGCTTGCCGCGGTCAAGGTGGGCGATGGCGTCCACCGCCCGGTCCAGCAACCCGCGATCATGGCTGACGATCAGGGCCGCACCGCCGAACCGCGCCAGCCACCCCTCCAGCCACAATGTCGCTTCGAGGTCGAGATGGTTGGTCGGTTCATCCAGCAGGAGCAGGTCGGGGTTGAGGAACAGCGCCGTCGCCAGCGCCACGCGCATGCGCCACCCGCCCGAAAAGTCAGACACCGGCCGTGCCTGTGCCGCCATGTCGAATCCCAGCCCGGACAGGATACCCGCCGCGCGTGCAGGTGCGCTGTGGGCGTCAATGGCGCGCAGGCGTTCATGGATGTCGGCAATGCGCATCGGGTCGGTCGCGCTGTCGGCCTCTGCCAGCAGGGATGTGCGTTCTGTATCCCCCGCCAGCACCGTGTCGAGCAGTGATCCATGCCCGGTGGGTGCTTCCTGCCGGATGCGCGCCATGCGCGCGCGCGAGGACAGGCGTATGTCCCCGCCATCGGGTGCGATATCCCCCGCAATCGCCGCCAGCAGCGTCGATTTTCCCGCCCCGTTATGCCCGACCAGCCCCACCTTGCGGCCAGGATCAATGGTCAGGCTGGCCCCGTTCAGAAGGGTGCGTCCAGCAATACGCAGGGTCAGGTCGGTTATGACAAGCAGGCTCACGAAACGCGGTACTCCGGGAATATGTGGCGCGGATGGCAGGATTCGTCACGGTAGTACCTACCAGTCCTGACCGATATGCTCTAGATGGCGTGAGGCAGGGACACTTGCCCTTCGACGGGCATCCTGTCCTGTCGAACCAACGTATTTGAGTTAAGGAGCCAGTTCCATGGCCGTCGAACGTACCCTTTCGATCATCAAGCCCGACGCGACCCGCCGCAACCTGACCGGCAAGATCAACGCCGTGTTCGAGGACGCGGGCCTGCGCATCGTGGCGCAGAAGCGCATCCAGTTGACGCCCGCCACCGCTGGCGCGTTTTACGAAGTCCACAAGGAACGCCCGTTCTATAACGATCTGGTGTCCTTCATGGTCTCCGGCCCGGTTGTCGTGCAGGTGCTGCAGGGCGAAAATGCGGTGGCCAAGAACCGCGAAGTGATGGGTGCCACGGACCCGAAGAAGGCCGAGGCCCACACCATCCGCGCGCAGTTCGCCGAAAGCATCGAAGCAAACTCCGTCCATGGTTCCGACAGCCTGGAAAACGCGAAGAACGAAATCTCGTTCTTCTTTGCAGGCACCGAAATCCTGGCCTGATTGTCCATTCGGACATCAGTGGGAAAAGCCGGCAGGAATGCCGGCTTTTTTTATGCCTGCGGGGATCGGGACACCATTTTGAAAGCAACCCATTGATAAGGAATGGGATAAATTCAGGCGTGACCTTGCCCTGTCGGAAAGGTGATATCTCTCAAAGCTCTTTAAAAAAAGCTTCACCAAGAGCGTGTTTGAAAACAAGTCATTGATAAAAAAGAAAAGTTTTTGGGTGCCGCCTTTTGATCG
>NZ_BANE01000024.1 GCF_000964405.1 Novacetimonas hansenii JCM 7643
CGCCGCCTTTTTCGATCAAAAGGCAGCACCCAAAAACTTTTCTTATTTTTTATCAATGACTTGTTTTAAAACAGTCTCTTAAGGAAACTTCTGCCCTTCTTCTCGGAAGGGGTATTTTCAAACAGCGGCCATCAGAACTGGAAATAGATGAACGGGTCAGGAATGCGCCCGCCGATCAGCAGGATGAGCAGGACGAAGGCAATCCCCCCCGCCACCGCAATCCATGGCGCAGGCGGCATGTCGCGCAGGATCGCGCGCTGTGACGATGGCCCCACCAACGCGACCGCCAGCGCCATGACCAGCACAACGCCATGATGGCCGGTCGCGGCATGGTCACGCCCGCCACCCGCCATCGCCAGCAGCATCATGCGCGCCGCCCCCATGTCGGGGGCACGGAATATCACCCATGACAGCATGATAAACAGCATCGTCAGCGCCCATCCCGCCAACGCGGGCATGCGATTGCCGCGCCGCCCCCACCAGTGCGCGACCGCCAGCGCCCCGCCATGCAGCCCCCCCCACACAAGGTAGGTCCAGCCCGCGCCATGCCACGCACCGGCCAGCAGCATCGTCGCCCCAAGGTTGCATCCCTGCCGTACGGCCCCACACCGGTTGCCACCCATCGGGATATACAGGTAATCGCGCAGGAATCGCGACAGGGTCATATGCCACCGTCGCCAGAAATCGCGGATGGATACCGAACGGTACGGGGCGTCGAAATTAAATGGCAGGCGCAGCCCGAACATCAGCGCCATACCGATCGCCATGTCGGAATATCCCGAAAAATCGAAATAGATCTGCAAAGTGTAAGCCAGCGCCGCCAGCCATGCCTGTCCCGGTGTCGGCATATGCCCCTGCGCCACAAGGGCAAAGACGGGATCACACAGGCCTGCCAGTGTATCGGCCAGCCCCGCCTTCTTCGCCAGTCCGATCAGCAGCAGCATCGCCCCGCGCGACAGGTTTTCCCACATTGCGCCATTGCGCGGGGATTGGGCAAACTGTGGCACGATCTCGTTATGCCGCACGATCGGCCCGGCGATCAGTTGCGGAAAAAACGTCACGAATTCAAGAAAGTCCACCACCCCATAAACCGGTGCGCGCCCACGCATCAGGTCCACGAGATAGGATATTTTCTGGAACACGAAAAATGACAGCCCCAGAGGCAGGACAATGTCCCACGGATTATGTACCTGCCCCCGCGCGGCCGCCAGCACACCGGCCAGCCAGTTGGCATCCTTGAAGAACACCAGCACACACAGGTTGAACACGATCCCGCCAAGCAGCCATGCCCGGTCGCGCGTGCGCCCCCACAGGCATGCCAGCCCCCAGTTGAGCAGCGTCATCCCCACAAGGAACGGCACGAACCGCCAGTCCCACAGGCCATAGAACACCACCGACGCCGCGATCATCACGCCCTGCCGCACCCGGCGCATGGGGGCGCACAGGTAATACAGCATCAGCACAACCGGCAGGAACAGCAGCAAAAAGCCCTGCGTGCTGAACAGCATCAGCCCCGCCGCTCCGCCAGCGCCCGCCCCGCCGCATGGCCACTCGACCATGCCCACTGGAAGTTATGACCACCCAGCCATCCCGTCACGTCCACGGCCTCGCCCACGGCAAACAGGCCGGGCACGTCGCGTGCCTCCATCGTCTGCGATGACAGGCCGTCCGTATCAATACCGCCGCGCGTGACCTCGGCCTTGACGTAACCCTCGCTTCCGTTGGGCATCAGCCGCCACGACGACAGCATCACACCCAGCGCGTCCAGCACACTGTCGGGCATTTCGCCCACCGGACCATCAGGCAGGTGACGCGTCGCCAGCATATGCGCCAGGCGCTGCGGCAGCAGGGTCGCCAACATGGCAGCCCCCCCCATGCGGGGGCGCCCCCGCTTCAGGTCACGCAGGCAGCGCACCGCATCACGGCCAGGCAGGCAGTCAATATCGAGCGCCATCCCCGCCGACCAGTAGGACGACGCCTGCAAGATCGCAGGACCAGACAAGCCACGATGCGTAAACAGCATCCCGTCCCGGAACACGATGTCACGGGCGCGTCGCCCCGCCCCGGCATGACAGCGTGTTGCGACCTCCATCGACACACCCGCCAGTTCGACCATCCATTCCCGGTCGCCCGCACCGAATGTCAGCGGCACAAGCGCGGGTGCGGGCTCCACGATCTTCAGCCCGAACCGCCGCGCCAGATCGTGCGACAGGCCCGTCGCACCCAGCTTGGGAATCGACAGCCCCCCCGTCGCAAGAACCACCGCACGGGCCCGCAGGGCCATGCGGTCCGTTTCCACCACGAAACATCCATCGGCATCGCGGCGCACCGCGATAATACGATTCGAAAGCGCCATTTCCACATGGCCCTGCCGGCATTCACGCACCAGCATCTCCACGATCTCGCCTGCTGAACGATCGCAGAAAAGCTGGCCCGGTGCCTTGGCATGCCACGCAATGCGATGCCGGGCGAGCAGGTCAAGGAAATCACGCGGCGTATAACGTGCCAGCGCGGATTTGGCGAAATGCGGATTGGCCGACAGGAACATCCCCGGGCCGGACTCAAGATGGGTGAAATTACAGCGCCCACCCCCTGAAATCAGGATCTTGCGCCCTGGCTGTGCCGCATGGTCCACGACCACGACACGGCATCCCGCCTGTCCCGCCGTCGCGGCGGCCATCATCCCGGCGGCCCCCGCCCCCAAGATTACGGCATCAAGCACATCGGCACCGGCCATGATGGGCGCGCTCAGAAATCAAGGTCGGCATAATGGGCCGGCGGTGTCATTCCACTGACGCGATCCTGCAGCAATGTGCGAAAGCACGGCCTGCTTTTGATACGGGCGTACCAGTCCTTGGCCGCAGGCGCGGTGTCCCAGGCGACATCGTCGATGAAATCAAGGCATGACAGATGGGCCGCGGCCGCAAAATCCGCAAGCGACAGCGTATTGCCCGCCATCCATTGCCGCGTTTCCGCCAGCCAGTCGATATAGGACAGGTGAAAGCGGATGTTGGCATATCCTGCCCGCAACGCACCGCCATCAGGATTGCCCCGACCGGATATGCGCTTCATCACCTTTTCATTGAGCAGGTTGCGCGTCACTTCGTTGCCGAATTTCTCGTCAAACCAGACGACGAGCCGCCGCACCTCCACCCGTTCGGCAAGGGTGCGGCCCAGAAGGGGGGTATCGGGATAGGCCTCTTCGAGATATTCGCAGATCACCCACGAATCGGGAATCGCAAGCCCCGTTTCCTCCACCAGCATCGGCACCCCGCCCGCGGGGTTCAGCGCAAGGTAATCGGGGCGACGTTCCCATACCCGTTCCACCTTCAGTTCGAATGGCAGCCGCTTTTCTCCCAGTGCAAGGCGCACCTTGCGGGAATAGGGTGAAAGGGGAAGATGATACAGGATACGCATGCATCCGCTTTATTGCATCGCACCACCCTTCGCCAAGCCTTCATGTCAACAAAACCGCATTGCATCGCACGCGGCCGCGCCATGATCGTGACCGGGGGCGCATCCACCGGCCACGGGCCGTGGCGTGGGACGTTTTTTTCTGGCACATTGGCAACGTGCCCATGATAACCCGTCGGGCCGCAGACAGACGAATCCCAGGCAGACGAAGGCTGTAACCACTTGTCCGACGAATTGCGTTCCCTTCCGAAAATACGTGCCCGTGGCCGCTCCTTCCTCGCACTGGTGCTGTCGCCCGAACCCGGCCTGTCCGACTGGATGGCCGGGCTTGATGCGCAGATCGCGCGTTCCGCAGCCTTTTTCGCCAGCAAGCCGGTCATCCTCGACCTGTCGCTGCTTGGCGCGGATGAACCGGGCCTTGGCAAGCTGTATCCAGCGCTGCTTGAACGCGGCATCCGCATCATCGCGATCGAGGGGGCTGACCCCACCACCCCCGCCATCGCCCACTGGCAATGGCCGGCCGGGCTGGAGGGCGGGCGCGCGTCGGGGGCAGTGGACATTCCCGACGACCATGTTCCCGTGCCCGAACGCATACAGGGATCATCCCTGATCGTGGAACAGCCCATCCGTTCGGGACAGACGATCGTAAACCCCGATGGTGACATCATCATCATCGGGTCCGTCGGGTCGGGGGCGGAAGTTACCGCCGCAGGGTCCATCCATGTTTACGGCGCACTACGCGGGCGCGCGATCGCGGGAATGAACGGACAGCCCGAAGCCCGCATCTTTGCCCATGACATGCGCGCGGAACTTCTGGCGATTGATGGGTATTATATGACCGCCGAGGATATGGACCCCCAGTTTTCAGGAACGCCCTCACAGGCCATGCTTAATAATGACACAATCGTGGTGCAGCCACTCAGCCTGCGGATGGCGCCTTCCCCCAGAAGATGAATTCCAGATACAGTTTTCATCGTTGCAGCGGTTGCATCCCACCCTGCCGCGCCCTTACTACTTAACAACCATATTTCAACCGTTGCGGCCTATACCCTTCCCGACCGCGAGCAGAAATAACAGGACAAGGAAAAACTAGAATGGCGAAAGTGCTGGTCGTCACCTCCGGAAAGGGCGGGGTCGGCAAGACAACGTCCACCGCGGCACTGGGCGCGGCGCTGGCACAGACGGGGCAGAACGTGGTCGTGGTCGATTTTGATGTCGGGCTGCGCAATCTCGATCTGGTCATGGGCGCGGAACGCCGGGTCGTGTACGACCTGATCAATGTCATTCAGGGCGAAGCAAAACTGTCGCAGGCCCTGATCCGTGACAAACGCGTCGAAACCCTGTCTATCCTGCCCGCATCGCAGACCCGCGACAAGGATGCCCTGACGGCCGAGGGCGTGGACAAGGTGATCGGTGAACTGCGTGAAAAGTTCGACTGGATCATCTGCGACAGCCCGGCAGGTATCGAACGCGGCGCGCAACTGGCGATGTACCATGCGGATTACGCCGTCGTCGTCACCAATCCCGAAGTGTCCTCCGTGCGTGACAGTGACCGCATCATCGGCATGCTTGACAGCACGACGGCAAAGGCCAAGTCCGGCGGCAAGGTCGAAAAATACCTGCTGGTGACGCGTTATGACCCCGGACGCGCGGCGCGCGGGGAAATGCTGCGCACCGAAGACGTGCTTGAAATCCTGTCGATCCCGCTTCTGGGGATCATCCCCGAAAGCGAGGAAGTCCTGCGCGCGTCGAACCTTGGTTCGCCCGTCACGATTTCCAGCCCGCAAAGCCCGCCCGCCCGCGCCTATTTCGAGGCGGCGCGCCGGCTGGAAGGCGAAAAGATCGATGTCACCGTACCCACTGAACGTAGCGGCCTGTTCGGGTGGCTGTTCAAGGGAAGATCCTGATCATGGGCCTGCTTGATACTCTTTTCGGTCGTTCCCGCAGTTCCGCGCCCGTCGCGCGCGACCGCCTGCAGATCCTTCTGGCGCATGAACGCGCCGGGACGGACGGGCAGGAATCCGAACTGCTCAATACGCTCCACAGCGAGATCCTGGAGGTCATCAAAAGGCATATCCCCGTCGATCAGGACAAGGTCCAGATCAAGGTGGATCGCGGGACATCGGTTTCAATGCTGGAAATAGATATCGAGGTGCCAGCCCTCGAAAAAAAGAAACTTCGCGAAGTGCGATAAAGCTACGCAAGAAACCGGCAGCGTGATGGAGACCTTATTTTTCATCACGACCTGTTTCACAGGGCTGTCCATGGCGGCGGCCCTGTGACGACCATGCCGGCGCCGCTTACGCCAGCAGTGGTTCGATCCATATGCGCGCATTGTTGAAATCACGCGTAATCGCATCGCGTGCGGCCTGCGGGTCACGTGTACGCAGCGCATCGATCAATGCGGCATGGGGATGAACCTCCCCCATGCTGCGCAGGCTGGGCATCGGCCGCGACAGGGCATAAAGCGGGCCAATCCGCACCCACAGGTTACGCAGGATATTCGCCGTCAGGGGCAGGTCGGCCAGTGTTGCGACCGTGGTATGGAAATCCGCGTTCAGGGCGGCAACCGCCCCATCATCACGAACAGCCAGCGCATCGACGAACTGACGATGCAGCATGGCAAGGGTTTCAATCCCGTGCGCACTGGCCTTCATGGCCGCGGCCTCTGCCAACCTGACCTCCAGGTCGGAACGCAGGGCATGGATTTCCGCGAAATTGCGGCGCGTCATGGCGGGCACGACCGCCGTGTTACGGTCATTGAGTTCCAGCGCATGTTCAGACACCAGCCGTAGCAGCGCCTCGCGCACGGGGGTCGGGCTCAGGCCCAGTTCGGCGGCAAGCGGGCGCAGGACAAGACGTTCACCCGCACGATAGCGGCTGCGGATAAGGCCCCGCCGGACATGTTCATAGGCATCAACGCTGAGTACACGTCGGGGGGGCTTGTTGCTCTGCTCCGTGATATCCGCCACCATACCGGTTTCTTATCCTTCAAACAAATATATCTTATTAATCCGTATAAATAATGATCTCCCGGCAGATGGCAACTTGTACTATGTGTCAGTTGCATATTTTATGCATATTTAATTAAAATGACACACGGCCACATCCTATGGTTGATAATCCAGCCCGATATCCATTGCCCTGACGCTGTGGGTCAGCCATCCCATGGAAATCAGGTCAACCCCCGTTGCGGCGACCGTTGCCGCGTTTTGCGGTGTCACACCGCCTGATGCCTCGGCCACGGCACGGTGGTCGATCATGGCGACCGCCTGACGCAACTGGTCCGGTGTCATGTTGTCGAGCAAGAAGACATCGACCCCCCCAACCTCCAGCCCCTCGGCCAACTGTTCCAGCGTATCGACTTCCAGCTCTATACTGACCAGATGCCCCGCCGCCGCGCGTGCGCGCGTCAGGGCGGGACGAATTCCCCCCGCGATCGCAAGGTGGTTGTCCTTTATCAGGATGGCGTCATCCAGGCCGAAACGATGGTTGGCGCCCCCCCCGGCCCGCACGGCATATTTCTGGATCGCGCGCATGCCCGGCAGGGTCTTGCGCGTACAACTGACCCTGGTGCCATAAGGTTCCACGGCCGCGACCACCTGTGCCGTCGCGGTGGCGATGCCACACAGGTGTGATACGAAATTCAGGGCGACCCGTTCCCCCGACAGGATGCCACGCGCCGGGCCGCGCACACTGGCAATGACCTGTCCGGGGGTGACATGGGTGCCATCGGGGGCTGCGACGGTGAATTCGATGCGCGGGTCCATCAGGCAAAAGGACAGCCGTGCCATATCCAGCCCCGCGACCACCCCCGCCTGCCGTGCCGACAGCACCGCATGCGCCTGCACGTCCCCGGCCCCCAGCGTAACATCCGTGGTCAGGTCGCCCCCACGGCCCAGATCCTCCATGAGGCCAGCACGCACCAGAGGTTCAAGCATAAGGTCGGGCAAGGGTCGGATTGACGGGGAATGGGTCATGCGATCACTCCGTTATCAGGGGGGAAAGTCATCTGCGCGTCCCGTGCCACGATCGGGATAATGGCGGCACGCACCATGTCCAGCGTCAGGCGCGACGACGTGGCCCCGGCAGCGGCATGGGGGAAGTCGGCACGGAAATGCCCACCACGGCTTTCCTCGCGCTGCAATGCCGCAAGGGCTACCATCGCGGACACAAGGGCCGCATCATCATGTTCCAGCCGTGGAGCGAACAGGCGCACGGTTTCATGCAATTCATCATGCGTACGAACCACACCCGCGCCACGCGCCATGGCGCGGCGCCGGGCATCGGACGGTGATGGCGCCATTGGTGCCGCAATCCCCTGTTCCGATGGCGCGGCGGTGCGGGTCAACGGCAGGGCGGACAGGTCATGGGCAACCCATGTGCCGAATGACACGGCTTCCAGCAGGGAATTACTGGCAAGGCGGTTGGCCCCGTGCAGGCCGGTACAGGCGACCTCCCCACAGGCCCACAGACCGGGAACGCCGGTACGCCCATGACCATCCACCATAATCCCGCCCATATGGTAATGGGCGGCCGGACGCACCGGGATCGGCTGCCGGGCGGGGTCGATGCCCTGCGCACGACACAGCGCGTCAATGGCGGGAAAACGGGTGGCGAACCGCGCACCAAGCACCTGTCGCGCATCAAGGAAGACATGGTGGCCTGCCCGCATATGCCGCCACACCGCACGGGATACGATGTCGCGCGCGGCCAGTTCCTCGGTAAAGCGATCGCCATTTTCATCCACCAGCACCGCGCCTTCGCCACGCACGGCCTCGCTGATTAACGGCATGGGCCCTGTCACATGCCGCGCGGCCAGCGCGGTGGGATGGAACTGCACAAACTCCATATTACCAAGAACCGCGCCTGCCCGCGCCGCCAGTGCAAGTCCCTGCCCGCATGCGCCCAGCGGGTTGGTCGTATCGCCAAACAGGCCACCAATCCCCCCCGTCGCCAGCACCACGGCAGACGTGGGCCATGCGATGTCACGTCCCGCCACGTTGACACGCACCCCCGTCACCGCCCCATCCTGCGTCAGAAGCGCATGGACCGGGGCATGTTCAACAACCGTAATGCGTGGCGTGGCGCGAACGCGCGCCACCAGCGCCTCCATGATCGCGGCGCCGGATGCATCACCACGGGCATGCACGATCCGGTGGCGGCAATGCGCGGCCTCCAGCCCCAGCACCAACGCACCATCATCCGCCGCACGATCGAAATGCACCCCGAATGCCGCAAGACGCGCAATGGCGTCCGGCCCATCGGCCGTCACACGCGCCACAATCGCGGGATCGCACAGGCCCACCCCGGCAGCCAGCGTATCGGCCGCATGCAATGCAGGCGTGTCGTCCCCCCCAACCGCGGCGGCGACCCCCCCTTGCGCCAGCATGCTCGACGCCAGAGCCGGGCGCATGGCGGCCAGCGGCCCGGATGACAGCAACACACAGGGCTGTTCCAGCATCAGCGCCGTCATCACCCCGGCCAACCCACCGCCGACGATGACAGGCTGCCCCACCAGAGAGGCCGGAGACAGATCACTCAGGCCCACGGCAGACAGGGAAGACAGGGCAGCAGCGTCCGTCATATCGCCAGCATGCGTTCAACAGCACGCCGGCCGCGCGCCGCAAGCGTGGGATCGATCGTCACCTCATGCGTCATCGTCTCCAGCGCGTGACGCAGGCCCGACAGGGTGATGCGTTTCATGTGCGGACACATGTTGCACGGACGGACAAAATCAATCTTCGGATGCAGCAAAGCGAGGTTGTCGCTCATGGAACATTCGGTCACCAGCAGCACCTTGCCACCATCATGGGCCTGCACATAATCGCTCATCATCGCGGTGGAACCGGAAAAGTCAGATACCGCAACGACTTCTGGCGGGCATTCGGGATGCGCCAGCACGACCACGCCGGGATTTTCATCACGCATGCGTGTGATTTCCTGCGGGGTGAACCGCTCATGCACCTCGCAATGGCCGGGCCATGTAATCATCTTGATCCCGGTTTCCGCCTCGATATTGCGGGCAAGGAATTCATCGGGGATCATGATGACCTGATCCGTGCCAAGGCTTTCGACCACGCGCCTCGCATTGCCCGATGTGCAGCAGATGTCGCTTTCAGCCTTCACCTCTGCCGAGGTGTTGACATAAGTGACCACCGGCACCCCCGGATGGCGTTCCCGCAACAGGCGCACATCGGCCGCCGTGATGGAATCCGCCAGCGAACATCCCGCATGCATGTCGGGGATCAGCACGGTGCTGTCGGGATTGAGCATCTTTGCCGTCTCGGCCATGAAATGCACGCCCGCCATGACGATGACATCGGCACTGGCCTCCTGCGCTTCGCGTGCAAGGGCAAGGCTGTCACCACGGATATCGGCAACGCAGTGAAAGATTTCCGGCGTCTGGTAATTATGCGCAAGGATGATCGCGTTGCGCTGCTGCTTGAGCGCCTCAATCGCGCGGATGTCGTCAAGGAACGTCGCCCATTCCATCTCAGGAACCAGGTGGCGCACGCGGTCATAAAGCCGGTCAGCCGCGTGCCGGGGACCCAGTTGATTCATGATTGCCCTCCTCGCCGGTGGCCCCAGTTTCTTTTATACTCAAATTGAGTATAAGTGAGGCACGATGATCCGGCCGGACACTTCCAACGTGAAACCCTGCCTGTGTCAATCAGGATTTTCGTGATCCCGCCCACATCCGCGCCCACCGGGCGGGGGGATCACCCCGAATGCACGATCGGCAGCTTGCTGCCCGCGAACTGCCGCGCGCGCCGCACCTCGCCACAGAAACGGAACAGGCGGGCGGGCCTGCCACCGGTCTTTTCGTCAATCCGGCCTGTTTCCTCAATAAGTTGCTGCTGTGTCACCAGGCGGCGAAAATTCTGTTTGTGCACGTGGCATCCCGCCAGACTTTCGACCGCGCGCTGTAATTGCAGCAAGGTAAACTCCTCGGGCATCAGTTCGAAGACGACGGGGCGGTAACGTATCCTTGCACGCAGGCGCGCCATCGCGGTCGCCAGAATGCGCCGGTGATCGCGATGCATGTACCGGCCGGGAATCGCCTGCGGGGGGGGGCATCCCGCCTCCGCCACCAATGTCGCCTCATACAGCAGTTCATAACGTTGCAGCACAAGCTCATCGTCCCACCCGCCCGTATCGCCAATCGCAAACAGCGCCATGCACCGCTGCCACTGCCGCATCCGGGTTTCGATATCCGCCATGCCCGCAACCCATGCGCACAGGCGACGTTCGATCAGGTCCGTCACCGCCTGCATCGTATCGCTGGTACGGTCCTCCCACGGGAAATAATCATACCAGTCCCGCCACCCCGTCTCCCGCGCGTGGCTGCGGGTCAGGGCGAGGTAGGAAATGGAGATGCTGCGCCCCTGTTCGGGATGCAGGACGCGATCATGATCGGCAAAGGTATAGAGTTGCTCCACGTGGCCGATTGGGTGGCCGGTCTGCTGTTCCACCCATGACCGCACACCAGCCTGCAAGGAACGATGTCCGCTTTCAAGCGGGCCGGAGGGCAACAGGCGGCCATCATCAATCGTCATCACCTGTGGCACGCCATCGCGCACGGCCGTCAGCACCGCGATCAGTTCCGTCACAACATGCGACATCATGCCATCCGTGCCTGTCATGCCTTCATGCCTTCCCATCGTGGGGATACACCCCGGAGTTTCGCATGCAACCGTTCCGCCCCCCTGCCGTTATGACGGACACACTCCGCAACGGACGCAAAAGGCACCTCGTTCGCATTGACACCGTGCCCGTTCATGACCCGAAAGGAGCATCGGAATGGCAAAAGCCACTGAAAACACATTCCTTACCGACGTGCAGACCCTGCGCGCACGTGCACAGAAATCCATTGAACAGGGGGCGCTGACCCCTGCCTATCAAGGGAATGTCAAAACAGCCATCGACCTGTTGCAGACGGTGGTTGCGACGGAACTGGTCTGCGTCTTGCGCTATACCATGCATTCCATTGCCGTCGAAGGCATCACCAGCGAAAGCATCGCCGCCGAATTCGCAACCCATGCCAAGGAAGAACGCGCGCACATGATGTGGGCCGCCGAACGCATTGACCAGCTTGGCGGCGTGCCCAACCTGTCGCCCGAAGGACTGGCCACCCGATCGGCCAGCGAATATGGCGCGGGCGGCAACCTTGTTGAAATGGTGCGGCAGAACCTTGTGGCCGAACGCCTCGTGATTGAGCATTACCGCGAACTGATCCGTTATTTCGCCGATCATGACCCCACCACGCGCATCATGCTTGAAAAGATCCTGGCCGAAGAGGAAGAACACGCCACCGACATGCATGACCTTCTGGTCGCGCACGAAGGCAAGCCCTTCCTGCCCTGATACGCAGTCGCGCATTCCCCCCCCTTTTTTCCGCGGCGCCCGCATGACCCGGCCATGTCCCGACATGGCCGGTCGCCATCGCACGTCCCGTCCACCGCCGCGCGGCAGGCAGGCAGGCAGGCAGGCAGGCAGGGTTTGTGCCATTTTTACGAAGGTGGCCTAACCTTATGCTGATCCGCAACTGACCATAATTATGACCATACTGGAGACCCTGACATGGCAGACGTCAGAAATTACGACCTGTTCATTGGTGGCGAATGGATTCCCGCCACGACCGAGGAACGCGACACCATCCGCAATCCCGCAACCGGCGACGTATTGGCCAGTGTCGGCATCGCCAGCAAGGACGACGTCGATCGCGCCCTGCAGGGCGCGCAGGAAGCCTTTGGCACATGGAGCCGCCTGATCGCGACAGACCGCGCGGATTATCTGTACAAGCTGATCGAATTGATCCGCCGCGACGAAGACAGGCTGGCGCGCCTCATCACCAGCGAAAATGGCAAGCCCATCCGCGAAGCAAAGGTGGAGGTCAATTTTGCCATCCAACTGATCCGCTTTGCCGCGGAAAATGCCCGCAGGCTGGAGGGTAACATCATCCCCGGCAGCCGACCGGGCGAAAAGATTCTGATCGAGAAGATCCCCCATGGCGTTATTGCCGGGATCTCGGCATGGAACTTCCCCTTGGCCCTGACGGCGCGCAAGCTGGGGCCGGCCCTTGCGGCGGGCAACACCTTTGTCATCAAACCGCATGAACTGACCCCGCTTTCGACACTTGCCCTGGCCGAACTGTCGGTGGAGGCAGGCTTCCCCAAGGGCGTGTTCAACGTCGTCACCGGTGGTGGCGTGACGGTGGGCAATCAACTGGTCACAAACCCGATCACCAAGCTGATTACCATGACCGGCAGCACGCCTGCGGGACGCAAGATCATGGCCGCCGCGTCGGAAGGGCTGAAGGAAGTGCGCCTCGAACTTGGTGGCAAGGCCCCGTTCATCGTCATGGATGACGCGGATATCGAGGCCGCGGCGACCGCCGCAGTTTCCGCACGCTTCATGAACTGCGGGCAGGTCTGTACCGCCAACGAACGCACCTATGTCCATCAGGCGGTGTATGACCAGTTCCTGGACCTCCTGCGCAAGAAAATCGCACAGATCAAGGTCGGCAACCCGCTGGATGCGGACACAACCATGGGGCCGAAAATCAGCAAGGCCGAACTGGAAAAGGTCGATGCGATGGTCCAGCGCGCCATCGCACAGGGCGCAAAAGTCGAGATCGGCGGCAAGGCGCTGACGGGCGGTATCTACGACGCGGGCAACTTCTATGCCCCCACGCTGCTGACCAATGTTACGAATGAAATGGATATCACGCAGAACGAGGTGTTCGGCCCGGTCCTTTCGCTTATCAAGGTGGAGGATTTCGACGAAGCCCTGATGATGGCCAACAAGTCACGCTATGGCCTGTCGGCCTATATGTTCACGCAGGACCTCAAGAAAGTCATGCGCATGAGCAACGAACTGAATTTCGGCGAGATCTATGTCAACCGCGAGGGAGGTGAGGCCGCGCAGGGATTCCATCACGGCTATGGCGACAGCGGCATCGGCGGGGAGGACGGGCAGTACGGCCTCGAAGCTTATGTCGATACCAAGACCATCTACCTCAATTACTGAGGCGGCGGCACGCCACGCGACCATGACAGGGGGCCTCTGGCCCCCTGTTTTGCCATGCGCCCATTGCCGGGGGCCCGCAGAACCGGAAAACGCGTCAGGCGCCAGAAATGCCGCCTTCAGATCTGGCGCATCCATACCGTGCTGACGCTGTGGCTTGGTCCCTTGCGCAGGATCAGGCGCGCGCGTTCACGCGTGGGCAGGATGTTTTCTTCAAGGTTGGGCAGGTTGATGCGCCGCCAGATATCACGCGCGACATTTTCCGCCTCTGCCGGGCTCAGGTCGCGGTAATGGTGGAAATAGGACGTCGGCTTGCGAAAGGCCGTCTGCTGGAGCATCCGGAAACGTTCCACGTACCACCGTTCGATATCGTGCGTATCCGCGTCGAGATAGATCGAGAAGTCAAAGAAATCCGACGCCATGAATGGCTGTTCAGAGGCGGTCTGAAGCACGTTCAGCCCCTCGAAGATCAGGATATCCGGCTGGTCCACCACCTGGTAACGGTCTGGGATGATGTCATATGCCTCGTGCGAGTAGATGGGCACGTCCAGGTTGCGTTCCCCCGCCTTGAGCGCGGCGAGGAAGGAAATCATCTGCCGCAGGTCATAGCTTTCGGGAAATCCCTTGCGCGCCATCAGGTCGCGTTCCTGCAGCACGCATTTGGGCAACAAAAACCCATCCGTCGTGACCAGCGATACGTTGGGATGGTCGGGCCAGCGCGACAGCACCGCCTGCAACAGGCGGGCGAACGTACTCTTGCCCACGCCTACACTGCCCGCAATGCCGATGATGAAGGGTACGGTCCGGCGCGGCACGCCAAGGAAGGCGCTCTTGACCATATTATTAAGGCTGCGGCTGGCCAGCACGTGCAGGTTGAGCAGGCGCGAAAGCGGCAGGTAAACCTCGGCAATATCCTCCAGCGAAACCGGTTCGTTATGGCCGCGCAGGGACGCGACCTCCGCCTCGTTCAGGGATTGCGGGACATTGGCGCGCAGGGCCGCCCATTCGGGGCGGGGGAAAATCATGTATGGCCGGATCGCGCCATATGACGCGACCTGTGGCGTGACGGGACTGTTACCCTTTCCACTCTCCAAGGGCCGCTCTCCTCCTGATGGTCGATCTGGACACGGATGTCACGATCCACGCCGGGCGGCGTAACATCTTACCCTTCCCCGATCCAGAGCAACCGCCCCCAATTTCGCGTGTGCAGGGCCACGACACGCCCGCGACCGCCCCCACCTGATACAGTCGTGACAATTGTGACACGCATGGCCCCCTTGCCCGATGGCGCGCCCTGCCTTTCATGAAGAGCAGGTACCACCCCCTTCCTCCGCCAATGGCGTGGCGTTTTGCGCTGCGTTACCTGCCGTGGTTACCTGCCGTGCCTGCCCCTTTCCGTGACGATGGATCGCCTGATGACACCCACATATTCCACCCTGCCGATGCCTGACATGCCGGGCGCATGGCACGATAAGAACATACGTGCGGCATTGCAGCGGATATTCGATGCCGCCATCCACAGTGCGCAACCCGCACGCGTGCTGGCACGCCACCTGCCCTCCCCGCCAAAGGGACAGTGTGTCGTGGTCGGCGCAGGCAAGGCGGCGGCGGCCATGGCGGCCGCCCTGGAACAGGCATGGCCGGACGTTCCCCTGCGCGGAGTTGTTGTGACACGTGACGGGCACGTCGCCACCACGTCGCGCATACGTGTGATGGAAGCCGCCCATCCCGTGCCCGACAGCCGGAGCGAGGATGCCGCCCGCGCCATATTGCACGAAGTTCGTGGCCTTGGGCCTGATGACCTTGTCATTGCCCTGATATCGGGGGGTGGGTCGGCCCTGATGGAACTGCCCGCGCCGGGGCTGACACTTGCGGACATGCGTGCGCTCAACCAAGAACTGCTGCATTGTGGGGCGGATATCGGGGACATGAACCTGGTGCGTCGCCACCTGTCGGACATCAAGGGCGGGCGCCTGGCCCGCGCATGTGCGCCTGCACGCGTGCTGACCCTGGCCATCAGCGACGTGCCGGGGGATGATCCGCTGACCATTGCCAGTGGCCCGACCGTGCCCGACCCGACGACCCCTGCCGATGCGCTGGCGGTGCTGCGTCGCCGTGACATTACGGTCACGCCGCAAATCCTGGACGCCCTCATGCGGCCCTTGCCACCCTACGGGCAGGAAGCGGCCAACCCGGATAACCGCTTCGTCCTGATCGCCACCCCCATGATGGCGCTTGAGGCCGCAGCGCAGGAGGCACGCACACTCGGCCTGACCCCGCTGATCCTCGGCGATGCGCTGGAGGGGGAAAGCCGGGACGCTGCAATCGTCATGGCAGGCATCGCACAGTCCGCCCGCCATCACGGTGTACCGGTGGCGGGGCCTGCCGTACTGCTATCGGGTGGGGAAATGACGGTCAGCCTTCGCGCAGGCGACGGGCCACCCGGACGCGGCGGACGCAATACAGAGTTCCTGTTGTCCCTCGCCCTTGCATTGCAGGAACATGACGGGATCTGGGCCATCGCAGGGGATAGTGATGGCATCGACGGGACCGAGGATGCGGCAGGGGCGATCGTCACACCCGATACATTGTCACGCGCCCGCGCACAGGCGCTGGACCCGCGTGAATTCCTGCGCCGCCATGACAGCTACAGCCTGTTCGACGCCACGGGCGACCTTGTACGGACCGGCCCGACACTTACGAACGTCAATGATATCCGTGCGATTATGGTGTCAGAGACTGTTTGAAAAACCAGCCACGATAACATACTGAAATTATAAAGGTTTTTGGTGAAGCTTTTTCTAAAACGCTTCGAAGGACGCCGCATTTTTGAAAAAAAGCGGCACCCAAAAACTTTTCTTATTTTTTATCAATGAGCTGTTTTCAAACACGCTCTTATAAAATGATGGGTCAGTTCGCGTTGCCGCCATGCGGCTTGCCATAACTGACCTGGGTATCGGGCACGACAAAGTGCTTGGGGTCTTCCTGATTTTGGGAATCATCATCGTCCCCCGCCTGCGACGGATCATAACCTGAGGAAATCATCTGCATCGCCGCCGCATCGGGCATGGGATGATACGCCTCCATCGGGGGATCAGGTTCGGGATCAACGCGCGGCAGGCGATGCACATGCCCGGCGGCAGAGGCGTGCGTCGGACCGGGCACCGTAGTACCGTTGGCGCGATGCCCGCCAATCGGGGGCATCGCCTCATCAACATCCACCGGGTCATTGCGGTCCCCATGCATCGTATCGGCACACGATGACAGGCACAGCAACACCCCAAACATGACAAGACGCGGTTTCATGTCCGCACAGTATCATCCCGCACCACGACACAAAGACCGATTATTGCATATCCTGCCGTCACACACGTGCCATTCATACCCCCGCCATCACACCATGGCGGGGGCACGGCCCGTCGTGACGGATGATTGTATCATTCTGCGTCGTCGTCGGGACCGACCAGCATGGCTTCGGCCACCACGCCCGCCTGTTCACGCACGCGGCGTTCGATATCCGCGGCCATTTCAGGATGGTCGCGCAGGAACTGCTTGGCATTCTCACGCCCCTGGCCGATGCGCTGGCTATCGCAGGAGAACCATGCCCCGGACTTCTCCACAATGCCGGCCTTGACCCCAAGGTCGATCAGCTCGCCCATCTTGCTGATGCCTTCGCCATACATGATATCGAATTCCACCTGCCGGAACGGGGGGGCCATCTTGTTCTTGACCACCTTCACACGGGTCTGGTTGCCCACGACCTCGTCCTTGTCCTTGATCGAACCGATCCGGCGGATGTCCATACGCACCGACGCATAAAATTTCAGCGCATTGCCGCCCGTCGTCGTTTCCGGGCTGCCGAACATGACCCCGATCTTCAGGCGGATCTGGTTCAGGAAGATCATCATGGTGTTGGACCGCGACACCGATCCCGTCAGCTTGCGCAGCGCCTGACTCATCAGGCGCGCATGCAGGCCGACATGGCTGTCGCCCATCTCGCCCTCAAGTTCCGCACGCGGGACAAGGGCCGCCACGCTGTCGATCACCAGCACGTCAATCGCCCCCGAACGCACCAGCGTATCGGCAATTTCAAGCGCCTGCTCCCCCGCGTCGGGCTGACTGATGAGAAGGCTGTCCACATCCACCCCAAGCTTGCGCGCATAGCCGGGATCAAGCGCATGTTCCGCATCGATAAAGGCGCAGGTGCCGCCCTTTTTCTGTGCTTCGGCAATGGCATGCAGGGCCATTGTCGTCTTGCCCGAACTTTCGGGGCCATAGATTTCCACGATGCGCCCACGCGGCAGGCCACCAATGCCAAGGCCGATATCAAGGCCGAGCGAACCGGTGGAGATCACATCGACCTCCGTCTTGGGCCGCTCGCCCATGCGCATGATCGACCCCTTGCCAAACGCGCGTTCAATCTGGCTCAGCGCGCCTTCAAGAGCCTTGCCTTTGTCAATACCCGGAGCCTGTGCCATGGCCTGCTTACCTTTTCGACGAAGCTGTGTTTCGCGCATTCCATGTTCCTGTCAGTGAATCGGGACAGGACCTGCCGGACAGGATGGGCGTGTCCGGGGTGTCTTCACATGGAAGCTGCGATGCAGTTCCCAATATGGAACAAAACAAGATCATTTACAACCTTGCCCCTGTCATTTGCCGCAGCATTTCTCCCGCTCCCTTACAAAGCGGGCGGCACCGCATTACCGCGGGCCAACCGCAAGGCCGGTTTCACGCGGGTCCGACCCCGCAACGCATGACGTGCCGTCACCGGGCAGGCCACGGGGGCACGCAATCGCGTTGACGCGTCCTTCGGCCGTGACGGCGCGCGACGCCGGGGCCTGACCCGACAGGACCAGCTTCATTTCCTCCGCCACGGCAGCGGCGGCATCGTTCTGTCCCGATCCGGCCACAGCCGCGCGGAAGGCATGGCCATCATTGGCGATCGCAGCCGACAGCAGGGGCGCGGGCACGCGCGCGGGTGATGCCGCAAGCACGATACCCGTATTCCCCGCAATACGCCCCGTGCCGAACAGGTTGTTCATCGTCAGGCTGCATGCCACCGCCATTCCCGCATGGTCCACCACGGCAAAGGAGGTCGAGGCCGGAAGTGACGGCAGGCTGCCGCTGCCTGGTGTCCCGGAATCAAGGACGGCCTGCGCCCGCGCCGTCAGGTCATCATTGGTCTGCTTGCCCTGCGTATCGCCACCCCGCGCACGCCATGCGGCGACGGCCCCCTGCGACAGGGATTCAGGGTTGCCCTGCCCCGCAAGCAGCGCGCGGAAGGCAACGGCACTGCCGAGGCCACCATCGGCGGGCGGCGGCAGGAACGCAACCGTCAGCCCCCCTGCGGCATTGACCCGTAAGGGCAGGCGTTCGGAAGGAATGGCCGCACGCAGGTCGCTGGTCTGCAACCCGCCGCCAGCCGCCTGGCTGCCTGCAGTAAAGGATTGCGCCAGCGCACCATTATACAGGTCGCCCACGCCCATGCCGCGGATCTGGTCCAGCACACCCGACAGGTGCGTCTGCACCAGCGCGTCCCCTTCGACAAGGGCCGTGCCATCGGTCCGGCTGAAGATCGCGCGCATCCCCGGGTCCGCCAGCAGCGGCCCCTGCACGGTGGCAAGATCGCTTGCCAACTGATGGCTGACATTGACGCCATTGACCGCCAGCGACATGGCATCAGGCAGGATGGCCGCAAAGGACGTGGTGCCATATTGCAGATGCATCAGATACATACCACGCGCCAGCATCGGCACAGCCGCCGGGCGGTCGGCATGGGGCGCGCCGGGAATGCCATCGACCGTGCCCGCGCGCGGGGTAAAGATGAAGGCGCGGCCCCCTTCGGTATCGCCAGGGCGATAGGCAAGGCAGGCCCCACCCGACCCCATCGACGCCCGTGATGGCAGCGTCACCGCCAGCGCCATGCCCATTGCCGCCGCCGCATCCGCCGCATTGCCACCGCGCGACAGGATATCACGCCCGACCATGACGGCCTGTGGTTCATCGGCGGCCACGGTACCGATCAGTGCGCCGGGCGACGGACCAAACATGTGGGTGACAAGATGCATGGGCGAGGAATGGCCGCATCCGGCGACGGAAACCGCGAGCATTGCCGAAAACGCGATCCGGGCGGACCTGCGCGCAAAGGAATTCGTGGAATGCTCTGGCACGCGTCTTCTTCTCCATTCGACCATAACCGCGGAAGCCCCACCCCCAAGGCATCGGCACACCGGCATTCCGCCATTAGCGGTCTTGCGCGCATGGGGCAAGCAGGCTTTTGCATGATCGTAAGCCTTGGACATGACGGCAGGCCCAAGCCATCGGGCAGCCAGTTTCATGGAATATCGCCCCCATGGATACAAAACAGATGGGGAAGGCTTTACTTCTGGCCTGCGCGAATGCTGGCAGGAAGAACATATATAATTTATATCCAGCGCATCTGATATCAGGAATATTATATCCGGATATCAGATGCACATAATAAATTCACAGTTTAATTGTAAATAATGTATTATTTAATTATAACAATAAATATATTTGGTTTAATTCATATACAATTTCTGAAATTATACGACAATTTTATATTTAAGTCATAATAATTTTTATTATTTTTAAAACATAAAAACAAATTCCGAAAAATTAATTTATAACTCATTATATGAAACATTGAAATATCACAAAATATAAATAAATACGCATGTAATTACAAATTAAATTTAAAAATATATGGGTTAAATATAAAGTTTTTAATTTTAAAATAAATTAAAAAATACAATTTAAAGAACATTGAATTATATTATTTTATTGCAATAAATAACATTTATAAAACTTTAAATAAAAATACTTATTGATATTGTTATATTACCTTAAATATCATGATTTTTACTGATTTGTTATCTTCCACCCATAGCTGCCATGATAGCAGTTGCCGCCATGGATTTTACCGTGCCATGCCATGTTGCGCGATTCGGGCATCCCCGTCATATGCCATCACACATGGCGCATGTTTAACATGCCGACTTCTTTCCTTACCCTCCTGCATCCTTTACATACCCCATCCTGACCCGATTGACGGAGGCCGCCCGTGCCCTTTTCCCGCCGCACCTACCGATTGCGCCGCCTGTTGCCCGCCACCATGGCAGCGGCCCTCCTGACGGGGGGGCTGTATGTCCCGACCGTGGCATCCGCACAAAGCGCCAGCGACACCTTCACCCCGGCACAGCGCAAGGCGATCGTGGAAATCGTGCGCGATGCGCTGAAGACCGATCCGTCCATCCTGACCGATGCGATCACCGCACTGCGGCAGAATGCCGCCAACCAGGCTCAGGCCTCGGCGCAGGGGGCGTTGGCCACGCATCGCGCGCAACTGCTAAACCCGGTGGCGTCGGACGCGATCCTTGGCAATGCGCAGGCCACCACAACCGTGGTTGAATTCTATGACCCGCGCTGCCCCTACTGCCGCAAGGTGCTGGCCGATCTGGACCGGATCGTGGCGGAAGACAAAAGTGTCCGTATCATTGAAAAAGTCGTTCCTGTCCTGGGACAGGGCAGCCTGATTGCATCACAGGCCCTGGTTGCCGCATTCCAGCAGGGCGGACAGGCCGCGTATTTCAAGATGCAGCACGCGATCATGACGGATTCGGAACATCCTACCGTTGATCGCATGCGCGCGCTGGCGAAACAGTGCGGACTTGATGCCGACCAGATCGCCAAGGAAATGAACGGCGAGAAAGTCACCGCCGTATTGCAGGCGAACATGGAACTTGCCCACGGCATTGGTCTGGATGGAACGCCAACCTTTGTTTTCAACGCCCGTCAGATCATTCCCGGCGCGGTGGATTATGATGAACTCAAGAAAGCCATCTCCCATACCCGCTGACCCCACGATCCCACAGGGCGGCCCGGTCATTCGCACGGGCCGCCCCACAGATGCAGCGGCCCTGCCCGCAACGGAACGTTCGGCCGCGCAACGCTTTGCCAGCATTCCGGCGCTGGCATGGCTGGCAACGGGGGATGTCATGCCAGCAGAGGCACATTTGCCCTGCATCGCGGCAGGCACATGCTGGGTTGCAGAAGACACCGATGGCGCGATTGCCGGTTTTCTAAGCGCAGGCATACGGCATGACTGCCTGCATATCCTTGAATTTTCGGTCCGTCAGGACATGCAGGGACAGGGCATGGGACGCGCGCTGCTGCATGCCGCGATGCTCAGGGTACAGCAAACGCACATGCCGGGCGGCCTTACACTGACGACTTTTCATGATGTCGCGTGGAATGCGCGGTTCTATCGCGCGATGGGGTTCGAGGAACTGACATCCCCCGCCCCCTGGCTTGCGGAATTACTGGCGCAAGAAGAGGCACATGGCCTTCCGCCGGGGTCGCGTTGCGCGATGCGCTGGCGCGCGGCGGAAAAGGGATAGAAACAGCCTGAGAACACCCTGCGGATAAAAACAATAGAAGTTTCTGGCGCCCCTTTTCCGGGAACAACCGCACACCAGAGTTTTTAGAGGCTATTCAAAAAGTCAGGACAAATAACATCCTGAAATCATAAAGGTTTTTGGTGAAGCTTTTTCGAAAAAGCTTCAGAAGACGCCGCCTTTTTCGATCAAAAGGCAGCA
>NZ_BANE01000023.1 GCF_000964405.1 Novacetimonas hansenii JCM 7643
CGAAAAAGGCGGCGTCTTCTGAAGCTTTTTGGAAAAAGCTTCACAAAAAACTTTTGTAATTTCAGTATGTTATTGAGACTGACTTTTCAAACAGTCTTCAGGAAACGCGGACCATGATATTTTTCAGGGCAGATCTGTCTGAAAATTTCGAAACATGTCGCCCCATATTCAAAGGAATTGAGGCAGAATCTCAAAATCATTCCTTATTTCATCAACGGCTTGTTTTGTTCGAAGCTTTCTCATGGCGGGGGCGGTAGGAAAAGGGCGCGCCCATCCGCAAGCCGCAGTTCATGCGGGTGAAAGGCGCGGTCCCTTTCATGATGGCTGATGCTGATGATGGTCATGTGCGGCAGCGCCGCAAGCAGCGCGGCGTGGATGCGGCGCGTATTTTCGTCATCAAGGGCGGAGGTCGCCTCGTCCATGAACAGCATGCCCGGCCGCTGCAGCAGGACACGCGCCATGGCGATACGCTGTGCCTCGCCAGGGGACAGGATCGTGTCCCATTGTGCCTCCTCGTCCAGCCGCGCGGCGCAGGCGTCAAGGTTCACGGTATGCAGGACCGCTTCATACCGGGCATCGTCATGGCTGCACGCCGCATGGGGATAGGACAGGACCGCACGCAGGCTGCCATGGGGCAGATAGGTGCGCTGCGGCAGGAACATGCAGTTCCCCCTGTCAAGGGTGATGGTGCCGTGGCCATGTTCCCACAGGCCCGCGATGGCGCGCAGCAGGGTGCTCTTGCCCGTTCCGGACGCCCCGCGCACCAGCCAGCGTTCCCCCCCATCGACATGCAGGGCTGGAATATGCAAAAGCTGCCTGCCATCGGGATGATGCAGGACAAGGTCGCGGATATCGAGGCCGGGCGCTGGCGTGTCGATATGTGTGATGCGCGTGCGGGGCGGCAGGCTGACGGTGCGTTCGAATTCGTGCAGGCGCTGCATGACCGAGCGCAGGGTGGCAAGGTCGGTATAATTGTTCATGAACCATTGCAGGCTGCGCCGGACCTGCATGAACGCTGCATTGATGCGTGAATATTCCCCAAAGGTCAGCGCGTGGGCCACCAGTTTCGGCAGCAGCAATACCCACAGGATGATCGACGCGGTGCCATTGAACAGGTCGCCCACGAAATTCGCCCGCCATGTATAGGTTACGACGCTGCGCCAGTTATGGGCGATCGTGCGCAGATAATGTGAAAGACGCAGGTTTTCTGCGTCCTCGCCCCGGCTGAAGGCGATCTGTTCGGAATTGCGCCGCATGTCGATCAAGGCCGCGCGCAGGTCCGCGTCGAAATGCTGTTGCCTGTAATCGGCTTCGATCAGGGGGCTTCCCATCTTTTCCATAAGGATTGACGCCCCCAGCGTTGCAAGGATGGTGCCCAGAAGAAGGTAGCCTGAAACACGAAGATGATGCCCGGACCAGCTCATGTCGATGCTGCCGCCGATTTCCCAAAGCACAATGGAAAATGACAGCAGCGTCGTCACGGCCTGTATGCCATCAAGGGCCATGCGCAGGCTCAGCACCGTCATCTGCGACAGATCATCGGCAATACGCTGGTCAGGGTTGTCGCCCGTCGCGGTTCCATGTTCCATCCGGTAATACGCCGTATCGGACAGGTACCGCCGCAGATAGACCCGTGTGTTCCACAGCCGCCAGCGCATCGACAGCACCTGCGTCAGGTAGGTCTGCAGGACATAGCATCCGCTGGAAAGGACACAGACTGCGATATAGGGGGGCAGCAGCCACAGGCAGGTTTCCACCCTGTAGGCGAACATGGCATCAAAGAACTGCTGGTTCCACCGGCCGAACCACACCGCCGTACGGACATAGATGAATGACAGCCCCACGATCGTGGCCAGCATCGCCAGTGGGGCCCATTTCTCGTGTGAACGCCAGTAGGGCAGCACGACCGTCCAGTCGGACAGGGAGTGGCGGGCAGGGGGATCAGTATGTCGCACGCAGGGTCGCCATGAAATTGCGGGGGGCCGCGGGGAAGTTGAACTGCCACACGCCGCTGGCCCGTTCGTAATAATAACGGTTGGTCAGGTTGTTGGCATTGAGCTGCAGGCGTAAGTGCCGGTTGATGACATAGCCGATGACGCTGTCGATGGTCATGTATCCGCCCTGCACGGTGGTGGGATATCCGCCATGCAGGTTGCTGCTGGCGTCGATCCCCGCCCCGAGGCTCAGCCCCTTCAGACGGCCTGCGGGCAGGGTGTAATGTACCCATGACTTGAACATGTGGTGTGGCGAATACGCCCCCCCGAAATCCGCCGAGGACGGATTGGACAGCTTGGTATCAAGATAGGTATAGCCGATCGACACACTGAGGTTCGGCAGGATCTCCCCGTCCATCTGTGCCTCCCATCCCTGTCGGCGAATGGGGCCGGTGGTGATGTAAAATCCGACATGTTCAGGGTCCGACAGCGGCTGGTTGACGCTTTCCATCCGAAACAGCGCGGTCGAGATATTGAGGCGACCGTGGAAATACTCCCCCTTGAACCCGGTTTCCACCTGGTTTCCCAATTGTGGCGCAAGCCCGCCGCCGCGATAGCGCATATCCCCCACCGATGGGGTGAAGATGCTGGCATAACTGGCGTACCACGACAGGTGCGGGGTGATCTGGTACACACTGCCCAGATAGGGCGTCAGTTGGGCATGGATGTCCGACCGCGTCGCCCACGCCCCGCGCGGCGACGGAGAGGTGTCGCGCGCATGTTCGTAAAAGCGCGAGACGCGCCCGCCAAGCACCACCGACAGGCCCCGGACGGGTTCAAGCCGCAGTTGCCCGTAAAACCCCCACTGATAGGCAGCATCATCCCTGCCTTCGGCCCCGCCAGAGGACGCGGCATAGCTGACGCTGCCTGCGGCAGGGGCCGGGATGGCGGCGGTGTTGCGGATGCTGATATTGTCATATACGCCACTGCCCGTAATGTCGGGATAGGCCACGTACTGGTCATATGAATTGTAATTGAAGCCCGCCAGCAGGTGATGCGTATGATGGAACAGGCGGAACGCACCTGTGGCATAGATATCGGCGGAGCGTGAAGAGTTCGTCCCCTTCTGCGCGGAAATGCCCTGGTCCTCATAGGTCAGCAGGCCGCTTTTCGCGCCGATGGTCGTCCAGGGTTCATTATAGAGCATGTCATAGCTCTGGTCATAAAATGTCCCGCGTGCCGTCAGCGTCCAGTTCCGTCCGATCTTTTGTGACAGTGACACGGCAGTCTGCTGTGTCATGTAGTTGCTGTAGCCCCATGGTTGGGACGGATTGGCCGACCGCCCACCATACCACAGCGTCCTGTCCGTTGTGACCGGCAGGCCGAAATAGGGCGCGGTAATGTCCTGCTGCTGTGCCGCGTGGGAGACAAGGAAGGTTGTCGTGGGCGTGATATCCCATTCCAGCGCGCCATAGGCCTGCCATTTGCGCGAATGGGAATACTGATAGAAATAGCGGTTGTCCTCAAACAGGTCCGCAGTGCGAAAGCGGAGTGTCCCCGAACGGTTGAGCGGCGTGCTCAGGTCGATGTCGGCGCGATAGTGGTCAAAGCTGCCGACGCTTGCCGCACCGCTGAGGGCGAAATCGTGTCCCGGTTTTTTTGTCACCTCGTTAACCACGCCGCCTGCGCCGCCAGCCCCCTGCAACAGCCCGGCAGAGCCGCGCAGGACCTCGATACGTTCATACATCGACAGGTCGAAGGTCGCGTTGTTGAGCGTCCCTGCCGCATTGGGCGTGCCGTCAAGCGACGTCGTAAGCTGGTAGCCGCGGGAATAGAAATTCGAATTCGCGCTTGACCCTGGCAGGACGCGGATGCCGTTCACCTGCCGCATTGCGTCCGTCATCGTCAGCATGTTGGAATCCTGCATGCGTTCTTGTGTGATGACGGAAACCGAATGCGGTACATCCTTCAGCGCAACGCCCGATTTGCCCCACAGGTCGGTTGTGGGCACCGTATAGGACCCACGGTTGGCCCTGACCTCTATGGCTTCAGGCCGGGGCAGGGTGCTGTCGGTCTGGGGTGAGGGGACGGCCCTGGTGGTGGCATGTGTGCGGGGGGCGGCTGTTGCCGTCCGGGCCGCGGTGGGTCGGGTAGGATTGGGTTGGACAGCACTGGGTTGTGCAGCACGGGTCCGAACCGGATTGGGCCGGGCTGGATTGGTCCGGGTTTGGGGGGGATGATGTGGGGTTGCATGGGCGTGATGTGCGATCATGCATCCGCACAGGAGGATTCCGGCCGGGATGACCCCGACCAGAACAATCCGGGCCGGGATGATCCCGACAGGCCCGGACGCCTTTGAAAAACGCGACATGGATTGCGATCCTGAACTGACATGAAACCAGTCAGCAGGACAGGCGTGCGATCACGTCGTGCCACATACCCTGTTGGGTGATGGGGCTGTCGCGTGGGGGAACGTGGCCTGTGGTCCTGCTGACGCCAGGGGGCATTCAGCAGGGGGGCCGCGTGAGGGGGGAACGCCCGGGGAAATTGCCGGGGGCGCACGCGGTTGTCCCGGACGGGCATGCGGGCGTGCCCACGCCATCGGCGGCAGCGGCATGAACGGCAGTGCCGCCAGTGCGATGGCGGGCAGGTGCAGCAGCGGGCACAGCGTGCATGACCCGTCATGGTCATGGCGGGATGTATCATGGTCGGGAGTGTGGTCACGACCATGGCTCGGACCATGGAGGATGGCCCGGCCGGTGAGATGGGTCATGGCCTGCGCCAGAGCGCGATGCGGGCCGTCCTCCATGACCATTGTGGCGGCGTCTTTGCATCCCATGTCCGCCATGGGGGCGATATCAATACCGGTCAGGCGTTCAATCGTGGCGCGTGGCATTTCCCCCGGCAGCGCGCGGCTCAGGACCAGCAACTGCCCCACAAAGCCCAGCAACGTGCACACAACAACCAGCCACCGGATGGTGGCCATGCCTGTCACAGGATGGGAAATGCGTGCCATGAAGCGGAAAGATATGCCTTTTTTTCACGAATGCGTGGCAATGTCGGTCACGCCGTAAGGCTTGTCAAATCGGCTGGCGGGCATATTGTGTCGAACGCGTAATGGTGCGACAGTGCGCCCGAACGCATTCCCCCCCCGTCATGGATGGCAGGCGGTCTGGCGTCCGTGCTGCATGAACGTCCGGCCCACCCACCGGGCCGATTTACGGAAGGAAAGGTCATGTCCGGTATCTTTGCAATGTTGCGGCGTGGCGTCATGACCGCCACGGTTGGGCTGGTATGTGCCGCCGCCCCGGTGCAGGCCGCAACGCTGGCGCAGGATGTGGCAAAAACCGTATCAGGGCAGCCGGGGTCTTTCGCCGTCTATGCCGCGATGTCGGGACAGCGCCCGCAGGTCTGCCTGAACTGCACGGATTACATCAACGCCGCCAGCACCATGAAACTGTTCGTGATGGACGCGGCCTATGACATGTTTACGCGTGGCACCCTTCAGCCGCAGGAGACGATTGTGGTGCATAACCGCTTTCACTCCCTCGTAGGAACGCGGAGTTTCTCGCTGGAGCAGAAAGAGGATTCCTATGATCCGCTTTATGCGCAGATCGGCAGGCCCGTCACGGTGTCCGAACTGGTGCGTGTGATGATCCAGTACAGCAGCAACCTTGCCACCAACCTGATGGTCGAACGGATCGGCGTGCCCTATATCCATGCCGTCATGCATGCCCAGCACCTTAAGGGAGTGCGCTTTGGCCGCATGATCGAGGATTATGACGCCAATGACAAAGGCATCCGTAACGAGATGACGGCAAAGGGGCTTGGCATGTTCATGCAGAAGCTCGACCAGGGAAAGATCGTAGGGCCCGCGCAAAGTGCCGCGATGATCGACATCCTGCGTGGCCAGACATTTAACGACATGATCCCTCCCGGCCTGCCGCCCGGAACCCCTGTTGCGCACAAGACCGGATGGGTGGATGGCGTGCGCAATGACGCGGGCATTGTCTTCCTGCCTGATGGACGTCACTATATCCTTGTGATGCTGACGAAATCCCTGCCTGACGAGGCTGCGGGCATCCGGGTGCTGAATGGCATTTCCCGTCAGGTCTATGGCCATTTCGCCGCGTCACCCGCCATGGGTGCGCCAAAGGGCGGGTAACGGGGGAGCTTCTGGCGCGTCCCTGATATGCCCCGGGTGTGTCGCGCGGCGGCATTGCCTAACCAGCCAGCGTACGGGGACCGTGTAAGACATGCGACTGCGTCAGATTGAAGTTTTTTATGCGATCATGACGACGGGATCACTGCGTCGCGCGGCAGAGGTGCTGCATGTTTCGCAGCCCGCCGCAAGCAAGGTGCTGCGTTATGCCGAGCAGTCGTTGGGCTTTGCCCTGTTCGAGCGTACGGGCGGTCGCCTCGTCCCCACGCGTGAGGCGCAGATCATGCTGCCGCATGTCAACACGATCTTTGCCAAGCTGTCCGACCTCAAGCGCCTGACGGACAATCTGCGTTATGCCCGTGACGGGCATTCGATCAATATCGGCTGTGTCCCCAGCCTTGGCCTCAGCCTCGTGCCACGGGTGATCCAGCGTTACCATGCCGACCATCCCGGAACGGAATTGACGGTCGATACCCTTCACGGTACCGAAATCGTGTCGCGTATCCTAAATCATGACCTCGACCTTGGGATCGTGTTTGGCGATTATTCCTGCGACGGCGTCAGTTCCCATCACATCGCGGATGTGCCGCTGCTGCTGATTGATGGCGGGGACGGCACCGATGGCCCGGTCGTTATGGAACGGATCAACCCCGCCCGTTACATCGGGTTGAGTGAAAATGATCCCACTGCGCGCCTGCTGGATATGGCGATGGAGGAGGCGGGCCTCTGTACCGCCCCGTCGGTGCGGGTGCGCACGCATTACATGGCGGCCGAGCTGGTGCGACTGGGGGCGGGGTGCGCCATCGTGGATGCCCTGACCGCGCTGCATCACCCCGGCCTGTCGAAACCGCACGAACTCTCGCCCCCCCTCTATGTGGCATGCACGGTGCTGTTTCGTGCGGATTACGCGCTTTCGCATATTTCGCGTGATATCCTGTCGCTTTTGCGTACGGAACTTGATGTTGACCTTGGGCGGCTGCGGTGCTGAGGCTTCCGCACGGAAATCCTGATATTAAAAATATGGTTTAATCATAAGAAAATTTCTGATGAATTCCTTTTTGGTATCACCCTCGACAAGATTTTTTATTGTTCCTGGAGGGATATTTGAGAATGGCCAATATGAAGAGACTGTTTAAAAAACAAATCATTGATAAAAAATAAGAAAAGTTTTGGGGTGCCGACTTTTTTTCAAAAAGGCGTCGTCTTCTGAAGCTTTTTGGAAAAAGCTTCACCAAAAACTTTATAATTTCAGTGTGTTATCAAGCCAGACTTTTCAAATGGTCTCGAATAAGGGAAGAAGAGGCTTCCAATATATTCCTTTTTATGGATCTGATATATTCCAAGGTTCGTGAAGGCATGAAAGCATAAAAATTCGGTATCATAAAGGTTTTTTGCAATATATCAGAGCCTGACGCAAAAAGCGGTTTGAGTGGTTTTGGGTAGGAAACAACGCTGCGTTGGGATCAAATCTTATGAGGCAGATTGTCCCCAACCTCATGACCATAAATCGCGATTGAGAAAGCAAAACAACCTATCCGGCCTTCACTGTGAACATCAGCGTTTCTTGAGTAACTGAAATAAATCAATTGATTTTCGGTCAGGATTTCAGTTTTTCAAAAGACCTTATATTGGACGTTTAAAAATCAGGTAATCAAACACCACTTTATGTATCAGAGACTTTTTGAAAAGTAAGTCTCAATAACATCCTGGAATTATAAAGATTTTTGGTGAAGCTTTTTCTAAAAAGCTTCGAAAGACGCCGCTTTTTTGAAATAAAGGCGACCCCTAAAAACTTTTCCTGTTTTTTGTCAATGAGTTGTTTTCAAACAATCTCTCAGGCATGTTTTATGGATAAGGTTCTGCACGGCGGTCTGGCGGGTATTACGTAAGGTTAAGGGCGGGCAGCATCTCGTTACGCGACAGGGGGCAGGTTTCATGCTTTGCTGGCAGGTGGTGTCACATCATGTTTGTGACGACGTCCCTTTTCTTCAGCAGCGTCAGGATGGCCGGTAGTGAAAAAGTCATGTGCAGGACGGGTCGCCCGTCGCATTGTGGGAATGGGCATATTGTCACTTGCGATATTGCCGCCTGCGATTTCTGCAACGTGGGCCGCGCCCGCTGCCTTGCCGCCGGGTCTCAGCGCCGCACAGATCGACGCGGTTGTCGCGCGCGCGCGCGATGCGTTCCATGTTCCGGGTGTGGCTGTGGCGGTCGTGTATGATGGACAGGTCGTTTTTGCACGGGGATATGGCCGCAGGGGAGAGGACGCGCATAGCGGTAATGTCGATACGCGCACGATGTTCGCAATCGGGTCCAATACCAAGGAATTCACCACCACTGCGCTTGCGACGCTGGTTGATGCGGGCAAGCTGAAATGGGATGACCGGGTGATCGACCATATGCCGGAATTCCGGGTGGCAGATCCCGCCATCACGCGTGATTTCCGCGTCAGCGACCTGCTGACGCATCATAGCGGCATGGGCGAGGGAGCGGGCGACCTGATGCTGTTTTCCCACAGCACCTTCACACGGCCCGAAGTGCTGGCTGCGCTGCCTTACATGCCATTTACCGCGCCATTTCGTGTGGATTACGCCTATAATAACCTGTTATATGTCGTTGCAGGTGCGCTGGTGGAGAAAATTAGCGGCACAAGCTGGGAAAATTATGTCCAGTCGCATCTGATCGACGCTGCTGGCCTGCCCGCCTGCCAGAGTACGCCGCCGGTCAGCGGGCAGATGGATGTTGCAACGGGACAGGGCGAAGATCCTGCCCTGCCTGATCGTGCCACGCTGCGTCTGCCTGCCGTGGCCCCGGCGGGAGGTATCTGGTGCAGTGTCGATGGTGTCAGCCGTTGGGTGCAGATGTTCCTTAATGGTGGGAAAACCCCGCAGGGCAGAACCATCATCAGTACTGCGCAGCGTGATGTGGTATGGGCCCCGCATGCGCTTTTGCCGCTGCCGGATACGGCACAGGCAACGCAGGGGCATTTCCGTGCCTATGGCTATGGCTGGTTTACCGAGGATTTCTTTGGGAAAAAGCGTGTATGGCACACGGGCACGATCGACGGAATGGTCAGTTATGTCTCGTTCCTGCCGGAAATGAATACCGGGATTGTGGTCCTGACCAATCATGATGACCATCATGCGACTTATGCCATACAGACGACACTGAACTCCCTTGTCGTAACAGGGAAAAGCGATGACTGGGTGCAGCATTGGAAGGATGAGGCCACAGCAAAGGAGGCAGAGGCGGCCAAGGCTGCCGCCACCGATGGGCCTGGATCACCCGCGCGGCCGTTTATCACGCTGTCTGCACAGGCGGCGCATGACTATGTCGGGCTGTACCATGATGACTGGCGTGGAAACCTGCATGTTACGCAAAAGGGTACCGAACTGCGCCTGACATTTGACAAGGCGATCGGTCTTTCGGGTGTACTGTCGGCGTTGCCGCATGACCTGTTCGTGGTGCGATGGGATAACCGCGCACAGGATGCGGAGGATGACAGCTATGTCCAGTTCCAGCGCGATATGACGGGCAAGGTCGTAGGTATGAAGATGCAGGTTATCGGCTCGGACTTCAGCTTTGACGCGCAGGACCTGCATCCACGCAAGGTTTCGGACCAGCCCTGATAATCGAACATGTCCCGGGCAATATGATGTAGGACGTAGTGTCCGGTAAGGTCCGTACTTTTTTAATAATGTATTGTTCCAGAACGTATTTCATAAAAAAAGGGCATGGGAATTCAATTCCCATGCCCCTTTTGTCATTGGTCCGTATATTCAGGGTTTTTGCGGGGCGAAGATATTGCCCGCCGGTGTGGGGGCATGCACGTCAATCCAGCTATTGGCGACGTCAATACTGATCTGTGCCGGTTTATAGGCACTCGCGGGGGCAAGGAAGATATTGTCCACATAGGTCTGCGGATTACGGTCATAAAGCGGGAACCAACTCGACTGCACCTGGATCATGATCCGGTGCCCCGGCAGGAAGGTATGGTTCGCTACAGGCAGGTTGAATTTGTAAAGTTGCTGTGTATTGGCGGGAATAGGTTCAGGATGTTCGAGGCTCTTGCGATAGCGGCCACGCAGGATGTCGGCGCTGACCATCAGCTGGTATCCACCCATCTCGCGCTGTTCGGGCACTTCGTCAGGATAGACATCGATCAGCTTGACAACAAAATCCCCGTCGGTGCCGGTCGTCGCGGCCGTCAGGTGGACAACAGGCTGCCCCTTGATCGTAAAGGGCTGCGTCAGCACACCAGATGTCATGGTCAGGACGTCGGGCCGGGCGGAGAAATTGCGCTGGTCCATCGTCAGCCATTTTGCCCATGGCGAACCCGTTGCCCCCTTGGTCAGCACGGGACGTGGAATATAGGTAACCGGGTGCGCGGGGTCGGACACATATTGCTGCGTGCCGGCATTGGCGCCCGCCGGGGTGAAGGCAATGCCGTGTCCGGGCTGGAAATGCAGGCTGGTGCATCCCGATGCGCATTCCTGTGACGGCAGGGCATTTTCGGATTCCCACACATTCTCCCCGGTGCGGAAGGCCGTGACGCGGGCAGGAAGCGGGATGGACGCGTCCTTCAGGTAATGTGCAAGGAACGGTTCAAGGATCTTCTTGCGGAAATACAGTCCGGTATCGGCGTGAAAGTCGATATCCCCCAGCATGCCTGCCTCTTTGGCCTCTCCTCCATGGTTCCATGGCCCCATGGCAAGATAGAGGTTGGAGGCCGCCGACGGGGTCTGTCGCAACGCGTAATAGGTTGCAATCGCGCCATAAATGTCTTCCTGGTCCCACAGGCTGTGTACCAGCAATGTCGGAACCTTCAGCCCTTCCTTTTGTAGCAGCTTGTCCATGGCCTGATCCTGCCAGTAGGCATCATAGGAGGGATGCGCCAGAATCTGCTGGAAGAAGCCGATCTGCTCCATGCCGCGCGACTTGCCCACCATGCCGGCGGATACGCCATTCAGGTAAACGTCATAGGCATCATACTGACTGGCCCACCATTTCGGCATGCTCTTGCGCGTGGCGTCCTGGGTATAGATGTAGGGCAGCGATTCCTCGCGGAAGGCGCCGTTATGGAACCAGTCATCGCCCATCCAGCCATCGACCATCGGGTTCATGGGCACAGAAACCTTGAGCGCCGGATGCGGATGGAACAGTGCCGTCAGCGCGGTATAGCCATCATAGGAGATCCCGATGATCCCGACTTTCCGGTTGCTTTGCGGAAGGTTATGGATCAGCCATTCGATCGTGTCCCATGTGTCGGTTGAATAATCGACCTGTGTGCCATTCAGCGGGCCACGCATCGGACGCGCCATGACATAGTGGCCTTCGGAACCATGTTTGCCGCGCACATCCTGGATAACGCGGATATAGCCGCCATCGGCGATCACGTCGGGCATGTTGTCATACCCCTCCATGATCGAGCCCATATGGCCGCTATAGGCATATGATACCATGTGATCAGCGCTATAGGGCGTGCGCGTCAGCAGGATGGGGGCATCATGGGCCGCCCGGGGGATCAGGATGACGGTATACAGCTTCGTCCCGTCGCGCATGGGGATCATCACGTCCTTACGAACGTAATCAAAGCTGGAATCCGCGACCTCGAACTTGTCCGGCATGTCGGGGGCGATGCCGCCTGGCGGCGCCTCCTGTGCCAGGGCGGTCATTGAAAAAGCAGCGAAACATCCTGACAGCAGAAATATTTTTTTCATCATCGGTCTCATGCAGCGTACAGAAAATGGGCCGGACCCGAAGGCCCGGCCCCGTCAGGCGGCGATTTTCAGAATTCCGCCGAGATGGTGCCAAAAAATTCGCGCGGTGCCGCGACGAACAGGTTGGCGTTGTCATCACCGCTGACCGATGCCGCGCCATACACGCCACCGATATAGTTCGTGTTGAACAGGTTGGTGATGCCAAACGTGGTCTTGAGGTTATGGGTGAAGCCGATCTTGCCAAAGTTATAGGCAAGGTTGAGGTTGGCCAGCCAGTATGACGGGATCTTCTCGTCATTCAGGTAGGTCATGGGACGCGAACCGATATAGTTCACGTTGAAGTTGAACATCGCCCGCTTGTAGGTGTAGTTCAGGTTCGCCTTATACATGAACTTGGGATAGTAGACCTGGTGCTTTCCCTTGATGCTGTAGGTTGTCCCGCCATAGTTGATGGCCGTGCTCTGGTATTCGGCGTTGTTCCAGCTAAAGCTGTTGGTGATTTCCAGTCCCTTGAACGGACGGACCGTGCCCTGCACGTCCGCGCCATTCATGGTTTCGCGACCCACGTTCAGGAAGGCGTTGTTGGTGTTGTTGGCTGACCCTTCGGTAATGGCCGCCAGACGATTGTAGTAATCCGTGTGGTAGAAATCCACCGTCCCGGAGAAGTAGCGCGAGTTGTAGCGGTAGCCGACGACATAGTTCCACGTGCGTTCCGGCTTCAGCTTGCTCTTGTTCGCGTTGAACACCGTCTGTGCCGAAGTGGTGGAATTACCCAGGCCACCCCATGCAGTATCCGAATCTGTCTGTGAATAGTAATCGTAGGAACGCATGTTCTCCGCAATGTCCCAGTAAATTTCATGGTTGCGGAGGAAATGGTAGTCAAAGCTGAAATGCGGCAGGAACGCATCGGATGCCGTCATGGTGCCGCTGACGGGATGGCGGTAATAGGCGTTCCAGCCTTCGGCGACCAGCTTGTCGGTATAGTCGGCCTTTGTGCCGCCATGCGTCGTCTGCGTCATGGAGCGGAAACCAGCCAGCAGCGTCATGCCCGGCATGATGGTCCAGCGGTCCTGCAGGAAGAAGCTGAAGGTGTTGGTGTTAAAGCTGTTGTTGAACCATGTCGCGCCGGAACCGGCGGGCATGTTGGAATCGTCGTTGTGGCCGGAGGTCAGGCCGTCTTCATACAGGCGTTCATTATACACCCATTTGTTGTTTTCGTACCAGACACCGGTTTCAATATGGTTGTGGTGCGGGGCTTCGATGGCGAATTTTTGCGTAAAGCCAAGGCGGCGCATGAAGGCATGGCTGCCGATCAGCGCCTGCGGCACGCCCGATACGGTCCCGTCGGAGTTCAGCGACACCGGCCCGTAGGAAGGTGAGGTCAGGAAGTTGTTGGTGCCACCATAGATGGCGCTGTTGACGTTGCCATAAACGATGGTGTCGGACGTCACGTTCTTGAAGATATCGTAATGCAGCGACACGTTCGACAGATAGGTGCGCTGCAACTGTGACGCATCCCACGAATAATCGCCCACTTCGTCATTCGACAGGATGCCCTGCACGGATGACGGAACCTGGTCGGTGTACTGCGCATAATAGGCCCACAGCTTGGCCTTTTCGTAATCGGGTTTCAGATAGGTCGAATTGCGGCCCATCTTCTGCCACATGTTCTTCGTCATCGTCAGGTAGTTGGACTGCGTGAAATCGCCATAGCCAAAGAAGGCCGTCAGCTTGCCGCGATCACCCAGCGGCTGCACCAGCTTGGCGTCCGCCTGCAGTTCGTCCTGATATCCCTGGCCCTTCCACAGGTTGGTGTCGGTGCGTGCAAAGGACGCATAGAACTTTGTGCCCGTGGAATTGAGCACGCCGCTATCCACGCGGCCATAGGTGCGGAACGCGTTATAGCTGCCGAAGGTCTGGCTGACCTTGCCGCCCGCCTTGTCCTTGGGGTCAGACGTCACATACGTCATGGCGCCGCCAAGGTTCTGGGTCGAGAATGAATCCAGCGCACCTGCGCCCTGCGACATGGTCATGCCGCCGATATCATCCTGGATCATCGCCTGCGTGATCGAGACGCCGTTGCTGTTGGCAAAGCCCTGCGTGCCCATCGGCATGCCGTCCAGGGTCGCGCCGATCTGCATCTGCGTAAAGCCGCGTACGTAGAATGTGTTGGCATAGGTATCCAGGCCGAACGCATCGGTGGAGGTGAAGTTCGCGCCCGGCGTGGTCTGCGCCAGCACCTGCATGGGGTTCGTCCCTTCGACGAAACGATCCATGACCTGTCGTGTCACCGCGACCTCGGACCCATGGCTGCGCACGCGTGTCGCACTGACCGTCAGGCTTTCAGGCGTCTTGCTGGCAAGCTGGTGCTGCGCGGTGGCTGCGTGTGCCGTCCGGGGCGTGCCTTTGACCGCGCCCCTGGCGGCAACGCGATGCGTCGTGGCAGTCGTCGTTGTGGTCGTCGTGTCCGCAGCGGAGGCCGAAGCGCATGTTCCAACCGACGAGAACAGGGTATAGCCCGTTATCGCCGTACAGAACAGGAGCCATGATTTTTTTCTCGAATACTGCATTGGTCCAGTTTTGCTGAGCATTTGTTACCTTGCCTCAGATCGGGTTGCGACATGTTCTGCGGAAGACGGCACACAATCTTGAAAAAATAATGCCAATCCATGTTTGGTAAGGTCGTTATCTGGCTGATGCCATTAGGTTCTATATCGAAACGTTTTAGGTTTATTCGTTTCCTGTCAATAACAAAAAATCATGTTCTACTTAACCTGTAGTTAAGGGGTGTGCCCGCCCCCATAATGCAGGGCAGGACTTGCTTGCCCCGGGCTTTTGCTTGGCATGGCATGATCCATGATGCCCGCCGGGCACTGGGACCTGATTTTTTACAAAGTTAAGGCCCATGATCCTGAAATTACAGGATAATTTATATGTAATAATGGATGTTGATGAAGAAAACCGGCATGGGGAACCGTCGTGTGGTGGGGCATGCATGACGCCCCGTCAGGCATCGGTCATACGTGATGCGGAATATATAATACCCTGATTTTATCAGGATGTTCATGTATTCTGTGAACAGCTGTCGCCATAACGGGGCGGGCGTTCCAGGATTGGCTTTGATATAGATTCATGGTCCCAATCCCCCCAGAAAAGTTAATGTCCAGCAGACTATTTCAGTGGTGATGGTTTTATGTCAATTCCAAATACGCCCCGTTTTCATTAGCTGTGGGTTAAGGAGACGCACTGTGGCGGGAATGTCGCATTATTTATGGGGATATTTAATATAATTGTTTAATATCAATTGGATAACAAAATGTCACGCGTGTGTGCCCATCGGGTACGCCATGGCATAACTGCTGGTTATGTACCCATGACCAGATGGAATTGGATATTACGGCCAATCCAGTACAGTCTGGTAACAATAGCTGTCCCGGCCCTGGGGCAGGACCACATGCCTGCCTGAATCCATCGTGCGTCAGTACGGGGACGCAACCATATCGACAGGACGGGTATTGTGTAACCCAATGTTGTGGGATCAGGGGTTTTCGTAAATGCTTCTTTCGGCGCGTGTGGGTCATGGCCTGCCGTGGGGCCGGATTGCAGGCATGTCACCACCAGTGATGTTTGGGGCATGAATAGTTGCGATTAATGTCGTTGTGCGCGCGTTACGTGTTCCGTCACCTGCTGGTTCTCCTGCCGGCCATGTTCGCCCTGTGCGTTACGGCGCAGGCGGCGGGGCAGGATCACCATGGGGGGGAACTCCGCCTGCTGGGCAGCACTTCTGGCGGGACGCTGGACCCGCAACTGCATTACACACCGGTTTACCTGCAGATTTTTTCCGCCGTTTATGATGGGCTCCTGACCTATCGCAAGGCGGGGGGCGCGGCCGGGGACGAGGTCGTGCCGGATCTGGCCACGGCATTGCCCCAGCCAGAGGATGGGGGCAGGACGTGGACATTCTACCTGCGTCCTGGCATCCGCTTTTCCGACGGGCGGCCCGTGCGGGTACAGGACGTGCAGGCCTCTTTCCAACGCATCTTCCGCGTCGGCAGTCCCACGGCCAGCAGTTTTTATGAAAATATCGTCGGCGCGCATGACTGCCTGCGCCAGCCCCATGCCTGCACCCTGTCCGAAGGGATGGAGGTGGACCCGGCGACCGGGCGCATCACGTTCCACCTTGTCGAACCCGATGCAGAGTTCCTGACCAAGCTGGCCTATCCCCATGCCGTGATTTTGCCTGCCGACACACCTGACCATGATGTTGGCACGGTGCCTGTGGCGGGGACGGGCGCCTATCGCGTTGTCTCCTATGACCCGCAACAGTCTTTGCACCTTGCGCGCAATCCGTATTTTCACGTCTGGAGCGACGCCGCGCAGCCCGAAGGCTATGTCGATACGATAATCTACCGTTTCGGCCTGCGTGACGAGGACGAAGTCACGTCGGTGGAGGCCGGGCATGATGACTGGATGTTCGAGGTCAAGCCCCTCGACCGGCTGGGCGAACTTGGGGCGCGTTTCCCCGATCGGGTGCATATCAACCCGTCGCTGCATATCGTCTATGTGCCGCTCAATGTTCATATCGCGCCGTTTGACAATGCCATGGCACGACAGGCCGTGGCATGGGCGCTTGACCGGCATGCGGCGGCCATCTTCTATGGCGGTCCGGCTGTGGCGACCCCGATGTGCGACATGGCGCCGCCCAATGTGCTGCCGCCGGTGGGGCAATGTCCCTATACGCTGCCGGCTGTATCTGCATCCGGCATGTCCGGCTGGCCCCGGCCCGACCTGGACCGGGCGCGCGACCTTGTCATGAAAAGCGGGACGCAGGGACAGGCCGTGACCATCGTCGTGCAGACGGATTCAACACAGCGTGGGATCGGGGCATGGATGCGTGACCGGCTGCAACAGATCGGCTACAGGGCATCTGTGCGTGAGATCAGCCGGGGAGTGCAGTTTTCCTATATCCAGAACAGTGCCAACAATGTGCAGATCAGCCTGACAAGCTGGTTTGGCGATTATCCCTCGCCCTCCAACTTTGTGTATCTGCTGTTTGCCTGCTCCAGCTTTCACCCGCATTCCGACAATTCGATCAACATTCCCGGCTATTGCAATCCCGCCCTTGATGCCGTCATGCATCGGGCGTTACAGGAACCACGCGATCCCGTGCGCATGGCCCTGTGGCGTCAGGCTTCCAACATGCTTAACAGTGATGAACCCGCCGTGCCCCTTCTTGCCATCAAGGATGTAGACCTGGTTTCCGCCCGTCTGGGAAATTATGCCTACCATACCCTCTATCACATGCTCGTCGCGCGGGCGTGGGTGCGGTAATGGCACAGGATCTTCCCGCGCCGCCCGCAGGCCCATGGCGGCAGGCCATGCGCTCCATCGCGCGCAACCGTTCCGCTATGGCGGCGCTGGCGACGTTGGCGCTGGTGACGCTGGCATGCATGCTGGCGCCGCTTTACGCCCATCATGTCGCGCATACGGACCCGTTCACATCAAATGTGGCGGGCAGCATCGTGCTGGACGGGCATGAGGTGGATATTATGCAGCCCAATGACAACCCGCTGCATCTTGGCCTCAGCCCGATCGGGCCGACATGGCATGCGACCTATCTGCTGGGTGCGGACAGCCAGGGGCGCGACCTTGCGTCACGGCTGCTGTACGGGGGGCGGGATTCCCTTCTGGTCTCGTCCTGTGCGGCGGTGGTGTGCCTTGTGCTGGCGGCCATGGCGGGCATTGTCGCAGGATTTTCTGGCGGGGTCGTGGATGCGCTGCTGTCGCGTATGATGGATATCATGTGGGCGGTGCCGGTCTATCTGTTTGCGATCTCCCTTTCGATCGTCACCGTCAGCCACGGGCTGCGGGTCGGGCCGGTCACGGTACGGGCCGACAGCCTGCTGATCCCCATCTTCATCATCGCACTTGTCTATGTGCCCTATGCCGCGCGGCCGATACGTGGGCGTGTCATGGCGTTGCGGCAGGCCGAATTCGTCACGGCCGCGCGCTGCCTTGGCGTGCCGCGCTGGCGTATTGTCGTGCGTGACATCCTGCCCAATGTCACGACCACGCTGGTGATGCTTGGCCCGCTGCTGATGGCGCTGTCGCTGCTGGCGGAAAGCGCGCTGTCGTTCCTGTCGCTTGGCGTGCAGGCGCCCGCGGCGTCATGGGGCACCATCATCCAGGATGGCGAAGGGCTGATCTATACCCGTCCCATGGTGGCGGTCGCGCCGGGCCTTGCGATCGTGGTGGTTGTGCTGGCGCTCAATATCCTGGGCGACGGGTTGCGTGATGCGCTGGATGTGCGTGACGCGGCGCGGCGTTCGTCGTGAAGGGAGCGTGGCCATGATGCTTGCCCTGCTGCGTCGGCTGGGACAGACGCTTTTCGTGCTGTTCGGGATTTCCGCGCTGGTGTTCGTGGTGTTCTTCGTAACGCCGGGGGCGGACCCCACGGCGCGCATCGCCGGGCGCAATGCCTCCCCCGCCGTGATGGAGAAGGTGCGCCGGGAATATGGTTTCGACCGGCCCCTGCCGGTGCAGTACGCCACGATGATGAAAAAGCTGTTCATCACGCGCGACCTTGCGTCCTATGTCGATCGCGGTGAACTTGTGGTGCCGGAAATCCTGCGCGCGGCCCCGGTCACGGCATCGCTTGTGTGTGGGGCGGCGCTGATCTGGGTTGTGGTATCGGTCGCGATGGGAACGCTGGCGGCGGCGATGAAGGATACATGGGTGGACCGGACCCTGATGATGGCCGGGCTGGTGGGGATTTCCATGCCGGTCTTCTGGCTGGGGCAGGTGACCAACCTTGTAACGCAAAGCCGTTATCACGACACATGGCTGTTTTCATGGGTGCCGGGACTGGGATACGTGCCGTTTGGCGAAAGCCCGCTGGGCTGGTTCCGTGCGCTGGTGATTCCATGGATCGTGCTGGCGGTGATGTTCATCGGGATCTACAGCCGTGTCCTGCGCTCTGACCTTGTGGCGCTGGCGGGGGAGGATTTCATACGCACCGCACGCGCCAAGGGGCTGTCGCCGGTGCGCATCCTGCTGTGGCATGGGCTGCGGACATCCATGATTACGTTCGTATCCTTGTTCGGGCTGGATTTTGCGCAGCTTGTTGGCGGTGGCGCGCTGTTGACGGAGGTTGTGTTTGGCCTGCCCGGTGTGGGGCACCTGACATATCAGGCGCTGAACAACCTCGACCTGCCGGTCATCATGGCAACCGTGATGTATTCCGCCGTCTTCGTGGTGATGGCGAACGCGGCGGTGGACCTGCTGTATGTGTTTCTTGACCCGAGGGTGCGTGATGGCCGCTGAGATATCCCGCCCCGTGCCATTGCTGGAGGTGCGCGACCTGTGTGTCAGCTTCCCTTCGGGCGGACGCATGATCCCGATTGTCGAGCATGTGTCCTTTACGCTGGGTGAGCGTGAGATCCTTGGGCTGGTGGGGGAATCCGGGTCGGGAAAATCCGTGACGGCCATGGCGATCATGGGGCTGATCGACAGTCCGGGCGTGCGTATCACCGGCTCCGCCCTGTTTCGCGGGCAGGAACTTGTGGGCCTGCCGCCTGCACGGATGCGGCGCCTGCGGGGCAAGCAGATCGCCATGATCTTTCAGGACCCGATGACGGCGTTTACCCCCGTTTATACCATTGGCTGGCAGATTGACGAGCAGATCCGCGCGCATGAACGCGTCACACGCCGGCAGGCGCGTGCGCGCACGGTGCAACTGCTGGGGGAAATGGGAGTGCCCGATCCTGCACGCACGGCCAACCGTTATCCGCACCAGTTGTCAGGGGGGCTGCGCCAGCGTGCGATGATCGCCATGGCGCTGTCATGCAATCCTGCCCTGCTGATCGCCGATGAACCGACCACGGCGCTGGATGTGACCGTGCAGGCGCAGATCCTCGAACTTGTCCGTTCGTTGCGTGCGACACATGGGTCTTCGGTCCTGATGATTACGCATGATATGGGCGTGGTGGCGGAAACCTGTGACAGTACGCTGGTGCTGTATTCAGGACGGGTGGCGGAAACCGGGCCGACGGACCTCTTGTTCGCGCATCCGGGCCATCCTTATACGGCGGCCCTTCTGGCTTCCATCCCGCCGTTGGACGGGCCACGGCCTGAACGCCTGCCGACCATCGCGGGCGCGCCGCCTGCGCCGTTGGACCGCCCGGCGGGCTGCGCCTTTGACCCGCGTTGCGATTATGTGCATGAAAGCTGCCGTTTTGTCCCGCCGCCCCTGATCCCGGTTGGCGCCGGGCAGGAAGCGGCCTGTGTCCTGCCGACCGAAGGCCGTCCCCTGTCGCCGCGGCATGTGGCCGCCCCCACCACGCAGGACGCCCCCGCATGAGCGCACGGTTGACCGCAATGACGCCAGATGATGCCCCCCCCCTGATGGAGGTGCGCGACCTGCGCAAGACCTATGCTCTGGCGCGTGGGCAGACGCTCAAGGCGGTGGACGGCATTTCCCTGTCGGTCATGCCGGGGGAGGTGCTGGGTCTGGTGGGGGAATCGGGATGTGGCAAGTCCACGCTGGGGCGGTGCCTGCTGCGGTTGATGGATGTGACGTCTGGGCAGATCCTGTTCGAAGGGCGCGATATCACCGCCCTTGGCGAACGCGCCCTGCGTCCGCTGCGGCCGCGCATGCAGATGGTGTTCCAGGATTCCTATGCCTCGCTCAACCCCCGGCGGCGCATTGGCGATCTGCTGGCGGAACCGTTGCGGGTGCATCCCGATGCGGGGGGGCGCAGGCGTTCGGCGGCCGAAATTGCCGCGCGCCTGCATGAACTGATGGAACTCGTCAGCCTGCCGCGTGCGGCACTCAACCGCTATGCCCACGAATTCTCCGGTGGTCAGCGCCAGCGCATCAACATTGCCCGCGCGCTGACACTGTCGCCACGTCTGGTTGTGGCCGATGAACCGGTTTCGGCACTGGATGTGTCGGTGCAGGCGCAGATCGTCAACCTGTTCATGGACCTGCAGGCACGTCTGGGGCTGACCTATGTTTTCGTCGCGCATGACCTTGCCGTGGTGCGCCAGATTTCTACGCGTGTCGCGGTGATGTACCTTGGCGCGGTGGTCGAACTTGGTGCGACGGACGATGTGCTGCACCATCCGGCGCATCCCTATTCCGCTGCGTTGACCGCCGCCGTGCCGCGCCCGGTGGTGGGGGGCATGCGCGCCGTCCCGCTTGGCGGTGATATTCCCAGCCCGATCGCACGCCCGGCGGCATGCCGGTTCCATACACGCTGCCCCCATGTGCAGGAACGCTGCCGGGTGGAGGAACCCACCCTGCGCCCCATTGGCCCAGGACACGATGTCGCGTGTCATTTCCCGCTTTCACGCGGCTGACGCGCCGCGCTGCGTTCATCATGCCGTGGAAATGGGATTTGCGGATTTCGCACGAATATATGCTATTTTCGTCCCGTGCGGTCGGCATGAACCGGAAAGGACGGTATTGTGGAACTGAAATGGCTGGAAGATTTCGTATGCCTTTCACGTACCCTCAGCTTTTCGCGTGCGGCGCGTGAACGCAATGTCAGCCAGCCTGCCTTCTCCAAGCGTATCCGCCAACTCGAACAGTGGGCGGGTGCATCCCTTGTCAACAGGGTCAGCTACCCTGCGGAACTGACGGCGGAGGGCAGGCGGTTCCTGGAGGAAGCGACGGAGATCGTCTCCGCCTTCTACAGGGCGCAGCGCAGTGTCTGTCCATCATCACGGTGCGAGGTCGTGACCATCGCCGCGCTTCATACGCTGGCGCTGACGCTGATCCCGCATTATTTCGGCAGCCGTGAGAACATGCCGTCCATGGCGCGCCTGAAGGTGACGCCAGACCTTGGCGGGATCGAGGATAACCTTAACAGGCTGGTCACGGGTGGGGCGGATTTTTTCCTGACCTATGCCCATCCGCTTGTGCCGTTTCACCTTGACCCGGCGCTGTTTCCCTTCGTCTGTCTGGGGACGGAGCGTGTATTGCCTGTATGTGCGCCGGAACTGAAGGCACGGGTCAGCCACGCCATGGCCAATGCGGAAGCCGTCGATTACCTGAGCTATGGCGATGAATCATTTTTTGGCGTTGCCCTGTCAAAGCTTTTTGCAAAACATGATGCCTTTCGGCGGCGGGTCGTCTGCGAAGACACGCTGTCGGTCGGGTTGATGTCCATGGCGCGGGCGGGATGGGGGGTGGCGTGGCTGCCTGAAAGGTTGATCCGCGATGAACTCGATATGGGGCTTTTGGTATCCGTTACCGATGATCCCGCGCTGGTGTTGACGGTGGAGACACGCCTTTATCGCCATGCCAATGCGCAACGCCCGGTCTGTGACCAGGTGTGGGACGTGTTCACCTCACGCGCGAACAGGTTTGCCCCGGCCCATGGGTGATGGGGTATGTGTCGGGTTTCGTGTCATGATTTTAAAAAATGTTTGAAATATATATAATGTTTCGAAAAATATTGATGACCATGAATGGTTTCAGGATATAACGCGGGCCGGAAAAATTCGGCGCAGTCCCTGCCGGTCAATCAGGTCCTCAAGCCATATGGCATGTTCCAGCAAGGCCTGGTCATTGCCGCGCTGTGCGCTTAACAGCACGCCGACAGGGCGGCCTTCGCGATCTTCCGCGCACGGGATGCTGATGGAGGGATGGCCGCTGATATTCGTCAAGGTGCAGTTGCGTGATGCCAGCATGGGATGTTCAGGCGTCATCGCCGCAGGGGGCAGGGCGGTCACCTGGGCCGTGGGTTCAAGCAGCAGGTCGCACGTTGACAGCACGTGATCCATTTCCACGCTGATGGCGGCCTGTTCACGGCGCGCATCCTCGATCTCACTTAAGGAAACAGAACTTTTGCGCAGCAGGCGTTCGCGCAGTGTGGGGGAAAGTGCGTCAGGATTTTTGTGTGCGGCAGCGCCCCAGACCTGCCATGTTTCGGCAAAAAGCGCGATGGTGACAGGTAATGTCCGGACATGTAGCGTCGTGGTGCAGTCCATGATGGTGACGTCTTCGTCACGCAGTGCAGACAGAAGTTGGCCCATGACGTGGAGGATGCCGACGTCACAGTTTTCAAATCCTTCCCACCGGATACCGATACGCCGCGTGCGTGGTGCGGGCGCGCTCGGGCGGGCGTCGTGTTCGATGGCGTGGAACAGGTGCCGTGCGTCGCGTGCGCTGCGTGTCAGCAGCCCGACATGGTCAAGGCTGGGCACGAGGGGCATGATGCCGGTCATGTCCCAGCGTTTTGCAGTGGGCTTGAACCCTGTGATGCCACAGCAATGCGCCGGGAAACGGATGGAACAGGCGGTATCCGTGCCCAGTGCCGCCATGGTGAGGCCCCTGCTCACGGCGGCGGCGGACCCGCTGCTTGACCCCCCTGGGTCCAGGCGGGTGTCAAGTGGATTGCGGGTGCGTGGTCCGACCGCATTTTCGCCCGTCGTGCCCCATGCCAGTTCACACATGCTGGTCACGGCGGGAAACAGCGCCCCTGCCGCGCGCAGACGGGTGATGATCCACGCATCACGCGTCGCAATGCGCCCGGCGAACAGTCGGCTGCCACCCTGTATGGGGGTGTCGGCGATATCTATATTGTCCTTTACCGCGATATTCAGGCCATGAAGCGTCTGGGCCGCACGCTGCCGTGCAGGCAGGCGGCTGAGGGCCTGTGCTTCCTGAATGACCGCTGTTTGGCGGAGATGGCGCACGGCGTGGATATCCGCGTCGCGCGCCGTCATCCGTGCAAGTGCCGCACGGATATCCCCCTTGTGGGGGTCGGCTGTCATGCCGCCATATGTCATGGACGTGGATGGGCCGTCAGCACATCCGACAGGGCCGGGAACACCATGCCGTTGCGTCCCGCAACAGGGGTTGCGGCACACAGGGCGTTGAGCACAGCTTCCTGTGTGGCTTCGGCCACCGCGCGGAACAGGATGTCGATGTGCCCTTCGTTCAGCATGGGGCGGGTGATGGTACCTTCGGTTTCGTGCAGGTGAAAACGCACACTGGGGCAGAAACCAACCGCGATATCGCCGCTGCCGTTGCCCCAGAAGGAGCCCAGTCGCCCGATACCTATACCCGCGCGGCGTATGACCCGGCGTAATTGCCGGTAATCCAGCGGCAGGTCGGTTGCGACAACCATGATGACGGACCCACGTTCGCGTTCATCGTGCAGGGTGGGCGCAGCCGGTGGTGCGATGCGGCGTCCATCCGGCAGGGTCAGGTCGCCCGGCATGCCGAAATTGGCAAGTACCAGCACGCCCAGAATGCCCTGGTGCGTTCCGGCCGCGACATGGCGCGAGGACGTGCCGATCCCGCCCTTGAACCCGAATGCCGTCATGCCGGTACCCGCCCCGACCCCACCTTGCGCGACCGTGCCGCTCTGCGCATCGCGTATTGCCTGCAGGGCGTCGTCTGGCGTTACGGCCAGTGCCTGTATATCGTTGATGCGCCCGTCATTGCATTCAAATACCAACGGGTTGACCGTTGACAGGCTGCGGCCGATTTCGGGATTGCGTCCGATGGCGTCACGGATCAGCGCCTCGGCCCCCGCACTGACGGAGAAGGTATTGGTCAGCAGGATCGGCGTTTCAATCTGGCCAAGTTCCTCGACCTGCATCATGCCGACGCTTTTGCCAAACCCGTTAAAGACATGCACCGCGCCAAGCGGACGGTCGCGGAACAGGTCGCCGTCATGGGGCAGGATACATGTGACGCCCGTCTGAATGGGGCCATTGCGGATCGTGCGGTGTCCGACGCGTACGCCGGGAACATCCGTTATGGCGTTATGCGGACCGGGTGGCAGGATACCGCACCCCAGGCGAAAGCGCCGCGCCGGGCTGTCGTATGTCGCAGGGCTGTCGTATGTCATCGTGTGGCCGGCGCGGAAAGGGAACGCATGAAGTCAAGGTAGGCGTCCTGCAGGCGTTTCGTAACCTCGCCGGTCTGCCCATCCCCCACGGCATGGCCGTCGATGCTGGTGACGGGGACGATCATGTAGGTCGCGCTGGTGACGAAGACCTCTGGCGCGCGCAACAGTTCATCGCGTGTGATGATGCGTTCTTCCACCTTCATTCCGGCATCCTGCGCCAGCGTGATGATACGCGCGCGCGTGCAACCGGCCAGCAGATGGTGCGAAAGGGGGCGTGTGATCAGCGTACCCGATGCCTCCACGATGAACACGTTGGAGGATGAGCCTTCGGTAATGCCCAGTTCGTCAAAGAACAGGGTATCGTCCACGCCGTTGGCAAGCGCGCTGCGCTTGGCCATGACCTGTGGCAGCAGCATTGTGGTCTTGATATCACGGTGCAGCCAGCGGATATCGGGTTGCAACTGCACCGTGATGCCACGTGACAGGGACGGTGCGGACAGGAAATCCTGTGCCTGCGCCAGGATCATGACGGTCGGTCGCCCCTGCGGCACGGCCGTAAAGGAACGCGGGGTCGCACCGGGCGTCACCTGAAGGTAGGCAAACCCGTTCGTGATGCCATTGGCATGCGCAAGGTCATGCATGATCTGCGGTAGCTGCGCGCGTTCGGGGGGCGGCGTCATGCCGCATGCGCCAAGGGACCTGTCCAGTCGCGCAAGGTGGCTGTCCATGTCCACGAACTGCCCGTTAATGATGATGCAGACTTCGTAAATGCCCTCGCCAAACAGGAAAGCCCGGTCAAAAGGGGAAATCCGGGCTGATTCCGCAGGCTGGATTTCCCCGTTCAGATAGATCAGTGATCCCATGTCATGCTCCGGCCTAGGGCGAAAATTGATGCCGGTATATCATGAACCTGAAAGGGGAAGTCGTCGAATTGATATTTTCTTCTATCCTATTCTCAAAAGTTACTGCTTCGCCGGTCTTTATATCAAGGCAACATCTGAAAATTTCATGTTTTCCGTACATTCGTTTTCAGGACGTATTTCAATGTCGCCGCATGGACCATGCCACGATACAGGCCGCGACAATCAGCCCGGCGACGGAGAATGTCGCACACCACAGCACCACCCCCACCACCACGCCTGCCGCCAGCGCCACACCAAGGGCCAGGGCAGGTGCCACCCCACGCACAAGGCCCATGACGATGCGATATCGTGCCGACAGGTCAGGCAGGCGATAGCGTGCAGGCTGCAACGCGGCATGGCATGCCAGACACCCGACCCATAGCATGACAAGAAGGGGGATCATCCCACCGGCTCCCTATACAATCGTACCAAAGAGTACAGTGCAATCAGGCCGAACAGGGCCGCCATGCCATCAATGCCCGCATGAAGGACAGGTGACGCCCGTAATGCCGCCATCGTGCATGTGGCATCCAGCACGGGCAGTCCACACCCCAGCACCGCAACCATGACAAGCTGTTCACGCCATCCCCGCATGGGACGTGCGATGCCTGACCACAGCGTGCCATGCATCGCGCAGGCTGCCCATGTAAAAAAGAATACGGTGATTTCCGCCCCCTCCCGTCCCGGCAGGCCCGTCGGCAGCATGCGGTTGGCCCACAGAAAGGACAGGATACCCACCGGCAGGCCAACGATTGTGGCGATGGTCAATCCTTCCGCCACCCGGAATTCTGCCCGATGCCCCGAATGGCGTCGTCGTTTCATGAGGAACAGGACCAGGCCGCTTGCAATGCCTGCTGTCGCGCCAAGGCCGGACATGAAATACAGCCAGCGTAGTGATGGCGGGGCGAAACGGGCGTAATGCAGACCATGTATCAGGTGCATGGTCATGGCGATGGGGCGGCGTGTCACTGTCGTACCCAGCAGGCGTCCGTCAGGCAGGCTGAAATCGACGTGGTCACGTGTCATGAATGGGCCGGAGGCATCGCTTGCGGAAATGCTCAGCCGGTCGGGCAGAAACAGGATGAAGCCACAATCCCGGCCGCCCAGGCGTGCGCGTGCCGTATCCAGCAACGGGCGCATATGTGTCATTACAGGCCGAAGGGGGGCAGGTTGTGCCGGGGGGGCTGTGGCCCGCGCGCGCGGTGCCGTCATGACGTGCAGGTGCGCGGGTAATATCGTGTCGGCATGCACAAGGATGCCGGTATAGGCCATCATGACGGTAAATGGCATGAACAGCACACCGGCGAGCAGGTGTGCATCCAGCCATGCCCGGATACGTGATCCCGACAGGCGCAGCATGACGATATCGGGCACCAGAGCGCGCAGGTGGATGATGAGGCCAGCCCCCACCGCAACCAGCAGTCCCAGCGCAAGGATATTGACAATACCCACCCCCACCGTTCCCCCGCCGCGCAGGCTGTAATGGAAATTATAGAAGAATTTCCCCCCCGTCGTGGCGCGCGTCGCAATCAGGGCGCCCGTGCGGGGATCAAGCATGTCGCCCACGAATTCATGTCCGTCATAATGCAGGATTTCGAGTGCGGGCGCCCGTGCGGAAGGCAGGTTCAGGAATGCAAAGACGCCACGCGCCTGTTGTTCGCGCACACTTGCCGCCGCCGCGTCAAGTGCTGTATCGGTGGGGGACGTGCCGGTAGGGATACGGATTTCTGGCTGCATCCATCGTGTTATTTCCGTATCGAAAACCGCAAGCGTGCCGGTGGCGCAGATACATGTCAGTACCAGCCCGCATATGAACCCCACCCAGGCATGCAGCCATCCCATCCGTGTGCGCAGGGTTTCGCGCATCGGGGTTTCGCGCATCACGCCAACACCACAAGGCACAATACCGCCACACAGCCTGTGGCACAGACCATGGTAAATCCGCGATACCTTGTCCGCATGCCGAAACAGGCCAGCACCATGGCCGGCAGGCCCGCGACGGCAATGATTTCGCCCAGGGCTGTGGCATCTGCGGGCAGGGATGGATGCCACAGCCCGGCATCCGTCACCACAAGGCGTGCAACCACATAGGACAGCACGCAGGACAGAAGAATGTTGCGGAACCTGTCGGCCCGGAGGCTGGATTGCAGTTTTGCCTTGTCGTGCTTCACGGTGGTCCCATGTTTACATGATATGAAATAAATGCGACGCATTCGCATGTGATCTTCATGCCACAAAATGCTGCCTTTTGCGAAAACCGTGTCATAACAGCCGTGTTGATGTTGCGACTTACTATCACTTGCGTATATCAGGCCTCCTACGCAAATGCTTTTATCCGAGGCCCCGATGATGTTATGTGCCCGCCTGCTCCCTGACTGCCGGAACAATGTCGCAAGGCTGGCGGCCATGATCTTTATTGGTGGCCTTGTGCCCTGCGTGCCTGCATTCGCGGCCGGTGATGACAATTCCGACACCGCGAAATCCGACGCCGCGCAAAAAGACGAAAAAATCATCGTGACGGCCAAGCGGCGTAATGAAATGGAAGTGACAACCGGTGGGAACCTTGGCGCGCTTGGGAACAAGCGGGGCCTGGATGTGCCGTTCAACGTGCGCAGCTATAACGCCAGCATGATCCTGAACCAGCAGTCACAGACACTTGGTCAGGTGCTGGAGAATGACCCGTCGGTCCGTACGACCTATGGCTATGGCAATTTTTCCGAAATGTTTGTCATCCGTGGCTTTCCGGTCAATGGTGACGATGTGGCGATTGATGGCCTGTACGGCATCACCCCCCGGCAGCTTGTCTCGCCACAGCTTTATGACCAGGTGCAGGTGCTTAACGGGGCCAGTGCCTTTCTTAATGGTGCGGCGCCCAGCGGGTCGGCCATTGGCGGCAATATCAACCTTGAGTTCAAGCACGCGACGCAAACCCCCATTACGCGGGTGACGGGGGATTATACCAGCAATGCCCTGGGCGGTGGCAGCGTGGATTTCGGGCGGCGTTTCGGGCGTGACAAGGCGTTTGGCTTTCGCCTGAATGTGGCGGGACAGGATGGAGAGGATTCCATCGACCATGAACGCCGTCATTCCGCCGCCGTGGGGGCCGATTTCGACTGGCATGATGATAAGACGCGCATTTCGCTGGATATGAATTTCCAGAATCAGGGGGTGAATGGCGGTCGTCCGGCCATCTTCCTTGGGGCCGGGGTGACGGCGGTGCCACGGGCGGTGGCGCCATCGCATAATTTCGGGCAGCGCTGGGCCTATAACGATCTCAACTATATTTTCGGAAAGTTGAATGTCGAACATGATTTTTCGAAACATATCACGGTCTATGGCGCATTCGGCGGCCTTGGTGGGAATGAGAAGGGGGATTACGCCAATCCCACCGTGACCGATGCCGCCACGGGGGCCGCCACGATCGGCAGCATGTATGTGCCCTATGTCCAGACCAACAAAAGCCTGCGTGCCGGGGTGCGCGCGCATTTCAGTACCGGGCCCGTGCGGCATGAGATCAATGCCGGTGGGTCGTCGCTGTGGGAAGAGGCCGATACCGCCTATTCCATGGCGCTGACCTCTGTTGCAACGAATATTTATCGCACCCCTGCGGTCACACCGCTTGCCAATACTTTCAGCGGGGGTGATGTCAACAACCCGCAGGCCATCAGCCGCACGCGGCTTTACAGCCTCTTTTTCTCTGACACGATGTCATTTTTTCATGATCGTGTCGCCCTGACGGGGGGATTTCGTTACCAGAACATGTTTATCGACGGATATGGTTATGCCGCATCGGGGCGTGGGGCTGTGACATCGCATTATGACGAGGGGGCGATTACCCCGGTTGTGGGTCTTGTCATCCATCCCACACGCCAGACGGCGCTGTATTTCAACCGGATCGAGGGCCTGTCACAGGGGCCGACCGCGCCGTCGGACACGTTGAATCAGGGTCAGGTCTTTGCGCCTTATAAATCAACGCAGTATGAGGTGGGCGCAAAATATGAAACCCGCCGTTTCAGCGCCTCGCTTGCGGTGTACCAGATTTCGCAGCCCAATGCGTATTCAAAATCCGTCGGTACCAGCAGCCAGTCGATCTATGTCGAAGATGGGTTGCAGCGTAATCGTGGTATCGAACTCAGCATCAATGGGCAGATCCTGCCGGGCCTGCGTTTCAACGGGGGGGGCACGGTAATTGATGCGGACCTGCGTCGCACGGCTGGGGGGCTGCAGGACGGTCATACCGCGATTGGCATTCCTAATTATACCATCAACGGAAATCTGGAATATGACCTGCCGTTCCTGAAGGGGGCGACGGTCGTGGGGCGTGTCGTCAATACCGGCAAGCAGATGGTCAATACATCCAATACGCTGCATCTGCCGGTCTGGACACGTTTTGACCTTGCAGGGCGGTACACGTTCGTCGCCGACCATAAACCGCTGACACTGCGTTTTGGTGTCGATAACCTCGCCAATACCCGGTACTGGTCTTCATCTTTCAATGGCTATCTGCTCGAAGGATTGCCGCGCACGTTCAAGTTCTCCTTTACCGCAGACCTGTAAGGGGGCGTGGGATGTGTGTTTAAATTATTTCGAAAATATTTGAAAATATATAGATTTTAAAGAATTCATCGGTCGGAAATCTGCGTGATGTACGCAGGGTGTCTGGGCGCTGGGACACTGTCCCGGGCCGCCATGCGTGCCTGGTATCATTGGGCCCGGTTGCGATACGCCATGACCGCTTTGTGCGGCATGGCGTTTTTTTTGAAAATGGCAGAATAAAACGAAGCCTCCTGAATTTTTGACTTTTATGGCGGTGTGCAGGCTGCGTCGGGAGGCATGTTGCGGCTTATTTCAGAATGATGACGGTTTTGCATTGCGAATCAGAATCACTTCTAGTAGTGGAAGTTTAATTAATAATTATTCGCACAACAAAGATGGCCCCCATGATCCCTCCCAGACGTTTGAGACCATTTTCTGCGGCAACCGCGACATTGGCGCTTGCATGTTCTTCGGCCGCGCATGGCGCCACGGCCGGCACGACGGCCAGTACGTCCGCCACGGTCATGACAGGGACATCATTCGTCCCGTCGTCAACCGCGTCGGGGGGCACGGCGGCAACCACGGCCACCAAATCGACCAAGGCGGCCGGCGGCAGCGCATCGACCGCGGCACAGCCGGATGCGGACGGGGTTTTTTCCGACCATCGTTACGACAATACGACGGTGACGGCATCCCCCATGAATGCGTTGCGCCAGTCGGTTGGCCTTAGCCGTATGCCGCATGACGCGATGCATACGCCGCAGAACATCAATGTCGTGCCGCAGATCCTGATGCAGCAGCAGAACGTCAAGTCGCTTGACGAGGCATTGAAGAACGTCCCCGGCATCACGGCATCAGTGGGCGAGGGCGAAGGCGGCATGGCGGGGGACCAGTTCCTGATCCGCGGGTTCCAGTCGCAGAATGACATCTATGAAAATGGCCTGCGTGATTTCGGGGTCTATACGCGCGACAGTTTTGATTACGACCATGTCTCCGTTATCAAGGGGCCGTCGTCGGAAGTATTCGGTAACGGCACGACGGGGGGGGCGATCAACATCGTCACCAAGGCCCCGCACCTTGGCAATGCCTATCAGGCCAATTTCTCGGGCGGAAGCGGGTCGTACTATCGCGGAACGCTGGATATCAATCAGCAGTTGACCAACAGCATCGCCTTCCGCCTGACGGGCATGGGGAATGAAAACAATGTTGTCGGGCGCGACTATATTTATTCCCACCGCTGGGGCATTGCACCTTCGATTGCCTTTGGCCTGGGCAAGAAAGTGTCGTTCATCCTTGAATATTTCCATCAGAACGACAACCGCATTCCTGATTATGGCGTGCCTGTCGTCTATAAACCCGGACAGGCCATCGGTCGTCCGGTAACAGAATATGGTGTGCGGCGTACCAACTGGTATGGCACGACCTATGATCAGGACAACACCAGTGACGACATGATCACGGGACGCCTGACGGCGCGGGTCAGTCCGATCCTGACGCTTTATAACGACATGCGCGGCGGGATCTTCCATCGCTATTTCTCCGCCTCCCAGGAAGCCTGTTCCAGCATGGCGGCCGGAACCGCCGCCTATACCAACAATGTGATAAACGGAAGCGTGCCTTCTGCGACATGTAACCGGGATTTCTTTTCCGCAAATCCGTCAAGTGCGCAGGTCGCGCGTAATGGTGGTGTCGGTGGTCCTGAACCCTATCGCCAGAGCGACTGGTCAATACAGGATGTCTTTTCCGGGGTGGCGCGTTTCAAGACAGGTCGTATCCGCCATGAGGTCATCGGCGGGTTTGATATCGAATATGTCACCGATCATCGACAGAACTATGCCTATGGCAGCAACCGTACCAGCACCAGCCTGTTGAATCCGTCGATGTATGTGCCCGGCCTTGTGCTTGGGGATTGTAACCAGTATCCGAACCGCCTTGTGAATATCAGCGGTGTGGGCAAGAAATGTTATAAGGATAGTGATGCGCTTGATGTCGGCTTCTTCCTGTCCGATCAGGTGTGGCTGACGGATTACCTGTCGGTCAAGGCGGGCTTCCGCTGGGACAACTGGAACAGTCATTACAGTGCGACGGGCGGGAATACCGCGAAATATCCCGATGTCCATTATGGGCAGGACGAGACGACCATCAACCCCAGCGTTAGCGTCATGTATACACCGCGCAGCAACCTGATGGTGTATTTCAACTGGTCGCAGTCCACGACACCGTTGAGCATGTATGTCACCAACAGTTCCGAACCGATGACCGCCAAAAGCCAGAGCGCTGCGCCCGAACGCAGTTCACTGTATGAAATCGGGGCGAAATACAGTGCCTTTCATGACCGGATCGGCATGACGGCGGCGCTGTTCCGTCTGGACAAGAGCAATTCGATCCAGACAGACCCCAACACCGGCGATATCAGCGCAACCAGCGATCAGGAACGCAACCAGGGGCTGGAGCTTAGCATTTCTGGGACGTTGCTGCCGAACTGGATGTTCTATGGCACGTATGCGCTGTATGATCCGACAATCACCAAGGCCGGTTCTGCGACATCCAAGCAGGGGGGACAGATCCAGTATGTCCCGCATAATCAGGCAACGGCATGGACATCTTATGAAATTGCCCCGCACAAGCCATGGAACATGACGGTTGGTGGCGGCCTGACATGGCGGCAGGGTGTATGGCTGGATCAGGCCAATACGGCGCGTGCGCCGGCAACGGTGGAATTCGACGCCATGGTGTCGCATCGTTTCAATAACCACTGGCGCATGGCGATGAATGCCTACAACCTTGATAACCGCCTGAATTACGGCAGCCTGTTTTCCAACCGCGTCACGCCTTCCATCGGCCGGTCCTTCCTGTTCAATGTCTCGGCCCAGTATTGAGGTGGCTTGAAAAGCCCATATTCATGACAGGCGTTTTCGGGTGTCGTCTTTTTTCATAAAGGCGGCATTCTTCGAAGCTTTTTGGAAAACATCGCCAAAAAACTTCTTCATGACTGTCATCGGATTGTGTAAGCCTCTTCTTGTCATGCTGCGTGGGGCGATCGGCCAGTGGGGCAGGGCGTGCGCGGATGCGGGGATAAGGTCGAATGCTGTTACATGTGCCCGGACTGCTTGATGCCGGGGAACTTGCCCACTGTCAGGCGACGCTGCGTGCGGCGCAATGGACGGACGGACGCGAAACCGCCGGGCAACAATCCGCCAAGAGCAAGAACAACCGACAGTTACCGCAGGATTCCCCCGCCTGTCGTGAACTTGGCGATATCGTGCTGCGTGCGCTTGGTCGTAACGCAACATTCAACAGCGCGGTGTTGCCGTATCGCGTCAGCCCCCCGCTGTTTAACCGTTATGACGTGGGGATGTCCTTTGGCGCGCATGTCGATAATGCCATCCGGGGGATTTATGCGGGTGGCATTCACACGCGCATCCGCACGGATGTTTCAACCACCCTGTTCCTGTCCGATCCCGACGATTATGATGGCGGGGAACTGATCATGTCCGATCCGGGGGGCGAACAGGCAATAAAACTGCCTGCAGGGGATCTGGTGCTGTATTCCACGACCGTCCTGCACCGTGTGACCCCGGTTACGCGTGGGTCGCGCCTGGCGGCATTTTTCTGGTCGCAGTCGATGGTGGCTGATGAAACGCGTCGGCGCATCCTGTTCGACCTGGATGTGCAGACCATCACCTTGCGTGAACGTCTTGGCGATCATGATCCCGCCGTTTTGGGGTTGACGAACATCTATCACAACCTGATGCGGCAGTGGTGCATCCTGTAAGAGACTGTTTGAAAAGTCAGGCTCGATAACATCCTGAAATC
>NZ_BANE01000022.1 GCF_000964405.1 Novacetimonas hansenii JCM 7643
GTTGCCCCCGAACCCCCACCAAAGGGTATTACCCTTTGGAAACCGCGACTTCATCAAACAGATCCGGGGGGGTAAGGAGTGCGCGGCTGCCGGGAGGCGGGCTGCGCGCGCATCGCCCATACAGGCTGCCGCAATGCAGGCGGGGGCGTTGCCCCCGCCCCCCCACCAAAGGGTATTACCCTTTGGAAACCATAACTTCATCAAACAGGTCAGGGGGTAAGGAGTGCGCACTGCCGGGGGCGGGCAGCGCGCGGATGGCATAACATGCCTTCACCTGGCGTGATGCGGTGCTTCTTCGGGGGGCAATGTCTGAAGACGCTGCGCCGCACTGTCGGCCACCTGCCCCAGAAGCTGGCTTAGCCCCGCAACCATGGCCACCGCCCCGCCGCCCGATGGTGTCGTCAGGATAAAGGCCTGTGCGGTGCCGCCTTGCGCATCGCCGGCGCGGTGGACAGACAGGGTGCCTGACAGGCGCACCTGCCCCGACGCATCGCGGGCGAACTGCGTCACGTCAAGTTCGACAAAAGCCTTTGCCGGCATGCTTGTCGCATTATTCTGCGCAAAAATGCTGCTGCCGGGCAGGCGCTGTTGCAGGTCGGCGGTCAGGGTTTCGCCAATCATCTGCGACAGGGGTTCGCTCCACGCCGCACCGGACAGGGTGGTCAGGCTGTAATTCGCCTGCTGGCCCACGATATGATCGCGGTCCAGCGTGGGCGGCACGCCGGGGGTGCGAACCTCGATCACGGCCGGGGCCTGTCCCACGGTGCTGCCCTGCGTTGGGGCAAGGCTGTAGAGCGTCGGGTCCGACGAACCGCAACCCGCCAGCAGCGGGGTCGCAGCCGCCAGCGCCAGTGCCGCGCGGCGCAGTGCAGGCGCAAAGGGCAGGATGCTCAAGGGCTGGGTCATCGCATTATCGTCCAGTAATCAGCGCCGAGGGATGGCGGGTAAGGAAATCGGACAGGAACCGCAGCGAACGCGCCGCTTCGTTAAGCTGTACGACCATCTGTTGCAGGTTGCGCTGGAAATCCGTATCGCCACCATAGCTCGACAGTAGCGAGTTCGCGTTCTTCAGCGTGGTGTCCAGCCCTGCCAGAAGCTGGGGCATCTGTGCGCGTGCATCGTGGGAAATCACCTGCAGGTTTTCCATGGACGCCCGCAACGACGAAAGCCCCTGCCGCATGTCCGCGCTGTTGATGCGCGCATCCGCGTGGGCCAGCAGGTTGTTCAGGTTTTCGCCCACCTGCGTCAACGGCATCGCCGCGACCTTGTCCGTGATGGTGGACACCGAATCCATGATGCCCGCCATGCCGCCCGCCTGCCCCGGCAGGACCAGCGCGTCGCCTTCCTGTGTCATGGTGGCGGCCCGCGCGTTCTTGACGAAGGTCAGCGCGATTTCGGATTCGCCGGTCAGGAAGCTCGCACTCTGTACCGAGGCACGCAGCCCGTTGGCCACCTGCATATGCAGCAGGCTGCGCAGGGCGTCGGCGGGAACCTCCTGATCGTTCAGCACGCGTTCGGGTTGCAGCTCCATCGCCACGCGCACGCGCGCCTGTCCTGTATGGGGGTCAACCAGCAGCTTTACATCGTCGATCATGCCGACCTGAATGCCGAACATGGTCATCCGCCCGCCCTTCGTCAGGCCCGCGACAGGACTGGTAAGATAGGTGACAAGCGGGATGCGTTCGCGATAACCGGCGGCATCGGCCTCTTCCTGACTGTCATACAGGCGAAAGACGCTGTCCGAACTGGCCTGCACCAGATGTTCGTCCCGCGCATCGGGTGGCGCGAACGCGATGCCACCCGACAGCAGCGCCTGAAGCGACTGGAGCTTCACCTTCAGGCCACCAGCGCCCAATCCGACCTGCACGCCCGATACGTTCCAGAAACGCGTATCGGTCCGCAGATACTGGTCATAGGGGGCATGCACGAAAATCTGCACCTTGATCGGCCCGCGCCCGCCCGGCGGCAGGGTATAGCCCAGCACCTCGCCCGCGACGACATCACGAAAGAAAATCGGTGCGCCCTGCCCGATGGAACCAAGGGTGGGCGTCATCAGGGTATAGGTATGGCCCGGCTGGTCTGACCGCACACCGGGCGGGGATTCCAGCCCCTTGAAGAACGTGGTGTGGCGTCCCCCCGGCTCACCGGGGTCCATGGCGATATAGGCCCCGGACATCACGGTTTCCAGGCCGGTGATGCTGGCGCCATTGATGCGGGGACGCACCACCCAGAACCGCGCGTTACTGGTCATCATGCGCGATGCGGCGGATGTCATGCGCACGCCCACCTCCACATGATGCAGGTCATCACTCAACCGGATCGATTCGACCGTGCCGAGAGAGACCGACTTGCTCTTCACCTCCGTCTGGCCGCTGGTCAGGCCATCGGCGGTGTCGAAGGTGATGGTGATCACCGGGCCGCGCGTCGTCAGCCCCCGCCAGCCAAGATAGCCCGCAATCAGCAGGGCGACGAGGGGCACCAGCCATATGACGGAAAACCGGTATGTGCGCGTATCGGACTGCGCGATGGGGGTGGGCGAGCGCCCGTTGCGGGGATCGTTCGGGGTATCGTTCACGCCTGGTTCGGCTCCATGTTGGCAGCGGGGCGGGGGGCCGCCGCGGATGTTTGTGCGGGACGCGACGGCCCCTGCGCGGTGTCGGTGTCGGTGTCATGCATCTTCAGCACGGCACGGGGAAGGCCATCGACCAGCCTGCCGTTCATGCCAGCCGCGTCCCACATGATGCGGGGGTCAAAGCTCCATGCCGCAAACAGCGTCAGCACCACGACGGCGGCGAATGCGACCATTCCGGCATTGGCGGTCACGGTGGCCATCGCGTTGAAACGGACCACCGCCACAAGGATGGAAATCATGAAAACGTCGATCATCGACCACCGCCCCACCATATCAACCACGCGGAACAGGCGCGTACGCTGCGCCAGCCCGCGCCGTGACCCGCGCCATGTCATGATGACCATGGTGGCCAGGCTAGCGATCTTGAGCATCGGGACCGTGATGCTGGCGAAAAAGACCAGCAGCGACAGGGGGATCATTCCATCGCTCCAGAGTTCGAGCGCCCCTTCGATGATGGTATGCCCGCTCCCGCCGCCCATGCGCATGAAGGTCATGACCGGATACAGGTTGGCCGGGATGTAAAAGACGACCGCCGCGATCAGATAGGCCGTCGTGCGCGTCAGCGATTCAGGTGCGCGCCGCCAGACACTGTGGCCACAGCGCGGACACGCCCCGACACAGCGCAGGTTGCTGACGGGGTGTTCCATCTCCCCCACCAGCCCGCATGACGGGCACGCGACAAGGCGTTCGACAGGCGGCATGCCGACATCATCCACATGGACATGCGCGATTTCCACCACCGCCCCGTCATCCATGCGCGTCAGTGAATCCACCGGGCGATGTTTCCAGATCCGTTCGGTATCCAGTGTCGAATCGCTGACCGCCATCGTCAGCATCAGGCCACCGATCAGGTACACCGCCGGGCCGACATCGACATGCGCCATATCCGTCAGCTTGGTATAGGCGACGAAGATGCCAAGGATATAAACCTCCACCATCGACCATGGCCGCAGCTTTTCATACCAGATCAGGATGCCCGGCGCCCAGTTCGGCAGGGTCGGGCGCGTGCCCGCATACAGGATGGCGAACATCAGGCCGATGGCCACGGCGGGCGCCATGATCGTCACCGCCCCCACCAGCAACCCGGCCTCCCCCCAGCCTTCGTGCATCAGCTCCATCGGTCCTGTCAGAAGGTCCACCGTGCGTTCGCGCCCATAGACATTGAGTGTCATGAGCGAGGACGCCAGCGCCGCAAGGTAGAACGCAGCCGAGCTGATGCAGAACGCCAGCGGCGCCGCCAGGGGGGCGGTGCGCCTGCGCCGTTGCAGGTGCTGCCCACAGCGCGGGCAGGTTGCAAGCTGCCCCGGCTGTAATTCGGGCACATGCTGGTACAGTCCGCAACCGGGGCATTCCGCCAGGCCGCCAATGACACGCAGGTGCCGCACCACAGGATTATGGGCGGTCCCGGACGAATGACAGCCCAGCCGGGCGGGAAGGGTCTTGATGAATGTTCTCATGCCGGACACAGCATACAACGCGAATTAAATTGAGGAATGGCGCATTTGGCATATTGCATCCGCGTTAAACGTCGGATATCAAGCGCTCAACTTTCGCCGACATAGCTCAGGGGTAGAGCAACTGATTCGTAATCAGTAGGCCCTCGGTTCAATTCCGAGTGTCGGCACCATTTTCCCATATAATTTCAGGCGGTTAGGGTTTATGCCCTAAATTGCACAATGGCTGTGGCGGCATCGTGGAACTGTTGTTTCCCGGTATCTGTGCCTATGCCGCAGGCTGTGCGCCACCGGGATTTATCCCGTGGAATCAAGATTATATGCGACATGCCGCCACTGCCCCCGCCCCCCGGCGGGGTACTGGTCACGATGACGCGACATCTTTCGCACCCGCTGGCATGTCGTCCTGTGCTGAAACATTGCAGCCATGACACGGGTGCGGGGCGGCACCGCCAGAATGGGCCGAGCGCAATCTTATGTCATCAATTTTGAAGACGGGTCCACACCGGGACTCCGCCAATATGGATGACGCACGCAGCCCCGACGCACGCAGCCCCCATGCCCCGTGGGCCGTCCGGGATGTGCAGGTCAGATGCCCGAATGCCTGCGCAGGAGTGCTATGGCATGCGGCCCGTCCTCAATCGCGGCGCCCAGCAGATCACGCCCAAGCGCCGTCAGCGTCAGCGGGTGCATCGAATCCAGTGCGGCATGCAGGTCGCGCCGCTTTTCTTCCGACAAAGCGGGATCATTCAGGATACGTTGCCGCAGGGCCGCCACCATGTCAGGCCCCTTCATCGTAATCTGCACATTTTCCGGTCGGGCCAGAAACTGGCGTCCTGCATCGGTGATGGTGCTTTCGCCCATGATGCGAAATCCCTGTGCCGTTGCGGACACGCCACCAGTACAGAATCCCTGCAATTCAAGGTCGAGCAGGTTGCGCGCGCATTTCTGTTCATCCGCCCCGGGCGGGGTCTGTACCGCAACCGTCCCGCCTGCCGCCTGCATGGACATCAGCATTTCAACCTGCAGATCACGATCAATCACATTCCCGCCCCCCATGCGCACCTGTTTTTTAAATAACTGATTGACAGAAATAACAAGATTTCCTGATGCGGGCATTTTTTACCAACAACGCCCCTGTGACGCCTGCTGAAAAACGTTCCCACACGCCTTCTGATGACGTGGCGGATATGGGGTGGGGGGATGCATATTACAATCCGGCCCGCAGGGGCATGACGGTCCTGTCATGCCGGATTTCCGTCCTTTACGCCCAGGCCCAGTAACGGTCCTGTTCGCGCAAAATCACCTCCACACACCGGCGCAACATACGCATGCCGCCGGTAAGAGACTGTTTGAAAACACCTCATTGATAAAAAACAGGAAAAGTTTTTGGGTGCCACCTTTCGATCGAAAAAGGCGGCGTCTTTCGAAGCTTTCTGGAAAAAGCTTCACAAAAAACCTTTATCATTTCAGTATGTTATCGCGCCTGACGTTTCAAACGGTCTCTAAGCACCTGCTGCAACTTGCACATTTCATAACCCGACAGGTCGAACCGGCCGGGTTACAGGTTCCGTTCGACCTCGATATCGCGAATGATGGTCCATGACAGGGCAGGCACATGATCGGCCGTTGGCGCGGGCACATGCCGGGATAGCGGGATACCGGGCGGCACTGCGGCGATATTATGTGGTCATGTTGGGAAAGGACGGACAAACCAGTGGCGCACTGGTCGCCTGATGGCAAAAGCGACCAGAAGAATCTGTCCGGGGGAATATTCTGCGCGCCCCCCTGCCCACAATCACAACGGACAGGTCTTTATTTCAAGGCAGATCAGGCCGCCGGAACAGTAAAGACATGCCCGGCACCACAGAAGGCGACACCCCCGAAGGAGTGCCGCCAACCTGAGAACAGTCACAACCGTTTGGGAAAACAGCGGTTACTGTTCGTTATTAATGACACATCTGAATAACCATACAACACGGATGTGGTAACAACGTGATGAAGTCACATCAATGTAATCCGCGCACGTGACACAATGCACGTGACACAATGACGACGGGCATAAGGGTATTTTTTTCAAAACCCCTTTGGATCATCATCCATTTTCTGGAAACAACCCCACGATACATCCGTCGTCTTCCACCACGAAAAAACCGGGAACCGCGCGTCATACCTGATCTAGCGGATCTTCATCACCGTCATTTTCGCGCACGCTCCACCATCCCGCCGACCATTGTGCGAATTCGGGGGTGTCTTCCTTGAACGGATTTTCAATCAACGGCTCCCCCCGCACGGCGGCGGCCTTCCCCTGTGCGGTGGGGTCTTCTGTGGTGGCGGGGGTCGGGATCTGCTGGGTCATTGCCTGCTTCCTTGCAATCTGGTCGGTCCTGCGCGTGATACCGCATGCCCCCGCCAGCGTCAGCCCCATCCATATGCCCGTGCGCCCCGTGTCCCGTGCATGCCACGCCCCTGCACCGATTTTGCACGAAACGCCGCCCTGAAACCCGTTTGTTCCAGAATCCGGCTGGATATTGCACAATTCCGGCCAAGCTTTCCCTCCCCCTTTCTGACACGCCCTGCATGCGCCCGGCGGGGGGAAGTCCTCCTTTATCGGGGATGGCACCCTGTCAACCACGCAAATACCATCCACCCCGGGCCTGTGGCGCCAGAACGCGTGATCCCCCCCCTGTCACGGCTGCTCTTTTATGCAACTGCTCTTTCATCATGTTTCATTTATTGAAAATACGGAAAACAATTAATTTATAACATATTGTTATATATAGATTTTTACAGGTCGCATTATGACATTCGGTGCCTGGATCACGGATACGTGATATTTGTCGCGCTTGCGGATCACAATTTATCTATATACGGATGGATATAGACATTCCGCTGTATCCGGCGGTTTTGTTCTTTCCTCGCCGATCCCTGATACCGGCAGACCGGGGTGGAAAATGCGCGAATATTTCATCCCGGTACAGAAGTCCAAGCAACCAATGCCATAACAGAAATAAAACAGGGTTCCGCACATGAATGCCCCCATCGCGTTCCCTTGTCGCGATACGGGTTCGGGATACGGGTATCAGGTGCCCCTGCGCCGGGATCGGCAACGCCGGACGATTGGTTCGCCACGGAACTGTATTTCATACTCCCATGGAATACATGCCGGGCGACAATAAAACCACAAGGGAACATGACAAATGTCTTCCGATTACACGACCGAGAAGCCGCCGTTCAAGGCTCGTTATGAAAACTATATCGGTGGCAAGTGGCTGCCGCCGATCGAAGGCCATTACCTGACGAACACCTCGCCGGTCGATGGTCGCGTGCTTTGCGAAGTTCCCGCCTCCACCGCCGCTGACGTGGAACTCGCCCTTGATGCCGCGCACAAGGCAAAGACCGCGTGGGCCCATACCTCCCCCGCCGATCGTGCGCTGATCCTGCTCAAGGCTGCTGATCGCATGGAGCAGAACCTCGACCTGCTCGCCCGGGCCGAGACATGGGACAATGGCAAGCCCATCCGTGAAACGCTGACCGCCGACATCCCGCTGGCGATTGACCATTTCCGTTACTTTGCAGGCTGCATCCGCGCGCAGGAAGGCACCCTGAGCGAGATCACGGAAACGACCATTGCCTACCACTTCCACGAACCGCTGGGCGTTGTTGCGCAGATCATCCCGTGGAACTTCCCGCTGCTGATGGGGTCGTGGAAGCTCGCCCCCGCGCTGGTGGCCGGCAACTGCGTCGTGATGAAGCCCGCCGAAAGCACCCCCGCCAGCATACTCGTGCTGATGGAACTGATCGGGGACCTGTTCCCGCCCGGCACGCTGAACATCGTCAACGGCCTGGGCAAGGACGTGGGCGCCGCCCTGTCCAACAGCGACCGCATCGCCAAGATCGCGTTCACCGGTTCCACCCCCACGGGCAAGATGATCGCCCATGCGGCGGCCGAACACCTGATCCCCGCGACGCTGGAACTGGGTGGCAAGTCACCGAACATCTTCTTTGCCGACGTCATGGACCATGACGATGATTACCTGGACAAGGCGATCGAGGGCTTTACGATGTTCGCCCTGAACCAGGGCCAGATCTGTTCATGCCCCAGCCGTGCGCTGGTCCATGAATCGATCTATGAGAAGTTCATCGAACGCGCCCTGCCGCGCATCAAGGCGATCCGCCAGGGCAACCCGCTTGATCCGAACACCATGATGGGCGCGCAGAATTCGCACGGCCACCAGGAAAAGATCCTGTCCTATATCGACATCGGCAAGGACGAAGGCGCAGAACTGCTGACCGGTGGCGCGCGTCCCGACCTGGGCGGCGACCTGAACAAGGGGTGCTATGTGCAGCCGACCGTGTTCAAGGGCAACAACAAGATGCGCATCTTCCAGGAGGAAATCTTTGGCCCGGTTCTGGCCGTGACGACCTTCAAGACGGAAGAAGAAGCGCTGGCCATCGCCAACGACACCCCGTTCGGCCTGGGTTCAGGCGTATGGAGCCGTGACGCCAACACCTGCTATCGCGTGGGTCGTGGGCTGGAGGCCGGTCGCGTGTGGGTCAACTGCTATCACGTCTATCCCGCGCATGCGGCGTTCGGCGGTTACAAGAAGTCCGGCATCGGACGCGAGACCCACAAGATGGTGCTCGAACATTACCAGCAGACCAAGAACCTTCTGGTCAGCTACAGCGAAAAGAAGCTCGGCTTCTTCTGATCGCGGGTCGTGGCGGTGAAGGCCGCCACGGCATGATGCGCAGGCGGTGCGGCCGGGCCGGTTGTTTTTCCGGGTCGGCCGTTGCCGTCTTGTGCCCCCCTGCACCGGCATGGAGGGCGCATGACATGAACAGTTTTGATATATCAGGAATGCGACAGGGTTTTTCCCACGGGGCCGGGACACTGTGCGGCAGGGGTGAAAGAGGCAGAGGATGGCACAAAAGTTTCGGGTGGTGATTGTCGGCGGTGGTATCGCGGGCCTGGCGCTGGCAACGCGTCTGGGCGATTCCATCGGCAGGTCGGGGCGCGCGGAAATCACGCTGGTCGACAAGAGCTTTGCCCATGTGTGGAAGCCGATGCTGCATTGTTTTGCCGCAGGCACGGCCGCCAACGAAAATGACCGCATCAGTTTCCTGTCGCAGGCCAGCCGCCATCATTTCGATTTCTGGCCGGGCGAGATTTCTGACCTGGACCGCGCGGCCAAATCCATCACGCTTGCCCCCGTGGTCGAACCCTCGGGCGAGGTCATCCTGGAGGAACGCACGCTGGAATACGACGCGCTGGTGCTGTCGATCGGCAGCCGCGCCAATGATTTCGGCACCCCCGGCGTGGCGCAGCACTGCCTGTTCATCGACAACCTTGTCGAGGCCAACGGCTTTAACGAACGTTTCCGCATGGAACTGCTCAAGGCGTTTGGCAATAACGAGGAACTTGACATCGCCATCGTCGGCGGCGGGGCGACCGGCACGCAGTTGGCGGCCGAACTGCACAAGGCGCTGGACCTCGCCTCGCTCTACAGCTTTGGCAAGAAGCCGCCCACGCTGAAGATCACGCTGCTGGAGGCGGGGCCACGCATCCTGCCTGCTTTCCCTGAATCCGTATCCGCCGCCGCGCAAAAACAGCTTGAGGCGATCGGTGTGACGGTCCAGACCTCTGCCATGGTCAGCGGCGCGGATGAAAAGGGCTTCCTGCTCAAGGACGGCACGCGCATTCCCGCCACCCTGCGTGTATGGGCGGCAGGCGTGAAGGCACCGGACGTGACGCGCAGGTTCGCCGGGCTGAAACTGTCGCGCTCTGGACAGTTGGAGGTGCGGCCCACGTTGCAGCTTCTCGAAGATGACAACATCTTCGCCATGGGCGACTGCGCCTTCATCGCGGAAAAGCCGGTGGCCCCCACCGCACAGGTCGCCCGCCAGCAGGCGCACCACCTTGCGCGCTACATGCCGCGCTGGATCAATGGCGGGCAGTTGCAGCCCTTTGCCTTCAATAACAAGGGCGCGGTCGTCGCCTTGGGCGATTACAATGGCTGGGGCACCTTCCCCGGTGGCAAGGTGTTCGGTGGCGGATGGCTCAAGGGCATCAGCGCACGCATGGTTCACCTGATGCTGTATCGCCAGCACCAGTTCGAACTTTACGGCACATTCCGGGGCCTCGTTTCGTGCCTTGTGGACTGGCTGGATGTATTCGTGCGCCCCTCGATCCGGCTGGATTAAGGGCAGATGCCGCGGCACTCTGCGCCACGCAAGATGCGCAGAGTGCCTGCCCTGCCGTTCAGGAAACATCCTGTGCGGGTTTCTGAAAGACTGTTTGAAAAGTCATTCTTGATAACATCCTGAAATTATAAAGGTTTTTTGTGAAGCTTTTTCCAAAAAGCTGCAGAAGACGCCGCCTTTTTCGATCAAGAGGCAGCACCCAAAAACTTTTCTTGTTTTTTTATCAACAAGTTATTTTCAAACACTCTCTGAAAAAATCCTTACCCGGCATTTTGCATGTTCCAGAACAATGCCGGGACAATAAGGGGCAGACTCCCATAGGCATAGGAAAGATTTTTGGTGAATGTGTTTCCCGTAATTTTCTAAATACATCGGATTTTCAAAACACATTAAAAAACCTGAAGATTTTTTCCATTCCCTGCAAATGGGATGATTCAAGAGGCTGTTTGAACACCCCTCCCTGATAGGGAATGGGAAATATTGATTGATTGTTTTTCCATTTGAAATGCGATGTCTTTCAAAGCTTTTTGAAAAAAGCTTTACCAAAAACTTTTATTATTTCAGTTTGGTGATATTGCGAATTTTTTAAATAATTACTTTAATTTTTACCATATATTCCAGAATATGGATTTCATCCACGCCAGATCGCCGGGTTCCCATTTCCCATGGGCCCGGCGATTTTTTTTGGGCGCACAGCCCATCGGGAACCCGCCACAGGGGGCTTCGTTGCCACCCTTGTCCCCCCAAGGGAGAACAGACATGTGCCCTGCCCGTGCCCCACACCGCCTGAAACGGCTTGAACAGCCCCCATGCCCCGCGCCGGTGCCACCGATGCCGCCCGGCGTACCCATGCCCCCGACATCCCCACCGGGACCGGACGAAGACCCGCCGCCAATAGATGACCCGCACCCCACGCCGCTGCCGCTGCAAATCTGCTGGACGATGCCATCTGCCCGGAACTCCGGCCCGGACGCATTGTTGAGGGAGTCCGCATTAGGAAAAGGAAACATCCCCATGCCGGACACGAAATACGATTCCGAAAAACCCGTCCCCAAACCGGACAGCGAAAAAGACCATGACCGGGACGAGGCGCTGGAAGACAGCTTTCCCGCCAGCGACCCACCCTCCAAGGGGGAGACAACCGGACCGGACGAATGAATACGACCGCATGAAGGCAACCACATGAACATATCCCTGCCCCGGCATGACCGCCTGCATGCCGGGGCCTGTGACATTCAGGCAGGGCGTTCAGGCTGCCCCCTGTTCACCATGCCCCATGGGATTCGGTGGTTCTGCCCGTGGGGGTTTGTACCGAACGGTCAAACCGGCGCATCCTGTTCCCGCCCCGCCATGACACGTGACATCGTGTGGCGCAGACAGACAGGCACGCAACCTTTTTGCACGCGGCCTGTTGGAATTGATACCGATCGGCATTACGCAAAAAAGGAAACATCATGAAAATCCACTTCCGTTCCATCTGCGTGCTGGCCACCCTGGCTGGTGTTCCCGCACTGGCCCTTGCGCAACCCGCCACCCCACCCGCGCCCACGGCGAATTCGGCGGCATCGGAAGTCGGACGGAACCCGCCCTCCGCCACGGACAGCAGTGGCAACCGCGTCAATCCATCGGACAAGCTGTGGAATAACCCACGCACCGTGACCGAACAGCCCGGGACACAGCCACCACCCAATTCAGGCAACGCGGAAACAGGGGCCACGCCATCATCGGGCAAGATCCATAACGGTCAGACATGGCATGGCCATACACGCCAGAAATACCATTCCGCGACGCCCGGCACGACGCAGCAGCAATAACCACAAGGCCGATCCGGCTGCGGCCTGATGGGGACGACCCCACGCAGCACGAACGCCAGTAAGTGGCACATGACAGGGCGCATGACCGGGGCATGGCCGGGGCGGAGTGGCGGAAAACGCCCCCGCCCCCATGACACGCCCTGCGGATCACATCCCTGCCGTCAGGACACGGACATCCCCAACCCGCGCGGGTCAGAATTCGTCGAGGATGAAATCCTCATCAAACACATGATATGCCGCATCGGTCGGACGGGTGTAGCCGCGCCTGTTCTTCCATGCGTGGATCAGGGCAAGTCGCCATTCTTCATGGGGATCGCAGGCAGGTTTCGGGGGGCAATCGGATTTCGTTTTCATGATCCGGACACCTCTGACTATGGCCTGCAACAGTGCGGGCACCGGTTCCATAGCAGTCCCCCCATGGGGGTGGTGTGACGATTGCATGAAGCTTTTTATGCACATGCTCCTATGCACACGGCCATGATGCCTGCACCGCACAGGCATGGCACTGATCGTGCCCCACGACACGACGCGGAGCACGACATGGGGCATGACGCGGGGCAAAAACACATCCCCTCCCCAATCCCATATCTTGTTCCAATCCCCGCCATGGCAAAACGGAGGGGACGTCAGCCCCCATCATCCGCGCAGTTCACGCCGGGCGCAGGATGCAGAACGGGTCATGGCGTCTGTGCGGCTTTATAACGTTGGTATCCATGAGAGAGTATTTGAAAACAAATCAGTGATAAAAAAGAAAAGTTTTGGGGTGCCGCCTTTTTTCAAAAAAGTGGCGTCTTCTGAAGCTTTCTGGAAAAAGATTCACCAAAAACCTTTATGATTTCAGTGCGTTATTGGTCCTTACTTTTCAAACCGCCTCTTAACCATAATATCCGTATAACCCTGTCAGGACGCGCCAATGATCCATCTGCGTGTTCCCCGGCCTGACAAAGCATGAGGCCTGATCCGCAATCGATCCACACAGGTCAGGATCGTGGGACGTCTTGCTAAATTCAAGGAGTGGACGCAGCATCCGATGACCACCAGCACTCCGACCGGCCCCGGACCGCACGCACGCGCCCCTGAAAAAATTGGCCAGGAACAACCATGTGTCCACAATTATGGAACGCCCTGTTATGGAATGCGCTGTGATTCGAAACGGCTGTCAGGAACAGACTCGGGAAGGGACAGCAAGCAGCCTCCCCGATGACCCATCACCAAGGACATAAAATGAAAAAGCTTGCCCTGCTCACCACCATCATTGCCCTTGGCGCGTGCGCCCACGACCCGCATCAGACACCACCGGACAGTGTCACTGCGCGTCAGGGCATTGAGCCGCAGCCCGTCCATACGGCGCAATTTGGCGCAATGTCACGGACGGCATCCTATGCGGCGCACCATGCCAATCAGGTTGCCGCCTCAACAGATGAGAAGAAATAACAAAGGCCGCCAAGGGGGATAGTCATGAAGCGCCCATGATTATCCCCCCTCTTTCGACGCAATCCATTGATATGGAATGATAAAAATCGCCAGTTCGGCATCCCGTTCCCAAAATGTGACGTCTTTCAGGGCGTGTATGGTGTAGCGCGATGCCACACAAGTCACCCGCCGTGCTGACGCACCAAGCGGCGGGACGATGTGATGAGGCGATGCGGGTCAATGTGTGGGGGGCAGAATTCGCGATCGCTCCCCATCGCTGGCGCGCCACGAATGGCGGGCGCAGCGACCCGCGAAGGGGCCGCCTGTCTGACTGATCCATATGTCGGGATGGCGATCAGGCTACTACAGCCATGTTTTTTCCCAGACATTTCGCCGGGAACGGTGCGGCTGTGCCAATGCGCTCACCGCCATTTTCCGCCTTGCCCCCGCATCATTTGGGGGATCGATATCACGATACCGGACGGCAGTATGGCGGCCAGATAAAATCAGGCTGGTCCGGCGCATGTCATCGCGCTGGACTACCGGGTCATGTGCGGGAATGGGTTCCGCGCGGGCAGAAAACTGCACGCCGTTTTTTCGTGCCTGACCATATGCCGCACAGTCTTCGCCACACATGGGCGACCTGGCATTACTGCGCTCACAGGGATCTATTAAAACTGCAACTGGACGGAGACTGGAGCGAGATCAGGACCGGTCACCGGCTATGCCAAACTGACGCCTATAAGGATGAGATCATAGGTGGTGGACATCTGCCCCACCCTACCCGGCATGGCCTGAAACCGCTCTACCGACTTTGCCATGGCAATCAGGGAACTGGCATCGAATCAGGCGGCACGCACGCAAACGCCCGGACCGGCACCTGAGATGCAAGAAGCCGGAAACACACCAGAAATGGCTGTTTTTTATTATTTTTACTGGGAAATTCGTGGTGCTGCTGGACAGGATTGAACTGTCGACCTCTCCCTTACCAAGGGAGTGCTCTACCACTGAGCTACAGCAGCAACGCCGTGGGCGGTTGGTAGCTTTTCCCGCCCTACGTTGCAACCCCTTTCATGGGATTTTGTGCATCTTGTGCCAACGCAGGGTGGGAAAAGGTATCGTCAATCGTCGCGATGGATCTTTTCCATACGTTCGTGACGCTCCTGCGCCTCGATCGACAGGGTGGCGATGGGGCGCGCTTCCAACCGCTTCAGGCCAATCGGCTCGCCTGTTTCCTCGCAATAGCCATAGGTCCCCGCCTCGATCCGCTGCAACGCCTGATTGATCTTGGTAATCAGCTTGCGCGCGCGGTCACGGGTGCGCAGCTCCAGCGCACGGTCGGTTTCCACGCTGGCGCGGTCGGTGATGTCGGCTTCGTGAATGCCGCCTTCAGACAGGCTGGCCAATGTCTCGTCCGCTTCCTTCAGGAGTTCCCCGCGCCACCGCAACAGCTTGTGGCGAAAATATTCCACCTGGAGGGGATTCATGAATTCCTCGGATTCCGAGGGATGATAGTCGGGTGGCAATGTAAGCATATCAACTGGTCCCTGCACCTCGGTTCCGGCATGCGGCCCCCGCGTCGGGACCGGCAGGGCGGAACCGCGCGGCTTATATCAGGCACGGTCAGACCACGCCAAGCATTTCCGCACGATCATGGTCTTTTTGCCGCTATGCCGGTGTGCGGCCCGACGTCGGCGCACCCGGTATTGGGGGGGTGGATGTCGGGGCACCGCCGGGTGTGGAGGAGGCGGCGACGGGCGTTGTCGCAGGAGTAGTCACCGGGTTAGTCACAGGGTTTTTCGTCGTCGCGCCGTGCTTTGGCGTGGGCAGGGGATATGTCGTCTCCCACCCGCCGCCAAGGGCGTTGTACAACCGCACGAGGTTGGCGGAAATCGCCGCCGTACTGGTCGTCAGTTCGGATTGTGACGACAGGAGCTGACGTTGCGCGTCAAGCACCGAAAGATAGGTCACAAGCCCCTGCGCATACTGGTCCTGCGCCAGACGCAGGGAAGCCCGGGTCGCCTCCACCTGTGCCGCGAGGAAGTCATGATGGCGCTGCTCATCCGTATAGGCGGTCAGCGCGTTATCCACATCATGCCAGGCCTGTAGCACCGTCTGCTGATAGGCAAGTGCTGCCTCTTTCTGTTCGGACTTGCGCAATTCAAGCTGCCCGCGCAGGCGTCCGCCCTGGAACAGCGGCAGCGTAATCGACGGGCCGACATTCCATGCCTTTGCATTCCAGAACCCCATATCGCGGAATGACAGCGATTCGAAACCGAACCCGGCATTGATCGTCACACGGGGATAAAACTCGGCCACGGCCTCGCCCACCTGTGCGGTGGCGGCGTGCAGGTTGGCTTCGGCGCGACGGATGTCGGGCCTGCGGCGGGCCAGTTCGGACGGCACGCCAATCGGCACGGCAGGCGGGACGGGCGGGATGGCCGACGCCACCAGCAACCTGTCGGACAGCGCGCGCGGCGGTTCCCCCATGAGCATGCTCAGCGCATTGACCTGGGAGGCAAGCTGCTGCTCAAGCTGGGGCATGCGCGCCACCGTCGCCTCAAGCTGGGCGCGGGCACGTTCGACATTCAGGTCGCTGCTCATCCCGTGGGCATAACGCTGCTGGTTCAGGTCCAGCATACGTTGCGCCACATCGCGGTTTTCCATCACGATGCGCAACTGTTCCTGCGTCGCGCGCAGGTCCATGTAATCGCGTGCAACCTCCGCCTGGCGCGAAATCAGCATGCCGCGCCGTGCTTCTTGCGTTACCTGCGCCGATGCGGCCGCGGCCTCGTACTGGCGACGCACACGCCCCCACAGGTCCACTTCCCACGTGGCGTCGATACTGTCGCGCCACTGATTGAACAGCGGGATCTTCGCCTGCCCGGGCGACGGCGCAAGCCCCTGCAGTTCGGGATGTTCCTGTTCGATGTCGGTCACGATCCGCTGCAGCATCTTGGTGCTGTACTGCTGGCGGGCATATGACCCCGAAGCCGACATGGCGGGAAAGCGTTCGGCACCTGCAATCCGCAGTTCCGCGCGGCTTTCAGCCATGCGATAGGCAAAGCGGCGGACATCGAGGTTGTCCGTCGCGACCCGGCGTTCCAGATCCGACAGGATAGGGTCGTGAAAACAGTCCCACCATGCCGGATCGGGCATGTCGGACGTCACCTGACTGGCGACGGGTTTTTCCCCGGCCTTCGTTTCCGTATGCATGTTGGTCGGGCCGCCATATTTTTTTGGCGTCCACGGGGTTGGTTTATGGAAATTGGGGCCAACGGCACAGCCTGCCGTCACCACCGACAACCCGACCACGGCGGTGCGCCATGAAAATCCCCTAACCACCAACGCGGCCCCCTGTTTTACATGTCGCCAATACGATAAACCTGTTCGTACGCAACGGTTGCGCGATATCATCTTCGATTGACCGATCAGTTCGGTCAGGTCCATAACCTATCCGCTTTATGCATCGGGTCAATCGAAACTAACGGACAAAAAGGTCAGGACACGTCTGATGGCTGCAACGCCCCCCTTCCCCGGCAAGGACACGGCGCAGGTTCCCCCCACCGCGACCGGCACCTCCCCGGCCAAGCGTGCGCAGATCCTTGAAGGGGCGGCGCGCATCTTTGCCGAACATGGGTATGAAGGTGCCAGCATGTCGTGCATCGCGCGCAACGCGGGCGTGTCGAAGGGGACACTCTATAACTATTTCGACAGCAAGGCCGTCCTGTTCTGCGCCTTTATCGAACAATGCACCCGTGAAAAGCTGCCGCTGATGTTCCGTCGCATCGACGAAGGCGCGAACATGGCGGAATCGCTGGAACATGTGGCCCGCGCGCTGATCCAGTTGATTACGTCGCCACTGTCGCTGATGCTCAACCGCATCATCATATCAGAGGCGGGGAATTTCCCCGAACTGGCCAAGACCTTCTGGACGAACGGCCCGCAAAAGGCCACCAGCATCCTGGCCGCATGGCTGGCGCGCGCACCGCAAAGCAGCCTGCTGGACGTGCCCGACCCGACCTTCGCGGCGGAGCAGTTCTATGCCCTGTGCCAGACGCATATCGCGGGGCGCGCGCGCATGCAGCTTCCGGTTGATACCAGCCCTGAACATATCGACTTCATCGCACATTCGGCCGTGCGCGTCTTCCTCAACACCTATCAGCGCACCGGCGCGCGCCAGCCGCCGCAGGCCTATACCGGCAAGGCCGCCGCCGAACCCGCCACGGACACTGCCACTGGCATTTCCACTGACACCTCCACTGGCACCTCCACAGGCACCTCCACTGAAACCACGACCGGAACCGCCACCCGCCCCTGACCGGGCCAACAGCCACAATGGCAAGGGCAAGGGCAAGGACACACCCACAAAGCCACCATCACGCGCGCGCCGTCACGCGCCCGGCATCATGGGGCCACCGTCACGCAACGGCCCCATGAGACAGTGGCCGCGGAACCGCCAGAAAATACACGTCATGGTAGCTTTTGATGACAAACCATTGCCCACCCGCCCATTCACGCAAGCGTGTTCCGATGCGACGCGCACGGGGCTTGCACCCACAGGCCCCGGACGCAGACTCTGCCCCCCGGTGCAGGAAGGGGACAGTATCGTGGGACGCATATACATAATCGGCACATGCGACACCAAGGCCGTGGAACTGCGTTATGTACACGACCTCATCACCGGGCAGGGCGTGCCCGCCGTGATCGTGGATGTCAGCACAGCCCTGCGCGCCCCTGGCCCCGACAGCGCCGATACGATCCCCCCCACCGCCATCGCCGCCGCGCACCCTGATGGGACAGAGGCCGTCTTTACCCGCCGGCGCGGGTCCTCCATCGCCGCGATGGCGACCGCGCTGCGCCATTTCCTGTGTGCGCGCAACGATATCTCCGGCGTGCTGGGAATCGGCGGGTCGGGGGGGACTGCACTGATCGCCCCCGCCCTGCAGGCCCTGCCGCTTGGCCTGCCGAAAATGATGGTGTCCACCGTCGCATCCGGCAATGTCGCCGCGTATGTCGGTGGCTCGGACATCGCCATGGTCTATTCCGTGACGGATATGGAGGGGCTGAACCGCCTGTCGCGCCGCATCCTGGCCAACGCCGCCAACGCAATGGCGGGCATGGCCAGCCATCTGCCCCCGGCACAGCACGACCCCCGCCCGGCGGTCGGCCTGACGATGTTCGGCGTCACCACGCCATGTGTGGAACGTATCGTCAGCAACCTTGACGACACCTTCGACTGCATGGTGTTCCACGCCACCGGCACCGGGGGGCGGGCCATGGAACGCATGGCCGATTCCGGGCAGCTCGCGGGCATCATCGACGTCACGACCACGGAAATCTGCGATTATCTGTCTGGCGGGATATTCCCGTGCGATGGGGACCGGCTGGGTGCCGCAATCCGCACCGGCGTCCCCTATGTCGGCAGTTGCGGTGCGCTGGACATGGTCAATTTCGGCGCGCCTGACACCGTGCCTGCGCATTACCGCAACCGCCGCCTGCTTGAACATAATCCGCAGATCACGTTGATGCGTACGTCCGTCGACGAATGCCAGGCCATTGGGGAATGGATTGGCGACCGGCTGAACCAATGCCGGGGGGAGGTGCGGTTTTTCCTGCCCGAAGGTGGTTTTTCCATGCTGGACCGCATGGGGGAACCATTTTACGACCCACAGGCGGACCAGGCCCTGTTCGAGGCCCTGGAACGCACGGTGGAACAGACGCCCCGCCGCCGGTTGATCCCGCTGCCTTATGGGGTGAATGACGCGGCGTTTGCCGATACACTCGCGGTTACGTTCCGCAGCCTCTTTAACGGAGAAAACACCTGATGCCTTCGATTCCACGCGCAGAAATACTGGCGAAATTCCGCAAGATGATCGCCGACAAACATCCTATCATCGGTGGTGGCGCCGGCACCGGCCTGTCCGCCAAGTGCGAGGCGGCGGGCGGGATCGACCTGATCGTGATCTATAATTCCGGCCGTTACCGCATGGCGGGTCGCGGGTCGCTGGCGGGGGTGCTGGCCTATGGCAATGCGAACCAGATCGTCATGGACATGGCGCGCGAGGTCCTGCCGGTGGTGCCGCACACCCCGGTGCTGGCGGGTGTGTGCGGCACCGACCCGTTTGTCGATTTCGACGTGTTCCTTGATGATGTGAAACGGGTTGGATTTTCCGGCATCCAGAACTTTCCCACCGTGGGGCTGATTGATGGGAATTTCCGCCGCAACCTCGAAGAAACCGGCATGAGCTATGCGCTGGAGGTCGATGTCGTCGCCCGCGCGCACAAAAAGGACCTGCTGACGACCCCCTATGTCTTTGACGTCGAACAGGCGCGCGACATGACAAAGGCCGGGGCCGACGTTCTGGTTGCCCATATGGGCCTGACTTCTGGCGGGGCCATCGGCGCGGGTACGACCATGACGCTGGAACAGTCGATCACCCTGATTAACGAGATTTCAGAGGCCGCGCGTTCCATCCGCCCCGACGTCATGCTGCTGTGTCATGGCGGTCCGATCGCAATGCCCGACGATGCGCAAAAGGTGCTGGACAACTGCCCCGACTGCCACGGTTTTTATGGCGCATCGAGCATGGAGCGCCTGCCGGTGGAGGTCGCATTGACCGAACAGACACGCCGCTTCAAGGCGATGAAACGCTAAACCCGCACCCAGCATAAGAGGCTGCCTGAAACATCAGGATCAATAACATCCTGAAACGATAAAGGTTTTTGGTGAAGCTTTTTCCAAAAAGCTTCGAAAGACGCTGCCTTTAAAAAAAAGGCAGCACCCAAAAACTTTTCTTTTTTATCACTGATGTGTTTTCAAACACCCTGCTACGCAACACCCCGCCGGGAATGGTGTAACCGGCAGGGCCTGCAACCGGGTGGCACACGAAACCCCTGTGGGGATGCTTTTTTCAAAAAGCATCCTGCCCCTTTCGCGCGCCATCCGGCCTATGCCGGTCAATCAGGGTGTTTTCAGACCGTCCCCCACCACATCGCGCGGGGCAAACATGCGGCGATAGGCACGCGGCGTCATGCCCCGCAGAGCCCTGAACTGCCGGTTGAAATTGGCAAGCGAAGGATAGCCCACAGCCTCTGCGATCAGGCCGATGGGCTGCATTGTGGTGGACAGGCGCGAACAGGCCTCCCCGATCCGCAATCCCGCGACATAACGGGTGATGCTGGTCTGTGTGTGGCGTACAAACATGCGATGCAGGCCAGAGACGCTGAGCGCCGCAATCCCGGCAAGCTCGGCCATACGGAGCGGTTCGGCATAATGCCGGTGCAGGTGGGCCAGCACCCGGTCCAGCCGCGAACGCCCTCCTTGCACCACCTGCGGCACGGCGCGCGACAGGGGGCGGGCGGTTGCATCCCCCGCCAGCCGCATCAGGATGGAAAGCAGCCCATGCAGCCGTTGCAGTGGCGGCAGGCCGAACATGTCCTGAAAATCCGCCATGAGGGCCAGTCCCGTTTCCGGCGCGAAGGCAAGCCCTGCCTGCGCACGTTCCAGCAGGTCACGCACCGGGCGCAGTTCGACCGTCCCATCGGTCATGCCCGCGATCCACGCCCCACGGAACCAGAAGACAAGGGCGACATGCGGCGCATCGGCCAGCAGTTTCGCGCGTGATGCCCATGTATGGGGCAGGTTCGGCCCAATCAGGACAAGGTCCGCATGCCCGTACGTGCCAACATGGTCGCCCACGAAACGCTGCCCGCGTGAATTCAGCGTCAGGGTCAGTTCATATTCCGGGTGATGGTGCCACTGAAAGGGAATGGCGTCATCCAGCCGCCGGTCACGCAGGCTCCATGACGCGGTATCCGATACCGGCAGATGTTCCAGATAGGCGCGCATCCAGCCCCCTTCAGGCAACAGACGCCATAATAGTATCAAAATACGCCCATGCAGCACAACACGAACCGGCACGGCGGGATAACCTACCGCTTCTCCCCCGGTAACATTGGGTCATATGGGGGCACGCAGATGGGGACAATGGATGCCGCAGAGACCGCCAGACAGACGCCACAGCCATCCCACGGCCACCGCGACGACGCAGTTGCGGGATATTCGCAAGACCCTGCCGTTACGTGTCCTGTCACAGGCCGATTGGGAACACTGGACATGCCGGGGATATGTCATCGTCCGACAGGCCGTGCCTGCCGCCAATGTGGAACGGCTGGTCGATCTGCTGTGGCGGTTTGATGACAAGGATCCTGATGACCCGTCAACATGGTACGCGCCACAACGGCGTGCGCATAAAATGCGCGAACTCGACAATACCGGGATGCTTGAACTCTATAACCATCAGTTCCTGTGGGACAACCGGATGGAACGCCGCATCCATGACACGTTCGTGGATATCTGGGACCGCGAGGATTTGTGGGTGACAATCGACCGCGCCAACCTTAACCCACCCGTGCGCGACCGGGGCAATGGCAATCGTGACGGGTTCATCCACTGGGACGTCGATACGTCGCTGCGTCCGTTGCCCATTGGCGTACAGGGGGTACTGAGCCTTGGGACACAGGGCGGCGACACCGGCGGGTTCCAGTGCGTGCCCTCCCTGTTCGAACATTTCGCGGACTGGGTCAGGACACAACCCGCGGACCGCGACCCGATGCACCCGGACATGACGGGACTCAATGTGGTCAATATCGACATGGACGCGGGCGACCTGCTGGTCTTCAACTCCCTGCTGGCCCATGGCGTGCGGCCCAACCATTCGGAACGCCGCGTACGCATGGCGCAATATATCTCCATGCATCCGGCACAATGGGATAACGAAGCCGAACGGCGCGAACGTATCCGGCTGTGGCGCGAACGCGACCATCCCCGGCGCGACGCCTTCCCCGGCGACCCGCGTGAATGGGAACGGCATAATGCCACGACCGCCCGCCTGACGCCGCTGGGTGAAAAACTGCTGGGCCTGACGCCCTGGTGACAGGCGATACGCATATCATGCGCATATGCGCCCTGAACGGGTCGCCGGGCTTCAGAACCCGATCACCGCGTCACCGCCAAAGGTGAACATGCCGTTGTTGCGCCCGCCATTAAACGGTGTCGTGCCATTGAGCGAGCGGTCGAAACGGATTTCGGGGCGCAGCATGAACACCCGCACATGGTGGCCAAGATCGGGTTTGTACGTCACACCCAGCGTCATTTCACCATAGGTCGTGCCATGTCCCGTCGGGCCGGGCATCAGCGCATCGGCAGGCGTCGTGCGGCCGGAAATGCCATCCATATAGGCATTGTTGCCGATGAAGGTCGAAACCATAAGGTTGTTATTGTCGCGATAGATTTCACCGCGATAGTTGAAGGTCAGGACCTTGTTGATCCTGTAGCTGAGGAAGCTGACGAAGCTTTCGGCATCGGCGGCCTTGAAATTGCCATTCGCACGGATGCCATTCAGCCCCTGATCATGGATATAATTGAACTCCGCCGTCAGGGTCAGGCGGTCATTCACGGCATAGACGGCGTTTATGTCGTTCCAGAAACGTTCGGCATGATTGGCCTCATACGCCCCGCCGGCAGAAGAATAGCGCGAGTTCTCCGGCCCCACACGGCTGAGTTCAATAATATTGAGCTTCCCATGCGCAAGGTTGTTCAGGTTGAACCCGAAATACCCTGCGGGGGCGTTATTGTTGTCGGATCGGCCAAACGATGTCTGGTTGCCGGTATCGATCCCGAACGTCACATCCAGCATGTCAGTGACATGCCAGTTGAACATCGCGCCGATATGCTGAAAGGGAACGGAATATTCAGACGTATAGGCAATCGTGTAAAAGGGCCGCGTCGTGGGGTCCAGCGTCTCCACCCCCATCGGGGCCTGCAGGATGCCGGCATGCATGTCCAATCCGCCCTTCGTCGCCCATGGCAGGTGAACATCGGCATGGGCCTGGGCCGGGATCAACTGGTACCGCGCGTTCCATTCATGCGCGCTGACGCCAAGGAGCTGGTAATAACGCGCATCCGAACCATACATCCCCTCCAGCGTGAATCCGACCTGATAACCACCACGCGACGGGTCGATGGCTTTTTGCAAGGTGAACTCCGCCTGATTAAGCTGCACCTGATTGGCATGGTCGGCAAAAAAATCGCCAAAGTTGTAGCCGGGCTGCGGACGGGCGGGATTGGCCATGATGCCGCCTTCGACCTGCCCCGTCAGGGTCACGCCCGACAGCCAGCGCGCGAACGGGGAATCGCTTTTTTCCATGCTCTTGAACACGGACACCTGCGCATGGGCATGATGCGCATCAAGCAACAGCCCCATGCCCAGCGCCACGATACATCCGATGCCCGTGCGCAACGCCCGCGCGCCCATCCCCGCCTTTTGCATAAGCTGCCCCCGCCGCTTTCTTAGTTATAGATCCTGATTAGCAGTTTCGGTTTTATCCACACACCGTAACACTCCGACATCCGTAACATTCGGCAAGGTGTGTGTCAAAATCGTCACATACCACATTGCGAATGTGCAACATTCCGGAACCGGAATCAGAACAGGGGCAAAGACACAAAAAAGGCGGGGACATGCCCCGCCTTCCGTACTCCCATGTCACACGACATGCACCGGGTCAGGAATTGATGCGCTCCCCATGCAGCGCCATGTCCAGCCCTTCCATTTCCTCATCCGGGCTGACACGCAGGCCGATCGTCAGGTCCACCAGCTTGAGGATCACGAACGTCACGACCGCACACCATACGATGGTGACACCCACGGATTCCGCCTGTGCCAGGAACTGTGCAAACGAACCGCTGACGCCGTCGGGGCTGGCATCCGTGGCCGACAGCGGGCCATAGGCGAACACACCCGTCAGCAACGCGCCGACGATACCGCCGATGCCATGCACGCCAAACGCATCAAGGCTGTCGTCATATCCCATCATGTGCTTCAGGCCGGTTGCCCCCCAGAAGCACACGACACCGGCGATCAGCCCGATGGCCAGCGCACCGCCCGGCAGGACAAAGCCCGCGGCAGGGGTAATCGCCACCAGGCCACCCACCGCACCGGAAATGATGCCCAGCACCGTCGGCTTGCCGGTCTTGATCCATTCGGCGCACATCCACGCCACACCCGCGGCGGCGGCGGCGATCTGGGTCGTGGCCATTGCCATGCCCGCACGCCCGTTCGCCCCACCGGCGGACCCGGCATTGAACCCGAACCAGCCCACCCACAGCAGGGACGCGCCGATGATGGCATAGGTCAGGTTGTACGGTGACATGTCATCATGGCCGTACCCCTTGCGCCGCCCGATCACCAGAGCCGCGACCAGACCCGCGATACCGGCATTGATATGCACGACCGTACCACCGGCAAAGTCGATGGCCCCGATTTTCGCCGCGACCCAGCCATCCGGCCCCCAGACCCAGTGCGCGACCGGCACATAGACCAGCAGTGACCACACGATGGTAAAGACACACAGCGCGCTGAACTTCATGCGTTCGGCGAAGGCCCCCGCGATCAGGGCGGGCGTGATGATGGCGAACGTCATCTGGAACGTCATCCACACGCTTTCGGGGATGGTCATGGTCGTGGCGGCGGACGTGCCCGCCGCCATGGTGAACGCCACGTCGGACCCCTTGGAAATCCCGGCCCCCATGCCATTCAGCATCACGCGCGACAGGCCGCCGATGAACGCATTACCCGACGTAAAGGTCAGGCTGTACCCCACGACCATCCATACCACCGTCATGATGCAGCAGATGGCGAATGACTGCATCAACGTGGCCAGCACGTTCTTCTTGCGCACCATGCCGGCATAAAACAGGCCAAGGCCCGGAATGGTCATCATCAGCACCAGCGCCGTGCTGATCAGCATCCATGCCGTATCACCGGTATCGATGGCGGGGGGTGGGGGGGGCGCTGCATCGGCGGCCAGAGCGGAGGCACCGCCCATCGCCACGGCAAAGGCCGCAACCGGGGCACACCCGCGCAGCCAGGCGTTCATCTTGTTCACAGCGCGTTTTCTCCCGTTTCCTGGGTCCTGATCCGCATGGCATTTTCCAGATCGAGGACAAAAATCTTCCCATCGCCAATCTTGCCGGTATTGGCGGCCGCCTGGATCACCTCCATCACGCGGTCGGCCATGTCATCGGGTACGGCGATCTCCAGCTTGATCTTGGGCAGGAACTGGATGTTGTATTCCGCCCCGCGATAGATCTCGGTCTGGCCCTTCTGGCGGCCATATCCCTTGACCTCGGTCGCGGTCAGGGCATCAACGCCGATCGAGGAAAGCGCCTCCCTGACCTCATCAAGCTTGAACGGCTTGATGACCGCAATGACGAATTTCATGTCTATTTCCTTCCCCAACCTGCGTACGCGACAACGCCCGTGGCACGGCCGGGCCTGTACGGCGGCACGTCGCAACGCCCCAATCACATTCCCTGAACGAAATAATCGGTCACTGCGACAGCCCGCATCCCGCCCACGGACCAGCACGAACGCCCTGTACTGCCATATTCCTGACAAGGCCGATCCATGCAAGTAATCATTGCGATTCTGCAAGACCACACGTGTCTTTTCAATCACGCCCCGGAACATGATTGCCACAAAGGACGGCCACAGAGGACGGCCACTGTGGACGGCCATAGTGGGAACATGCCACCCGGCCCCTGCGGGACAGGGTTTTTTCATATCGTCTTTTGCATCCCGCGCGGACATCCTGCATAGAATTGGGCCGCCATGACCCTGCCCCCTTTCCCGTCCGGCGCATCCGCCGCGTCCCACCCCGCCACACCTGCCGCCCCGCCCACGCCCACGCCCACGCCCATACCCACGCCCGGCGCGCGCATGGTCCTTGCGGTCATCGCAACCGGCATCATGTCGGGGCTGGGCGGGACGGCGCTGGCGCTGGTGCTGCACACGATCCAGCATCTGGCCTATGGCTATGGGCAGGCAGGGGGGCCACAGAATTTCCTGCAGGGCATCAGCGCCGCGCCACACTGGCGACGGGTTGCGGCACTGTTTGCATGCGGGATGGTCGCGGGCCTTGGCTGGTGGGAGCTGCAACGCGGCGGACGGCCATTGGTCAGCGTAACGGCCGCCGTGGGGCGGGGCGATGCCCCAGGCAGGGCCATGCCCGCATTGTCCACCCTTATCCATGTTTTACTACAGATCGTGACCGTCGCCCTTGGCTCCCCCCTGGGGCGGGAGGTGGCGCCACGTGAACTCGGCGCGCTGCTGGCGGCACGCGGGGGGCGGATACTTGGCCTGACGCCGGAGGATGCACGCATCATCATCGCCTGTGGCGCGGGCGCGGGGCTTGCGGCGGTCTATAACGTGCCGCTGGCGGGGACGCTTTTCATCCTCGAAGTATTGCTCAAGGCATTTTCCACCCGCGCGGCGATGGCCGCACTGGGTGCGTGCGGCATTGCCGCCATGATGCCGTGGACCGTACTGGGCGATGTGCAGCAATATGATATCGGCCCCATGCCCCTGACGCCCGCCATCCTGCTATGGGCCATCTGTGCGGCACCGGTCATCGGCATATGCGCCCATGCGATCAAGAGCCTTTGCACACTGGTGCAGAACCGGGCGGCATCCGGGGCGGCGCGCATTGCCTGGTGCGTTGCGGTCTTTACGGGTATCGGCCTGCTGTCCTGCCTGTTTCCGCAACTGCCGGGCAACGGGCGCGGGCCGACGCAACTTGCCCTGGCGGGACATGTGGGCATGATGCTGGGGCTCGAACTGCTCGGGCTGAAAATCCTTGTCGTCATGGGGGCGTTGCGCGCGGGCGCGGCGGGCGGCCTGCTGACGCCAAGCCTGACCATGGGCGCATTGCTGTCCACCGTGCTGGTCGCGGGATGGAACCTTGCCGCCCCCGCCGTGCCGGTGGACGCTGCCGCCCTGATCGGCGGGATGGCCTTCCTTGGCACATTCATGGCCATGCCCATGACGGCACTGGCCCTGGGGATCGAATTCACCCGCGTCGGCCATGACATGTGGTTTCCCATGGCTCTGGCCATGACGTTGTGCGTGGCTGTCGCACATGCCTGCGCGCACCTGACACACCTGCCGGGGCCATTGGTGCGGCCCACCGCACCGGGAAGCGTATCCGCGCGGTCGTGAAGGGGAGGGTTTTCAGGAGGCGGTTTGAAAACAAGAAAAGTTTTTGGGTGCCTTTTTCGATCGAAAAAGGCGGCGTCCTCTGAAGCTTTTTGGAAAAAGCTTCACCAAAAACCTTTATAATT
>NZ_BANE01000021.1 GCF_000964405.1 Novacetimonas hansenii JCM 7643
GGAAAAAGCTTCACCAAAAACTTTTATGATTTCAGGATGTTATCAGGCCTGACTTTTCAAACAGTCTCTAACCCGGCGGCAAGGCCCTCAGGGGGCAGGTCCGGGCGGCCGTGTCAGGAGACACGGCCCCCGGGGATGTCCCTTTCCTTCCCTGTCGCCCGGCCGCTTTCCTCAGGCCGCCGTGGTGGCCTTTGCCGCGACATCGCCCAGGGCAGCGCGCAGCTTGTTTTCATCAGCCGGGGACAGGGACGTTTGCAGCACGCGGGCATGGCCCTTGAACTGGCTCAGGTCGGCCAGAACCTTATCGGGCTGTGACTTGCGCACCAGCACGAACAGGGCCGACGTATTGGCAGGAATGGTGGCGCCCAGCGACTTGATGAATTTGTCATCAATGCCGTAATCGGTCATCGACCCGGCCAGGGCACCTGCACCCGCGCCCACGACGCTGCCCGCGACAAACCCGGCCAGCGGGTTGAGGAACAGCAGCCCCACCAGCGCGCCCCAGAACCCGCCAGAGAACAGGCCATAGGAGGCCCCGACCTTTTCGAGGTTCACGCTCTGCTGCAGGTGGATCTTGCCCGCCGCGTCACGCACGACGACGACCGCGTCCTCCAGATCAAGCAGGTATTCCTTTTCCAGCGCCTTGCATTCCGTCAGGGCAGCGGTGGCTTCGTCAATCGCGTCGAAACCAATGACAATCAGGTCGGACATCTGTGTTTCCTCAGTCAGCTTTGGTCATGGAACCAGCATTAGGGGGCATCCAGAGGATGCGGTGTTGTAACACTACTGTATTCCCTCAGGGTTCCGTGACATTTTTCAGAATGGGAGCCCCCGTGTGAATGCAGGTCTATCCCCCTTGTGCCGCGGTGGGCGACGACACAGGCGATTGCGCGTGTGATTGCCCATGGGGTGGTGCCGGTTCAGGGGGCGGTGCCGGTTCCGGTGGGGAGAAGACATCGCCCGGTGCATGGTCGAATGCGTCGGGCGTGCCGTTCGCGGGGGCGTGCCTGTCGCTGGGCGTATCTGCTGGCCTATCGGGGGGGGAGGCGTCTTTTCCCCTCCGGTCAGGTGATGGCGCGGCGGGGTGTTCCAGCGCGGGAACCCGCAGGACCTGTGACGCCTGCCCTGTCGCGACCGGGTTTACAAGGCGCGCGACATAGCCATTGTCCATTCCCTGTGTCATCGACCCCGTGTTATAGCAGCTTAGCGCATGATGCAGCCCTTCCTGCCCCGGGCCGAAGCGTGCCACGGCCCGCCCATAACATTCGCGCAGGACCATCGCCCCGGCCGCAAGGCTGGTGCAAGGGTCAAGCAGGTCATTCGCGGAGGTGCCCAGCCGGGCGAAATTGGCGGAATTGACCTGCATCAGGCCGATGTCGAAACTGTATCCATGCTGTGACAGCCACGCTGCCGTGGCCTGTGCCTCTGCCAGGGTCGCGGGTGGCCGTGGCAGGGCATAGCCGCCATTGACGTGGATCGCCCATGGGTCCAGCCGCGATTCCGCACGGGCCAGTGCCTCCATCGTAAGGGGGGAGACCAGAGGCGCGCATCGTGCCGCAAGGGTGCGTATGTCCGCCGCCGCCGCCCGTCCATCGCCCCACGACGCGACAACCGCCGCAGCGCTGAGGACAAGCATGATGGCGATGGCAGGCCGGGTGGAATAAGGCACGCGGTCCCTCCCGGGCGCTTGCAAAAGGCGGAAAGCTCCGTTTATCCTTTTGTCATGATCTGGGTGTCAAGATGCAAGTGGGGGATGGGAACCGGCATGACAGGATATGCGGGACCATCGCCTGAATGAGGCGCGCAACACGGGGTTGGTACCGGTCATGGATGGGCGCGATGCCCTGCCTGTGGGGGGCGGCGGCTGTCCTGTGCGGGTGCGCCTCCATGCATGTCCCGCCGGAGCCGAACATGAAACACCTTGTCGCGGTCAACCAGACCCTGCCGCCTGAACTGATGGGGCATGGCGCAACCCTGTCCACCACCACCGGAACGCAATAGTGAGGGGGGGCATGCTGGCGCGGGCGTCCGTGCGTCCACGGCAGTGCGTGGCGGGGGGGATGGTGTTGGTCGCGTTGTGGGGGGGCGATGCCCGCGCGACCGAACGCAAGACGTCCTCCCCTTATGATTATCGTATCAAGTCCGCTGTCTATAATCCCCTCGATACGGTGGAGATTGACGGTGTCGCCGGGATCGCGACGCATATCACCGTCTCCCCCGGGGAGCATTACGTGACCCATGCCTTTGGCGAGGAAGGGGGCTGGGCCTTCGCCTATAAGGACAATCATTACTTCATCCGGCCCAAGGCGCAGGAAAGCGACACCAACCTGACCATCGTGACCGACCGGCGCGTCTATCACATCTTGCTGCGTTATGTGGGTGGAACGCAGCAAAAGGGCGCGGATGGCAAGGTGCATGTCGCCTTCGCGCCGACGCCATGGGCGCTGGGGCAGGCCACGGTGGAACTGACCTATACCTATCCCGACGATACGGCGCGCAGGCAGGCCGGGGCGGCGCAGGACAGCCGCGTGCGTGACGCCCTGTCGAACCCGTATGCCGCCACCACGCGCAACCTGTCATACCGTCGCTCCACCACCGCAGCGGACCAGGTGATTGCCCCGCTCAATGTCTGGGACGATTATCGTTTCACCTATTTCCGCTTTGCCGAAAACGGGGTGTTGCCGACATTGTTCGTCATGAATGAAAGCGGGCAGGAATCCGTGGTCAATGCGGTCGTGCTGGGTGAAAATCACAATATCCTCGCCGCACAGATGACGGCGCGCCAATGGCGGGTGCGATATGGCTCCCTTGTGGTGGGGATCGTCAATGACGGCTATAACCCGTCGGTCATCGGCGGGTCAGGCGCGACCATTGCACCGGGCGTGCGCCGGGTGGCGCGGAGCGTGGCGCAATGACCGGCCCCGCGGCGCGCCATCATGTCGCTGTGCTGAGTGTCCTGGTGGCGGGCATGATGGCGGGTGGTGTCATGGGGGCAGGGTGCGCGCGCGGCGCGGATGATGGCGGGCGGATCACCCTGAAATGCCCCGGCAGCACCTTTGTCATTGATGCGCAGGGACAGACATCGTGCGCGGTGGCGACCCCGCCCGCATCCCCGGCCACCCCTGACCCGGTACTGTCGGCGGACCCGGTGGTGGATGCGGCGATGAAGCGGCGTCTGGGCCATGATTTCGCGCAACAGCCATCGGCGCCGGGCACTGGCACTGGCACGACCACAAGCGCCACGCCCACCACACCCGCTGCCGCCACCCCCGCCGCAGCGGACAAGAACCTTCTGACCTCGCGCCTTCAGCCGGAGGTCACGCCTGTCGCCATGGCCACCATGATGCGCGACCAGAACCTGACGATCAGCAAGGGGACACTGATCCCATGCGGGACCCTTGCTGAAATCGACACCACCCTGCCCGGACTGGTGACATGCCGTGTCAGCCACGACGTATATTCCGTGAATGGCAAAGTGCGTCTGGTGGACAAGGGGGCGATGGTGCAGGGGGAGGTCGCCTCGGCGCTGCAATATGGACAGAGCCGGATCTTCATCAACTGGCTGCGCCTGCGCAATCCCGACGGCGTCAGCATCGACCTGGCCAGCCCCGGCACCACCCCGTTGGGCAGCAGTGGTGTGACGGGCAAGGTCAACAGGCATTTCTGGGCGCGTTTTGGCGATGCGATCATGGTATCGGTCATCACCGATGTGGGGCAGTTGATGGTGCAGGCCATTACCAACCTTGCCTCCAAACCCGGTACGACCAGCATTTCCACCAGTTCCACCACCCCCACCGTTTCTGACGAGGTGGAGAAGGTCATCCTGGCCCAGACCGCGAACGTGCCGCCCACGCTGCGTGTGCCGCAGGGCAATGCGGTGGGGATCTATGTCGCCCGCGACCTTGATTTCACCAATGTCTATGCCCTGTCGGTGCAATAAGGCCGGCAGACTGTTGTAAAAAACACCTCCCGCATAACCATCGGAACCGTTTGAAAATGTACACCAGTGCTGCACTGAAATAATAAAAGTTTTTGGTAAAGCTTTTTTCAAAAAGCTTTGAGAGATGGTGTATTGCAGAGTAAAAAGTAAAATTTACCATTAATTATAAGTATTTTTCCATAAAATTATTCTATAAAATATCATGATTTCAGTGGATGGCCAATCATGAACTTATTAAATGCAGTTCTGGACCATCGTCCATGCCATGCCTGTGGCCGGGTTGCATTGGCTGTCTCTGTCCCCTGTATCATGCCCATACGGGATAGTGCGACAGGTGCATGACATGAAAATGGTTTGCATTCGCAAAGTAATGAAGACTGTTCGCCACCGTCATGCACTGATGGGGACATCACGGGACCATGTTATTTTTGGTCATGGGGCATGGTGGGCTGTGCAAAGATGCCCCTGATATTACGCGAACCGGCCCTGCCCCGGATGTTGCAGAAGTGCTGGATGATATAAAATCCAGAATATCATGTGTCTTTACTGCAACAGTGGGCGCTTGCGCCGCCTGTTGGATGTAATGCCGAACAATAGGAAGAAACGTTTGGTGTGGCTATGGAATTTATTTTCATGCCAGAGGGCGGACACCAGAATGCTTCACAAAAAAATGTCGTACATATACGAACGAATATAGACATATCGTGACCGTGATTATATACGCCGGGATATCTTTCAATCATAATTCTTTCAAAAGGTAGCCGAATGCGCGCGGTCAAAGGGACGGTGGTTTATGTTGTTTCGGCGGGGTTCGGCCTGACGTCACTGGGTCTGACGCCCCTGGCCCGGCCCGCCATCGCCGCCCCCGTCGCGCAGCCCCTGTCAAAGGGACCGGCCCCGACGCGTGTCCTCCCGGCCCCGCAGCGCACCGCGACGTCGGCAATGACGTCGCAGGCCACGCCCGCACTGCCCGCCGGTGACAGTGCCACGCGCAATGCCGTCGCCTCCACCAATGCAGAGGACATGACCGTGATCGGGCACCGGCGCATGGCATCCGGCGCCGCTGCTGATTATAACAAGAAGATGGCGAACCTCGGCCCCCTGGGCACGCGGCGTACGCTTGATACGCCGATGTCGATCATGACCGTCCCGCATGACGTGATCGTCAACCAGCAGGCGCGCAACGTCAACGACCTGATGCAGTATATGCCGTCGGTCCAGTTGGAAACACGCGGCGATCCGGGCACCAGCCGCCCGCAATCGCGCGGGTTCGAGGCGGACGTCATTTCCAACAGCCGCATTGATGGCCTGAACGCCTTTACCGTCACCCCGTATGCTGCCGAACAGTTCGATAACGTGCAGGTTCTCAATGGCCTTGCGGGTGCGCTGTATGGGCCGCAGAACCCGGCCGGGACGTTCGAATATGGCCTGAAACGCCCGACGGACGAACGGATCAACCGTCTGGCGGTGGGCGTGGATTCCATTGGCACGCTGATGGAAAATGTCGATTCATCAGGGCGCGTGGGCAAACATGGCTGGCTGGGTTATCGCATCAACCTGCTGCATGGTGACGGTACGTCCTATGTGCAGGACAGTTGGGTGCGCCGTAACATGGTCAGTGCGGATTTCGATATCCATGTAGACCGTGACACTGTCATTGAACTCGACGCCAGCCATTACACGTTCGATGAACGTGGCATGCCCGCGGGCATCAACCTGGCCGGATATCATTTGCCGACGGCCCCCGACCTGGGCAAGCCGCATATGGGGCAGGACAATGCGGGCTTCAATTCCGAAAACAACGTTTTCCTGGCAAAGGTAAAGCACCGGATCAATGATAACTGGAGCTTTGTCATCGGTGGCCTGTATCAGGATTCCGGCCGTCAGGTATTCGAAGCGGCAGATACCCTGATTAACAACAGGGGTGATTACAAACAGACGATGTCCGCGGCCACCACAGTCAATGATTTCAAGGTCGGCAGTAACATGGCCTATATCAACGGGCGTGTGCATACCGGTTTCATCACGCATGACCTGGTGATCGGCACCAATGGTTATATGGAAGGTGGCTATAACCCGCTGAGTGGGCAGAGCTATACGGACATCAAGTCCGCCTCGCTCTATAACCCGGTGGGCAAGGATGTGCCGCAGCCCTATTACCATGGCAAATATGAATCGCAATATGTGCGTTACCAGTCGATGATCCTGGGCGATACGCTGCATTTCAACCGGCACTGGTCCGCAAGCGGCACGCTGGCGTGGAGCTGGCTTGACGCGGAATCGACCGGGACGGTGGCGGGGAAACCGACCATTTCGGAGATCGAAGGTTATTCCGTCACGACCACGCATCTGTCCAAGGGCGCGACAAAGCATATGCCCGACGTGGATGCGGCGTTCAGCCCGACGGCCAGCCTGGTGTACAAGCCGACCGACAACCAGACGGCCTATTTCACCTATGGCCGTTCGTTGCAGGCGGGTTCATCGGTTTCGGCGGGCGCGCTGAACAATAACGAATATACCGCCCCCGTCCGCAGCGAGGAGTTCGAGGTCGGCTATAAATACATGTATCGCAACATGCAGTTCAATATTGCAGGTTTCCGTGCGACCCGCAGCTATTCCTTCATTGACCCCAAGACCGATATTTATGGCAATTACGGCACGCAGCGTAACTATGGCGTTGAATTCCAGGCCATGGGACATATCACGCCCCGCCTGTCGGTGATCGGCGGCATGACATGGATCGATGCGCAGGTGCTCAATACCGGCACGGCCGCGACCTCCAACAAACAGGCGGTGGGCGTCGCCCCGTTGCAGGCCAACGTGCTGCTGGATTATCGCGTGCCCTTTGCACAGGGCTTCGCCCTTAACGGGCTGGCGGTCAATGCCAATGTCCATTACACGGGCCGCCGTGCGGCGGATGTCTATAACTCCACCTTTGCCGGGTCCTATGTCACGCTGGACATGGGGGTGCGATATCCGTTCCGCGCCGGCAGGCATCCGTGGATGGCGCGTTTTGGTGTAACCAATGTTGCAAACGAACGTTACTGGTCCTCGGTCTATAACGGCACGGCCGAAGGCACGTCGGTCACGGCCGCAGGCACCAGTGCGGCCTATGCCGGCATGCCGCGTGCCTATCACTTCACGCTGGAGGCGGATTTCTGATCCGCTGTATCTTTTCCCCGCGCACCTGCTTGTGATGGTGCGTGGGGGCGTATTGGGCGTCAGGTGTTCCCATATTTCCTGAAAACCACAGGAAGGAACGCCATCCATGACCCAGCCGCCGAAACTGACCGACTGCCCCATTGGCATCACGGCCACCGGCCTGCGCCGCGAACGTGATTCGATGGGCGATATCGATGTCCCCGCCGACCATTACTGGGGCGCCCAGACACAGCGCAGCCTTGTGCATTTTTCCATCGGCCGCGATCACATGCCGATCGAGGTGTGCCACGCCTATGGCATCGTCAAGAAGGCGGCCGCCCAGGTCAACGCCGCTGATGGTCGCCTTGTACAATGGAAGGCTGACGCCATCTGCCGTGCCGCGGACGAGGTTGCAGGGGGCGCGCTGGATGCCGAATTTCCCCTGTTCGTATGGCAGACCGGGTCCGGCACGCAGACCAACATGAACGTTAACGAGGTGATCGCCAATCGTGCGATCCAGCTTCTGGGGGGTGTTCTGGGGTCCAAATCCCCGGTCCATCCCAATGATGACGTGAATATGGGGCAGTCGAGCAACGATTCCTTTCCCACCGCCATGCATGTCGCCACCTTGCTTGAAATCGATGACCGCCTGATGCCGCGTGTGGAGGAACTGATCCTTGCCCTGCGCGCCAAGGCCGAGGAATGGCATGACGTGGTCAAGATCGGGCGCACGCACCTGCAGGATGCGGTGCCGTTGACGGTGGGGCAGGAATGGTCCGGCTGGGCGTGCCAGTTGGAGGACGCGCTTGATGCGGTGAAGGCTGCGCGTGGCGGCGTGCTGCAGCTTGCGGCTGGCGGGACGGCGGTTGGCACCGGCCTGAACGCACCGGCGGGATTCAGCCATGCCATCGCACAGCGGATCGCGGCCCTAACGGGACGGGAGTTCGTCACCGCCCCCAACAAGTTCGCAGCCCTTGGCGGGCTGGACGCCATGGTGCGTGTTTCTGCCGCGCTGCGTGGGGTGGCCGTGTCGCTGATGAAGATCGCCAATGACATGCGCTGGCTTGGTTCCGGCCCGCGCTGTGGTCTGGGCGAACTGCACCTGCCGGAAAACGAACCGGGTTCGTCCATCATGCCCGGCAAGGTCAACCCAACCCAGTGCGAGGCCATGGTGATGATCTGTACGCAGGTCATGGGCAATGACGCCACCGTTGCCTTTGCCGGAAGCCAGGGGCAACTGGATCTGAATGTGATGCGTCCGGTGATCGTCGCGAATGTCATCCATGCGATCCGCATCCTTGCCGATGGGTGTCACAATTTCCGCGTGTTCTCGGTGGAGGGGACGCGCCTGAACCTCAAGCGCATCCGGCAGTATGTCGAAGGATCGGTCATGCTGGTGACGGCGCTGAGTCCTGAAATCGGCTATGACAATGCCTCGGCCATTGCGCACCGGGCGATGGAACAGGACATCACCCTGCGTGAAGCGGCGCTGGCGTCGGGATTGGTGGATGGGGCGACGTTCGATCGTCTGGTCAACCCGATGGCGATGGTTGGGCATGGGGTTGGCGGGGCATAAGGGAAGAAGGCCAAAGGCTGTAGCCCCCCAAAGGGCGTATCCTTTGGGAACCGTGACTTTATAAGAGAGTGTTTGAAAACAGGTCATTGATAAAAAAAGAAAAGTTTTTGGGTGCTGCCTTTTGATCGAAAAAGGC
>NZ_BANE01000020.1 GCF_000964405.1 Novacetimonas hansenii JCM 7643
GAAAAAGCTTCACCAAAAACCTTTATGATTTCAGGATGTTATTGCGCCTGACGCTTCAGACAGTCTCTTATGTTCTTTGCGATCATCTTTCCAGGGAAAAATCGGATAAAGCGTTTACGGCCATGCTTTCGGGGGGACGGTTTCAATCCGCCGCGCTGAATAACAGGTCGCGCAGGGCATGCCAGCTTGCGCGGTCCGGGGCGTAAAGCAGCCCCCCATCACGGTCCGTCACGCGATAGGCGGACCCATCGAAATGCGCGGCATACCCACCCGCTTCCCGATGGATCAGCCACCCCGCCAGATGGTCCCATGGCATGGTGCGGTTGAACAGCAGGAAATGGCATTTCCCATCGACCAGCATCAGATATTCATGTGCGGCGCAACGGAAATCCCATGACCCCATGACACGCGGCAGGTTGCGCGCGACCGCGTCGCGCTGCTCCGGCGCAAGATAGCGCCATGACGCATTGCCTGACATCTGTGCCGGGGGAACGGCGGGCGCCACACGCATCACCTGCCGCCCGCCATCGCGGTCATGCAGCCACGCCCCATGCCCCCGCGCGGCAACCGCCGCGATATCGCACACGGGATCAAGGATCACGCCACCAACGACCTCCCCCCGTGCAACAGCAGACACCATGACGCCAAATAACGGGACACCGGCGGCATAATTGGCGGTGCCATCAATCGGGTCGATCACAAAGGCAAGTTCCGCATCCCCCAGCCCCGACAAAAGCGTGGGCCGGGTGGCCACCGCCTCTTCCCCCACGATCAGGGCATCGGGATACAGGTCATGCAGGGCACGGGTAATGACGTGTTCAGCGGCTTCGTCCGCAGCGGTCACGACATCCAGCGCGGATGTCTTGGCACGGATGTCCGCATGCCCCAACCGCCGGAAACGCGACATGACCTCGTCGCGCGCCGCATCGCGCATCAGGCCGAGGATCACTTCCATATCCGCGATACCAATCCGGTCCGTCATTGCCCCGCTCCTCCGTGCTTCCACCCATGATGTGCGTGACAGTCTTGGCCCCGTCATCACCACGACGCCACCCCCATGCCAGTCACACAACGGTCATCAGCACGGAAAAGGAAAACATGAAACACATCCCGCCACGACCACCATGCACACGCTTCGACGGTGATACCGGAAGGGTTATTTCCCTGTTATCAATCCCTTGACCTGGAACGGTCTCTCAACTGTCCAGACAGGTAATCCCGGTGGCGTGCTGCATTTCGAAACGGGCGCGGTTGGCAGGTGACAGGCGCACATGCATGTCCACCCCGTCCTCATGGTCGGTACGTTCGACCACCTCGCCATGTTCATACAGCCACGCCATCGCCGCACCATCGGACAGGGGCACGCGATAACGCACCAGTTCCATCGCATGGGTCAGGCGTTCATCAATCGCCGCCAAAAGGTCAGGCAGGCCATCACCGGTAATGGCGGAAATGACGATCGCGCCGGGACGTGCGCCCACTGCGTCGCGCCCGCCCATCAGGTCGGCCTTGTTCAGCACCTCGATCACGCGTGATTGCCAGTCGGGTTCGATCGTCCCGCTATGGGCCATGCCTTCGAGCACCTCGACCACATCGGCACGCTGTGCCGACGTTTCGGGGTGGGAGGCATCACGAACATGCAGGATGATGTCGGCCTCCGCCACCTCCTCCAGCGTCGCGCGGAAGGCGGCGATCAGTTCGGTTGGCAGGTCGCTGATGAACCCCACAGTGTCCGACAGGATGATCTGGCGCCCAGATGGCAGGCGGATGCCGCGCATCGTGGGATCAAGTGTCGCAAAGAGCTGGTCCTGCGCATAGACGCTGGCCCCGGTCAGGGCGTTGAACAGCGTCGATTTTCCCGCATTGGTATACCCCACCAGCGCCACCACGGGGAACGGCACCCGCCTGCGCGCCTGCCGGTGCAGGCCACGCGTGCGGCGCACCTGTTCCAGTTCACGCTTCAGGCGGACGATACGGTCGCCGATCATGCGGCGATCGGCCTCGATCTGTGTTTCGCCGGGACCGCCGAGGAAGCCGAAGCCACCGCGCTGGCGTTCCAGATGGGTCCATGTGCGCACAAGGCGGCTGCGCTGATATTCAAGATGCGCAAGCTCGACCTGAAGCGAGCCTTCCTTTGTCGCGGCGCGTTCGCCAAAGATGTCGAGGATCAGGGCCGTACGGTCGATGACCTTGCACCCCAGCGCGCGTTCAAGGTTACGCTGCTGCACCGGGGTCAGGCGGGAATCGATAATAACGACGGTAATGTTGTCCGCCCGGACCGTCGCATGCAGCGACTCGACCTGTCCACTGCCCAGCAGGGTGGCGGGACGGCGCGCACGCAACAGCAGAACCGCCTTGCAGATGATGACAAGCCCGATGGAAGCGGCAAGCCCCACGGCCTCTTCGAGGCGGGCTTCGGCGGCGCGGCTTTCATCCTGCCTGTCGGGACGTTCCCATGGCAGGATGACGGCTGCGCGCGTCATGACCGGTCCAGGGGCCGATGTCACAGGAATTCGCCACTACCGGCCATGGGCGCAACATCCTCGCCTTCTGCGGCGGGCGGTTCGAACAGGGTGACGGGGGTTGCAGGCATCACCGTGCTGATCGCGTGCTTGTATACAAGCTGCGTATGCCCATCACGGCGCAACAGGACGGAAAAATTGTCGAACCACGTGATGATTCCCTGCAGCTTTACGCCATTCACAAGGAAAATCGTAACAGGGGTCTTGGATCGACGGACATGGTTCAAGAAGACATCCTGAACGTTCTGCGAAGGGTCTTTTGCCACGGCTGGGCCTTACTTTGTTGCTGTTGGGCGGTTCACAGAACATGGGTGCCCCCATGTCCATGCTACGGCGTTGCCACCGTCCGTATCACGGTTCATTGTTTAGCAGGCATGCGTTCATCGGGCAAAATCTCAGGCCGGGTTGCGATCTTCCGATGTCACGCCAAGCTGCTTGAGCTTCCGATGCAGGGCACTGCGTTCCATGCCGACAAACCCCGCAGTACGGCTGATGTTTCCACCAAAGCGCAAGAGCTGGGCCTGCAGGTACTGGGTTTCGAACAGGTCACGCGCCTCACGCAGGGGCAGGCCCATCACATCCTCGTCGGAATCGAATTTCAACAATGCCGGCGCACCTTCCCCCACGCCGGACGGCAGCATGTCCGCGCGGATCGGGTCTGTCCCGGTGCCCGGCATCATGATCAGCAGGCGTTCCATCAGGTTGCGCAGTTCACGCACATTGCCCGGCCATTCGTAATTCTGCAGGGCCGCAATCGCATCTCCCGACAGTTCACGCAGCGGCAGGCCCGCATTTTCCGCCGCCCGGCGCAGGAACAGCCGCGCAAGGTCGGGAATATCCTCGCGCCGTTCACGCAGGCCCGGCACACGCAACGGCACGACGGCAAGGCGGTAGTACAGATCCTCGCGGAAACGACCGGCCGAAATTTCGGCCTGAAGGTCACGATTCGTCGTCGCCAGGACACGTACGTCCACCTTCACCCGGCGTGACCCGCCCAGGCGTTCGAACGTCTGGTCCTGCAGGGCGCGCACGATCTTGCCCTGTGTCTCCAGCGGCATGTCAGAGACCTCGTCCAGCACCAGCGTCCCACCATGGGCACGTTCCAGCACGCCGGTACGACGCCCCGCCCCATCGTCGGTTCCTTCGATACCGAACAATTCCTCCTCAAACCGACCGGGGGCAAGCGTTGCGCAGTTCAGGACAATGAACGGCCCTTCGGCACGGCGCGAACTGGCATGGATCATGCGCGCGGCCACTTCCTTGCCCGCGCCCGCGGCCCCGGAAATCAGCACGCGCGACCCGGTGGGCGCCACACGGTCGATCTGGTTGCGCACCGCGACGATTGCAGCACTGCGCCCGTCAAGCATCGCCTCCGACCCTGCACGCAGGCGCAGTTCAGCGTTTTCACGCGCAAGGCGCGACGCCTCCAGCGCACGGCGGACCACCACAAGCAGGCGATCGGACTGAAAGGGTTTTTCGATAAAATCGTACGCCCCGTGCTGAAGCGCCGCCACCGCGGTCTCGATCGTGCCATGACCGGAGATCATGACAACCGGCACGGAGGGTTCTTCCTTGTGGAAGACATTCAGGATGCCAAGCCCGTCAAGGCGTGATCCCTGCAGCCATACATCAAGGATAACAAGCGACGGACGGCGTTCGCGAAAGGCGCTGATGGCGGAATCGGCATCCCCTGCCAGCCGTGTCTCGTATCCCTCGTCGCTCAGGATTCCCTCGATAAGCAGCCTTATGTCAGGCTCGTCATCGACGATCAGGATTTCATGTCCCATGGTCGTCCTTTATCGGCAAAATCAACGTCGAAACAGCTCCCCTACCTTCGGGACAATCTTCTAGACCTACACTGCCCCCATGGTCTTCCAGAATCTTCTTGACGATTGCAAGACCCAGCCCCGTTCCTTTGGGCTTGTGCGTCACATAGGGCTCCGTCAGTCGGGTGCGGTCTTCCACCGGCAACCCGATCCCGTCATCCGTGACAGCAAGGCGCACGACCCCCTGCCCGCATGACAGGTCGAGGCGGATCGTCCCGGCAATACCCTCACCCTCTTGCACAGCATCCCCTTCTTTGGGACGCATGGCAATGGCGTCGGCGGCATTCTGCAAAAGGTTTGTCAGCGCCTGCCCGATCAGGCGGCGGTCGCATTCGACCTTTGGCCCACGATCGGGCAGGTTGACCACATAACGGATTTCAGGATGCGCGCTGCGTTGCAGGATCAGGGTTTCACGGACGATGCGCGAAAAATCCTCGTCGCGCATCACCGGTTGCGGCATGCGTGCGAACGCGGAAAATTCATCCACCATGCGCCCGATATCCCCCACATGTCGCACGATCGTGTCCACGCATTGCGAAAATGTGTCCGGATCAGATGCGATTTCACGCAGGAACCGCCGCTTCAGCCGCTCCGCCGCAAGCTGTATGGGCGTCAGGGGATTCTTGATTTCATGCGCGATGCGACGCGCAACGTCCGCCCACGCCGCCTTGCGCTGCGCCACCTGCAGGGCGGTGATGTCATCGAACGTCACGACATAGCCATCCGCCACGTCGCCGGTCACACTCCCCTGCATTTCCGCGCCGATCCGCACCAGCAACGTGCAGGACCGCGTGCCCGCGACAACATGCACCTCGTCCGTCAGTTCGCGGTTCACCCCCTTGGCCACCAGTTCCAGCAGGGGGGCGAATTCCGGCACCACATCCACCAGCCGCGCGCCCACCGCGTCATTGAGGTCGCGGTGCAACAGCACGCTGGCCGCACGATTGGGCAGTTCGATGACCTGATGGGAATCGAGGCCGATCACCCCTGCCGACACCCCGGACAGCACAGCTTCGGTAAAGCGGCGACGTTCGTTGATCTGGGTGGAGGCGTTCATCAGTTCGGTACGCTGGGTCGAAAGCTGATCGGTCATGCGGTTGAATGCACGTGACAGGCTGGAGACCTCATCATCGCCATCGCCTTCGGGCACGTGGGAGGCAAGGTCGCCCCGGCTGACCCGTTCGGAAGCAAGGATCAGCAGGCTGAGGGGACGCACGATCTGTGTCGCCAGCACCAGCCCGATCAGGATCGCCGCCCCCAGCACCAGAATCGCGACAAGCGCGAAGATCAGGACAAAGGTAAACTGGATCTTCGCACGGTTGCGATTAAGGCGCTGGTAATCGCTGACCACACCTTCGGTCTTGCGCATATGCCCCAGGATGTCGGGGTCAACGGGGCGGGAGATCATCAGCATAAGCGGCGGTGTATCGCCCAGAGAAATGACGGCGCGCACCGTCTTTTCATCGGGGGAGTCAAGGATGGCGATGTCATTTGTCCGCGCCATCAGGGTGGCGGCGGGCGGCGGCAGGTCCTGCCGGTATCCGGAATGCCCCATCAGGCCACCTGATGCGACCACGGTGTTCGTGAACGGGTCATAGATGACGGCCATGTTCAGGCCGCGCAACGTCGCCTGCGAATCCAGTATCTGCCCCAGCGAGTCGGGATCGCGCATCAGGTCGGTACCGTTGCCCATCAGCCCGCTTTGCGCGCTGACAAGGTAGTTCGCCAGCGAAAACGCCTCGGTACGGATATTGGCGTTATGTTCCTGCAGATAGCCGCGCGACGCCTCAAGCGCTTCGTTCAGGGCGGTATTGACGCGGTCGCTGAACCAGATCTGGATGCCATAATGGAAGAAGATGGCCGCGAACACGCCCACGACAATGGTCGGCGCGACCGCGACAATCCCGAACAGCGTCATCAGCCGCACATGCAGCCGCGCCCCCGCCAGCCCGCTGCGCCGTTCGGCCAGCATCCGCCCCACCTGTTCCGTCAGCGCAGTCGCCAGCAGAAGCAGGACGAGGAAATTAAGGATGAAGATCAGCGCCTCGATCTGTGGATGGCGCGCAAGCGACATCCCCCCCGACAGCACGACAAACGTCGCCCCCCCCAGGCACAGCGCCAGCAGCACCAGCAGGAGCGAGACATTACGCCGCACCAGCAGGTCCAGCCCGCGTCGCACCAGACCATGCGCGCCGTTGAGGTCACCACCCGTTCGCGCCATGGGTCAGCCACCACCACGCACGACGGGGATATCAAGGTCACGTATCTTCTTGCGCAACGTATTGCGATTCAGGCCCAGCATCGCCGCCGCCTTGATCTGGTTGCCGCGTGTGGCCGACAGCGTCATGGTGATGAGCGGGCGTTCAACCTCTGCGATCACCTTGTCATAAATGTCATGCAGCGGCATCCCGTCCTGTCCGGTATCGAGGAAATGGCGGATATGCCGTCCCACCGCATCCGACAGCGTTTCGTTATCACGCGCGGCAACCTCTGTCGCCGGGGTGGACATGGCCTGCGCTTCCTCCAGCTCATGCTCCACCAGATCCGCGCCAAGCGTTTCTTGCGGATACAGCGCGCTGAGCCTGCGCATCAGGTTTTCAAGTTCGCGCACATTCCCCGGCCAGCGATAGGCCTGCAACGGTGCCATGGCCGCGTCATCCAGCATCTTTGCAGGGGTCCCCTCCTCCTGACAGGCATTGAGGAAATGCCGCGCCAGCAGGGGAATATCCTCCACCCGTTCACGCAGCGGCGGCAGGCGCATCGGCACGACGTTAAGGCGATAGTACAGGTCCTCGCGGAAAGTACCGGCGCGGATCGCCTGGCGCAGGTCGCGATGGGTGGCGGCGATGATGCGCACATTGGCCTGCACCGGCTGCACACCGCCCACCGTCGTGAACTCCCCATCCTGCAACACGCGTAACAGCCGCGTCTGCGCCTCGGGCGGCATGTCGCCGATTTCATCAAGGAACAGCGTGCCGCCAGCGGCCTGTTCAAAACGCCCGGCGACACGGCTGGTCGCACCGGGGAATGCGCCGCGTTCATGGCCGAACAGCTCGCTTTCAATCAGGTCGCGCGGAACGGCGGCCATGTTGATCGCAACGAACGGCCCGGCGCGGCGGCGGCCATATTCATGCAGCGCACGCGCCACCAGTTCCTTGCCCGTCCCGCTCTCGCCCGAGATCATGACCGTCAGGTCCGACGTCGTCAGCCGCGCGATAATGCGATAGATATCCTGCATCACCACCGACCGCCCGATCAGGGGCATCTGCTCCTCCGGCTGGGCCGTGGCGGCCGCGGGCACGACGCTGGCGGGTGCGGCCAGCGCGCGCGCAACCACCGCCAGGACTTCCTTCAGATCGAACGGCTTGGGCAGGTATTCGAACGCCCCGCGCTGCGTCGCCTGTACCGCCGTCGTCAGCGTTGACTGCGCGCTCATGACCACGACACGCAGGTCGGGCCGGATACGGCGGATGCGCGGGATCAGGTCGAGGCCGTTGAGGTCGGGCATCACGACATCGGTAATGACAAGGTCGCCTTCACCTTCCTCCACCCACTGCCACAAGGTGGAGGCATGGGCCGTGGCCCGGACCTGATATCCGGCACGCCCCAATGCCTGACTGAGCACGGTGCGTATCGAACGGTCATCATCGGCAACAAGGATGGTCGGCAGCGACATGACGGCTTTACAATCTTTCAGCTTCTTGATCGCCCGGATGCAGGGGCCGCCGGGCATGGGCGGATATCACGGGCAGATGTTCGTAACAGGTCAGGAAAAACGACACCGCCCCTTACGGCATGTCGCGGTCTTCGGCCACCACCGGCAGGTGCAGCAGCACATCCGTCTGGCCCGGGCGGCTTTCAACCTCGATGACGCCACCATGGTCCCCCACGATCTTGCCCGCCAGCGCCAGACCCAGCCCACTGCCACTGGTCTTGGTGGTCAGGAAGGGCTCGAACAGGTGGGGGCGGATATTTTCTGGAATACCCGGTCCGTTGTCCCGCACCGATACCAGCAGCGGCAGCTGCACCCTGCGCTTGCCGCCCACCGTGGAAACCCAGATACCGGGACGATAGCTTGTGCTCAGCGTGATCTGCGCATCGGGCCGCGCATCCGGGCCATGCAGCGCCTCCGCCGCGTTCTTCACGAGGTTGAGCAGCACCTGCACCAATTGGTCGCGATTGCCCCACACCGGCGGAAGCGAGGGGTCATAAACCTCCTCAAAGCGGATGTCGGCGGCAAATCCCTGCTGTGCAAGGCGGCGGACATGTTCAAGGACACGGTGGATATTGACGGGACGGCGTTCGATCGGCTTGTCGCTGAACATGTCCATACGGTCAACAAGATCGCGGATGCGGTTGACCTCGTCCTGGATCAGGACCGCAAGTTCGCGGTCCGCCTCCCCCACCGAACTTTCCAGAAGCTGCGCCGCGCCACGGATGCCCGACAGCGGGTTCTTGACCTCATGCGCAAGGATTGCGGCCATTCCCGCCACACTGCGGGCGGCGGAACGAAAGGTCAGTTGCCGATCCAGCACACGCGCGGCCGAGGAATCGTGGAACGTAAGGACGACCGACCCCGGCTCCTCCATCAACGAGGCGCCCTGCACGGTCACGCCCTCGCGGTGCAGGCGCGGCCCCTCCAGCGTGACTTCGTGTTCCACCACGGTCTGCCCATGGTCGCGCACCTGCTCGATCAGCAAGAAGACAGGATGGTCGGAGGGGATGATATCTGTAAGGCGCATCTGCACCAGATGGGTGCGCGACATGCCCAGGAACGGTTCGGCGGCGGCGTTGACGTAATGGATCATCATGCCATCCCCCACCACCATGACCGGCAGTGGCAACGCATCAAGGACGATGCGGCCTGCGCCGGTAACGGTTGCGGGCGTACAGACAGGTGGGCTCGCCTGCCCCGTCATGCCGCGCGTGCGCTTGGCCCGGGGCCGCACTCCGCGCCGGTGGTGGACGGGCGTGGACCACGCACATGCCCGGCCGCGATCTGGCGGTCATAGAATTCCCCGATCATCGACAATGCGGCATCAACCGTATCGACACGGTTGACCGCAGCCCGGAACCCGGCCGAATCCGGCAGGCCGGCGGAGTACCACGACACATGCTTGCGCGCCAGACGCAGGCCGGGATGCGCGCCGAAATGTTCCACCATCATGGTGTAATGTTCCAGGACGATATCCTTTTCCGTCGCCAGATCGGGTTCATCGACGATAACACCGCGCGTCAGCGCCGCCCCCACCTGTGCCGGGAACCACGGGCGGCCATAACAGCCACGCCCGATCATCACCCCGTCAGCACCCGACTGCGCCAGGGCCTCGCGTGCATCACCGACCGTCAGGATATCGCCATTGACGATCACCGGCAGGTCGATCGCCTCCTTCACCCGGCGCACGAAACGCCAGTCCGCCGTGCCGTTATAAAACTGCTGGCGGGTGCGGCCATGGACCGTCACCATGCGGATGCCCGCCTCCTGCGCGATGCGTGCCAGCGTGGGCGCGTTGAGGCTGTCATGATCCCAGCCCATGCGCATCTTGAGCGTGACGGGCACGTCCACCGCGCGCACGACGGTGGCGAGCAGCCGCGCGGCCAGCGCCTCGTCCCGCATCAGGGCGGAGCCCGCCTGCTGCCCCACGGCCACCTTCTTGACCGGACAGCCGAAATTGATGTCGATCAGGTTCGCGCCGCGATCCACCGCAATGCGTGCGGCCTGCGCCATCGCATCGGGGTCGCACCCGGCCAACTGCACGGCATTGAGGCCATCGCCCGCGACCTCCGCCATGCGCAGGGTGTTGCTGTTTTCGCGCACCATCGCCCATGATGCGATCATTTCCGATACCACCAGCCCCGCGCCCAGACGCCGCGCCAGACGCCGGAACGGCAGGTCGGTCACACCGGACATCGGGGCCAGGATCACCGGCACGTCAAGGACGATGCCATTTCCCAGATCAATCGGCGACAACAGTTCAGATGACATCAAAAATCCGCTTTCCCCGGCGGCCTGCCCACCCGCACGCCATTTACGCGCACCAGACGCGACGCCAGCCGTCACCGCCCGGGACATACCCCGCCGTCCACACACCACAATGCTTATGATTTAGGCAGAATACCTTTTCCGTTTCCATCACGCAATTGATGATAATGCGTCCGGGGAACGAAATTGGCGGCCATGATGCTTGACGTCGGCGCAACATGGCCGCATTCCTGCCGACCATGCGTGTTGCAGCCATCCTCCTTGCCGCAGGTCAGGGCCGCCGTTTCAGCGCCCAGACCGCGTCCCCCGTCGCCAAGCAGTATCTGACGCTCGGCGGCAGGCCCGTCATCCGCCATGCCGCGGATGCCCTGATCCCGCATGTCCAGATCCTCCAGCCCGTGGGCGAGCGCGCGTCGCTTGACGATGCGCTGTCGGGCCTGTCCGCCACGGATGACGCCACCCCGAACGGGTGCGCCATCCTGGAATGCGTCCCCGGCGGGGAGACACGACAGGAAAGCGTGCGCGCCGGACTCGAGGCGCTGGACCGCCTGCCGGTGGGGGAAAGGCCGGACCTCGTGCTGATCCATGATGGCGCACGCCCCTATGTCCCCGCCGATGTCACGCGCGCGGTCATCGACGCGCTGTCCGCCCACGCAGGCGCCATTCCCGGCGTGCCCGTTGCCGATACGATCAAGCGCGCGCGGGACGGCATCATCACCGACACCGTGCCGCGCACCGACCTTTATCGCGCACAGACGCCACAGGGATTCCGTTTCAACCTGCTGCGTGATCTGCATCGCGGGGCGGCGGCGTCGGATGCGACCGATGACGCGGCACTGCTGGAGGCCGCGGGCCATCATGTGGCCATCGTCGCAGGGTCCGAAGACAATATCAAACTGACCTACAAGGAGGATCTGGTGCGCCTGGAACGCCTGATCGGCCCGACCCTGCTGCCACGCACGGGGCTGGGATATGACGTGCATGCCTTTGCCGAGGGGCGTCCCCTGATCCTGTGCGGCATCACCGTGCCCCATACGCGCGGGCTGGCGGGGCATTCGGATGCGGATGTCGGCATCCATGCCCTGTGCGATGCGATCTATGGCGCGCTGGCCGAAGGGGATATCGGTCGCCACTTCCCACCCAGCCAGAATGAATGGAAGGATGCCGACAGCGCACGCTTCCTGATCCATGCGGGCGAACGCATCCGCGCGCGCGGCGGCATGCTGATCAATGCCGACCTGACGCTGATCTGTGAACGGCCCAAGATCGGGCCGCATGCGCAGGCGATGCGCGAACGGCTGGCCGAGCTGCTACAGGTCGGGGTGGACCGGATCTCCGTCAAGGCGACGACGTCCGAACGCCTTGGCTTTACCGGGCGTGAAGAAGGCATTGCCTGCACCGCCGCCGTCAGCGTGCTGGTGCCCTGACGCCCACGAAGCCACCAATCAAGGTCACAACAGTTGTCTGGCGCCGCCTTTCACCCTGAAAGGCGGCGCTTTTTCATGTTTTTTGGGAAAAGCGTTAAGACTGTTTGAAAAGTCAGGATCGATAACATCCTGAAATCATAAAGATGTTTGGTGAAGCTTTTTTCTAAAAAGCTTCAGAAGACGCCGCCTTTTCGATCGACAGAAGGCACCCAAAAACTTTTCCTGTTTTTTATCAACGGCGTGTTTTTAAACACTCTCTTTACCAACAGCTTTTATCCGTCACCCCTTGCGGGCCAGTTCGAGGAAAGTGGATGCCTCGGCCACTTCGCGCCCCAACGTTGCCAGCATGGCCTCCTGCTGTGCATCACTGCCCCAGATTTCCATCTGCGTGCGTTCATCAAGTGTCGCGACCTGTGCCGCACGCGCGGCATCGCACGCCCCCGTCACCACCGCGATCCCGAGCACGAGACTCTTCATCGCGGGCACCATGACGCCAAGCGCGGCAAGCGTCGCATCGTCATACCCACGCAGGATATCCCCCAATGCCGCCAGCGTCCCTGGCGTCTGGGTGATGGGCATGACCCCTTCGGTCGTGCACAGCGTGATGCCGTACCGCTCCCGCAGCCAGTCGAGCCACGGCGCCCACTGTGCTGCCTGACGTTCACATAACGTGGCCGGATGCGTCGCGCGATAACACAGCAGTTCCCCGTTGGCATATTGCAGCAATGCCGTCACCGTAGCCTCCCGGTCGGGGGCGATGCGTTCGATCATCGTGCCCGCGATCCGGGTCAGGGGCAGGTCCTCCGGTGTAAAAAGCCCCCCTTTGGCGCCCCCCCCTGCACGCTCCCACTCCCCGGCAAGGGCATGGGCCAGCGCATCCGCATGCACCACCAGCAATGTCCGCCCCGGCAGGCGCACCGGCCTGCCATCAAGATGTACGGTATATCCCCCCGCCTGATCCCCCCCCGCCTGCGGGGCCACGGTTGCGGTGTCCCAAAAACGCCTGCGCGCGGCCGTCCCCCCCGGCGGGGCCGGGCTATCCTGCGTCATATCGGTCAATGTATCAGTCCCAGTCCTTTGAGCAGGTTTTTCGCCTTGTCGATTTTCTGCGCCGCCTTGGGGTTCGCGCGCACCAGACTGCCCACATTACCGGTCGGCTGGGGCGCGGCACCGGTGGGTTCGGGGCCTGCCTGCCCCTCACGTGCGGCCTTCAGCGTCGCGGGGCACAGGTCAGGCACGGTGCTTTTGCCCGATGAATCCCCCAGCAGCAGGCCAATGGCATAGCGCCCGTCCGCCCCCGCATCCATGCGCGGACGGGGCGCGGACAGCGTGCCGCCCACACGCACCGGTACCGATGCCCCCGTCCCGCCAATCATCACCTGCGGCACAAGACGCAGATCCAGCGCATAGGATGCAAGACCCACACTGCCCTGCCCCGTCATGCTGAGTACGGAGGTCTGAAGGCCAAGCGTATCGACATTCGCCCGCCCATTCGCCATCGCCATATGCATCCCGAAGCAACGCAGCGGGATCGACCCCGATCCCGTCAGGCCCCGCGCCGCCTGCCCCAGCAGCGAACCCAGCGCCGCGCCGTCGATCGTGCCATTGACGAGGGAGGCCCCCATATGCCCGTCCAGCGTATTGCGCAGTTCGGTTGCCGTATGCCCCCGTGCCGTCGCCTCCCCCACAAGCTGGAATGCCCCCTGCACCGCCATGGGCATGCCCGCGTGCTGCTCGATCCATGTCGCGGGCAGCACCAGCGTGCCTATGGTGCCCGACACGACCGGCATGTCCCCCGATGCATCCACCGACAGGCGCCCCGAAACCCTGCGCCCCGTGCCCGTGGCCTGCAAGGGGTCGATGCCCAGCCGCCCTTCACGCAGGGCGACATGCATCAGCGCCTGACGATAGACATCACCCGCAAGTTCCATCTGCGTCACATTGAAACGCACATCCATGTCCATGTCACGCAGGCGTTCAAAGGCGATGCGGTCATCCCCCGGTTTGCCGCCCGATGTGGCGGGCGCGGCCTTTGCCGTGGCATTCCCCCCGCGCAGGGCATCAAGGTCAAGCCAGCTTGCCTCGACCGCGCCACTGACCAGCGGGACGCCACCATGGCCGCCATGGACGCTCATATCCAGCGTCCCGGTCAGCGCAAGCTGGGTGCTGCGGATATTGAGGTCAGACAGGGCGAAACGTGCGCCATTCCCCTCGCTGACAAGGTGGGTCGTCGCCTCCAGGTGATCGAGTGCTGCGCCATTGGGCAGCGCGAGATGCCCGGCCGATGCCGTGACATTCACCACCGCGCGCGAACCACCCAGCATCCCCGCGATCCGCAGCGCCCCCGCCGCCCCCGACAGGTCCACAGACATCGGCAACGAGTCCGACAGGTGCGTCAGGACGGCATGTTCCGCCTGTTCCAGCGACCCGAAGGACGCCGCGAGTTTCAGATCCTGCCCATTCCAGTTGCCGGCCCCCGCGACGGCCAGCGTCTCTTTTGGTCCGGCGGCATCGACCGACAGGCTGCCAACCCGCAGCCCGGTCAGGTAATGCCCCGCATCGAACGCCCCCGTGCGCAGATGCAACGACTGCACCAGCGGGACGATGTTCGTATCGGCGGGCGTGCTGCCATCGACAATACGCAATGACAGCGCAACATCGCGGGCGTCAGGCAGGTCATACCCCCCAACCCATGGCGCAAGGTCCACCAGCCGCGAAAGGGTCCCGTCAAGCTTCAGGTCATATCCCCTGGCCCGGTCCGGGTCGGCCACGGTGCCATCGACCGTCAGATGACCGGCGGGCTGTTGATGATCGGCAAAGGCCAGTTCGAAATGGACCGGCCATTTCGCATCCTGCCCCACATGTGTCAGGGAAATCGCCCCTGTATGCCCCGACAGGGTAAAGGCCGCCCCATCGCGCGTGCCTGCCACATCGAATGTCGGTCGCGCGCCATTCAGACCATCAACCCGGACATGACCCAGCGCCAGTTGCGTCTTCATGCCCGACAGGCGGTCATCCCACCCCACGGTCGCATCACTGACACGAAGGCTGCCGAGTTGCACCGACCACGGGTTGCCCGCCGCCGGGGCCACAGGCCGCACCGGGGCCGGTGTGGCGTCAGCCGCCTGTGCCCTGTTGGGGGTCATGCGCCAGTTGGCCTGCCCATCCGCATCACGCCGCAGATGCAGCACGGGATGGTCCAGCGTGATGTTGTCAAGCTGTATCCGATGATACAGCAACGCCATCAGCCCGACACTGGCATCCATGGCGCGTGCGCTGAACATCGGCGTGCCGTCGCCCCCCTTCATGTCCGCAAGGGCAATGTCATGCACGGAAATGGCGGCGGGGAAGACATGCACCTCCATCGCGCCAAGCGTCACCTCACGCCCGGTCTGCCGTTCGATCGCGGCGATGGCACGCGCCCGCAGGGCCTGCGGGTCAAGGATGCCGCGTAGCGCCAGAGCGCCCCCGCCCGCCACCACGATGATCGCGGCGGCGGACACCAGCAGGCCACGCCGTAAATTCGCGCTGTTTGCCATATTCGCTCAATCCCGTTGCGTGATCGCGGCGATGAGATTACCGCCGCGGCGTCATGCGCGCTGTGGCGCGGGGGCCGCAGGCGCCGTAAAGCCAAGCTGGCGGAACGTCTCCTTCATGTGCGCAGGCAGATCCGCCGACACCACCAGCCGCCCACCCGCCGGATGCGGCAGGTCCAGCATACGGGCATGCAGGTGCAACTGATCGGGGAAACCTTCGACATGGGCACGATCATCGCCATATTTCGGATCGCCGAGGATCGGGGTACCCAGCGCTTCGCAATGCACACGAAGCTGATGGGTGCGCCCCGTCAGCGGCGACAGCGCCAGCCATGACAGTTTCCGTCCCGCCGCGTCCAGCACTTCATATTCCGACAACGCATGTACTGCGTCCTTGTCGCGCCGTCCCGCAACAACCATGATCGCCCCCGCCCCCGCGCCAAGGCGGGTCAGCGGCTGATCCACGATACCCGATGCAGGCGTGGGACGGCCCACCGTCACCGCCCAGTAGACCTTGCGCACGTCGCGGCTGCGAAAGGACGCGGCAAGCTTTGCCGCGACCCCGGGCGTGCGCGCCAGCAACAGCAGCCCCGACGTGTCACGGTCGATGCGATGGACAAGGCGCGGGCGCGGGTCGTCGGGCTGTTCACGCAATCCGTCAAGCAGCCCGTCAATATGATGGGTAATGCCCGGCCCGCCCTGCACCGCAATGCCTGCGGGCTTGTTCAGGACGATCACCTGATCATCACTGTAGATGACCATCTTGCGGATTTCGCGCACCTGGCGATCGTCAAGCGTCCGGTGCGTCACGGGGGCGGGACGGCTGGCCTGCGGGATGGGGGGCACACGCACCGCCTGACCGGGGGCAAGGCGGGTCGATGTGGTCACACGACCGCCATCCACACGGATCTGCCCCGTGCGGCACAGCTTTTGCAACGCCCCCTGCGTCAGGTGCGGGTAATGCCGCCGGAACCAGCGGTCAAGGCGGATATCGGCTTCGTCATCACTGACGGTAAGGGTCACGACACTCATGACCCACGGCTTTCGCGCACTCTGCCCCAACTGTCCAGACGTCGCGCGACTTCACGTTCATATCCACGCCCCGTCGGACGATAGAATTGTGGCCGACGCATGCCGTCAGGAAAGTAATTCTGCCCCGAGATCCCCTCCGCCTGATCATGGTCATATTCATACCCCCTGCCATAGCCGATCTCCTTCATCAGTCTGGTCGGGGCATTGAGGATATGGGCGGGCGGCATCAGGCTGCCGGTGGCGCGCGCAGCCTGACGCGCCTTGCCATAGGCGACATAGACCGCGTTCGATTTCGGCGCGGTCGCCAGATGCACCACAAGCTGCGCAAGTGCCAGTTCACCTTCGGGCGAGCCCATGCGTTCATACGTCTCCCACGCCGCAACCGCGAGCGGCAGGGCCTGCGGGTCGGCCATGCCGACATCCTCTGCCGCGAAACGGGTCAGGCGACGGGCGATATAGCGCGGGTCCTCCCCCCCTTCGAGCATCCGGGCGAACCAGTACAACGCCGCATCCGGGTCAGACCCGCGCATGGATTTATGCAGCGCGGAAATCAGGTTGTAATGTTCCTCCCGGTCCTTGTCATACAATGCCGCACGTCTGGCGAGCAGGCGTGACAGGGATTGCGGGTCGAACACCATGTCGCCCGGCTGCGCCAGTATCTGTTCAACCATGTTCAGCAGGTAACGCCCATCGCCATCGGCCATGGCGCGCAATGTCGCACGCGCAGGCGCCGTCAGCGGCAGGGCGCGCCCCGTTTCGCCTTCCGCCCGGCACAACAACTGTTCAAGTGCCGCATCATCAAGCCGACGCAGCACCAGCACCTGACAGCGCGACAGCAGCGCGCCATTCAGCGCAAAGGACGGATTTTCTGTCGTGGCGCCAACCAGCACCACGGTCCCGTCCTCCACCACCGGCAGGAAGCCGTCCTGCTGCGCGCGGTTGAAGCGATGGATTTCGTCCACGAACAGCAGCGTTCCTTCACCATTGGCAGCCCGGCGGCGGGCCTCCTCGAACGCGCGCTTAAGGTCCGCCACCCCGGAAAATACCGCCGAAATCTGCACAAAGCGTAAACCCGCCGCATGGGCAAGCAGGCGCGCGATGGTCGTCTTGCCCACCCCGGGCCCGCCCCACAGGATCAGGCTGGCCAGACTGTGGTGACGCAGCATCAGGCTCAGCGTGCCTTCGGGGCCAAGCAGGTGGTCCTGCCCCACGACCTGATCCAGTGTTTCGGGCCGCAGGCGATCCGCAAGCGGGCGGTGCCGTGATGCGCCTTCTTCCACGCGCCCGGCGGGTGTGGCCTGTGGACGCGCCATATCCGGCATGTCCCCGAACAGGTCTTGGGTAGGATCGGGCATGGGGCCTGTCTTGTTTCCATGAAAAAGGACGCCACGTGACATCGCGGCGCATCACCATGACATATAGGAACACAGACGGCGCAATACACCCTGCATGCCCGACAAAGGTCATGGGCCGGGGACATCCGAAAACCATGAACATCTCTTGGGGAAAGCCTTGTCCCAGATGCTTCGGAAAACGTCGTTTTCCGGGAACAGGCACTCTTTAGAGACTGTTTGAAAAGTCAGGCTTGATAACATCCTGTAATTATAAAGGTTTTTGGTGAAGCT
>NZ_BANE01000019.1 GCF_000964405.1 Novacetimonas hansenii JCM 7643
GGCGGGGGCGGCAGCGGCGGGCGTTGCCGCCTTTGCTTCGGACGAGCCAAAGATCTTGGACAGGATGGTGCCAAAAATACTCATGCAATCGTTCCTTGTTTCCTGATGAACCCCGGCAGGGCTGCCGGGGCTCTCGGGTTTGTTATAGCAGGGAAACCGGCCTCAGTAACGATACAGATCATTCTTGAACGGCCCGGCGACGGGCACGTCGATATATTCGGCCTGCTTGGGCGTCAGCTTCGACAGGCGGGCACCCACCTTGGCAAGGTGAAGGAACGCCACCTTCTCATCGAGATGCTTGGGCAGGGTATAGACCTTGTTTTCATACTTGCCCGCAGGTGCGGTCCACAGGTCGATCTGCGCCAGCGTCTGGTTGGTGAACGACGCGGACATGACAAAGGACGGGTGGCCCGTGGCGTTGCCCAGGTTCACAAGGCGGCCTTCGGACAGGACGATCAGGCGCTTGCCATCGGGGAAGACGACCTCGTCCACCTGCGGCTTGATGTTTTCCCACGTGAAGTTGCGCAGCGCGTTGATCTGGATTTCGGAATCGAAATGCCCGATGTTGCACACGATGGCGCGGTTCTTCATCGCCCGCATATGGTCGATGGTAATGACGTCCTCGTTGCCGGTGGCGGTGACGAAGATATCGCCGCGCGGCGCACCTTCTTCCATCGTCACGACCTCATACCCTTCCATCGCGGCCTGCAGCGCGCAGATGGGGTCGATTTCCGTCACCAGCACGCGGCAGCCCGCATTGCGCAGGGACGCGGCCGACCCCTTGCCCACGTCGCCGTAACCCGCGACGACCGCGACCTTGCCCGCCATCATGACGTCGGTGCCACGGCGGATTGCGTCCACCAGGCTTTCACGGCACCCATACAGGTTGTCGAACTTCGACTTCGTCACGCTGTCATTGACATTGATGGCCGGCACCTTCAGCAGGCCCTTCTTGGCCATGTCCCACAGGCGATGCACACCGGTCGTGGTCTCTTCGGAGATGCCACGCACGTCATTGAGCATCTCGGGATACTTCTCGTGCATCAGGGTCGTCAGGTCCCCGCCATCATCGAGGATCATGTTCGGCGTCCAGCCGTCCGGCCCCTTGATGGTCTGTTCGATGCACCACCAGAATTCGTCCTCGCTCAGGCCCTTCCATGCGAACACGGGCACGCCGGTCGCCGCGATCGCCGCCGCGGCCTGGTCCTGCGTGGAGAAGATGTTGCACGAAGACCAGCGCACCGTCGCACCCAGCGCCGTCAGTGTCTCGATCAAGACAGCGGTCTGGATGGTCATGTGCAGGCAGCCCGCGATGCGCGCGCCCTTGAGCGGCTGCGACTTGCCATATTCATCGCGCAGGGCCATCAGGCCGGGCATTTCCCCTTCCGCGATGGCGATTTCCTTGCGTCCCCACCCCGCGAGGGAGATGTCCTTGACCTTGTAATCTGTTGTCATGACCTGTCCTGATTTCCTGTTTGACGGTTGCGGGTATAGCCCCTTGCCCTCTGCAAATCCAGAGTGCGATAGCCGGTGCGCGCGCGGCCGATGCGCATCAACGCGCGGGCGGCATGGACGTTTGCAGGGTACGGTTGCGGGGTACGTTACTGGGTCGGTTACGGGAGGCCGTTATGCGGCCACCTCCTCCGCACGGCGCAGGATGCGCACGAAATTACCGCCCCACAGCGCGGCGATCTGCGTTGCGTCATAACCACGGCGCATCAGTTCCGCCGTCACGTTGGGGGCCTGCGCCGCGCTGGCCCATCCGTCGATCCCGCCGCCGCCGTCAAAATCGGACGAAATGCCGACATGCGCGATACCGATGCGCCTGACGGCGTAATCAATATGGTCCACAAAATCCGCAACCCCCACACGATGGGTCTGGCGCACATCGCGCGGGCACAGGAAGGCGTCCATGGCGGTGATATGGATCACCCCGTCGCACGCACGCAGGGCGTCAAGCTGCCCATCGTCAAGGTTGCGCGGGTGATCGCACAGGGCGCGCACGCACGAATGGCTGGCGAAAACCGGTGCGCGTGACAGTTCCACGGCCTGCATCATCGTCTTGCGCGACGTGTGCGACACGTCCACCAGCATGCCCAGGCGGTTCATTTCCGCCACCGCCGCGCGCCCCAGCGCCGACAGGCCGCCATGAGGTTCCGCCGCATCGCCAAGGTGCGTCATCGGCCGCGCGGAATCGGCAAGCGCGTTGTGCCCGTTATGCGTCAGCGTCATGTAACGCACGCCACGTTCGCGGAACCGCGCCAGCAGGCCGATATCCTGCCCGATGGTATAGCCATTTTCGACCGCGGGGATGATCGCGATGTCCCCCGCGCGGTGCGCCGCCATCAGGGCGTCGGCGCTGTCGCACACCCTTACGCCGGGCACGTCGTCCGTGCCCGCGATGACGTCGAGCATCGCCAGCGCCTTGGCCGAGGCGGCGGCATGGCCCGCATCCCCAACCGCGCCCTGCCCCACATAGGCGACAAGGCAGGCGGCCCCCATGCCGCCTTCGCGCAATTTCGGCAGGTCCACACAGCGCGAGTCCGCGCCCGTGGCGAAATCACCGCGATCAGGCCATGGGATGTCCACATGGGTATCGAGTGTCAGGACCGAACGGTGCATCGCCTGCACCGCATCGGGAGTCGGGGTGTTCGTCTGTTCATTCATGGCAGTCATCCTTTTGCCACAATGAAGCATACGCAGGGCTGTCCTGAAAACCGGGCATTAAACCGATCCACCCTCAAGGCGTTACGTTGGGGACAGGCTACTCCATCCCTCCGGTCGCTCCACGCGTCGGGGCGCAGCATGTCGCCCCCGCAGGCCGGACACTTAGCGAGGCGAAGGAACCGAGCATGCACAACATCCCCCTGCTGCCCCTTAATGACGGGCATAAGATCCCCGCGATCGGATACGGCACATACCCGCTGGACAACCCGCAGGCCGAAACGGCGGTGCGTGAGGCCCTGTCATGCGGATACCGCCTGTTTGACACCGCCGCCAATTATGGCAACGAATCCGGCGTCGGCACCGGCCTGCTCAGCTTTGACGTGGGCCGCCCCGACATCTTCGTCACAACCAAGCTGCGGGGCCGCGACCAGGGGTACGACAGCACCCTGCGCGCGTTCGACACCAGCCTGCAACGGCTGAAGATGGACTATATCGACCTTTACCTGATCCACTGGCCCCTGCCGATGAAGGACCAGTATGTCGAAAGCTGGAAGGCCCTGATACAGTTGCAAAAGGACGGGCGCGTACGCTCCATCGGGGTGTCAAACTTCCTGCCCGAACACCTGACACGCATCATCGACGCCACCGGCGTGACCCCGGCGGTCAACCAGATCGAAATGCATGTCGATTTTGCACAGGCCGAATCCGTGGCCCTGCACAAAAAGCTGGGCATCCTGACCGCGGCGTGGAGCCCGCTTGGCCGTGGCGCCATATTGGAAAACCCCGTCGTCGGGCGCGTGGCGCAACGCCACAACCGCAGCCCGGCACAGGTCCTGTTGCGATGGGTGGTGCAGATGGGCGCGGTTCCCCTGCCCAAAAGCGCGCATCCCGCCCGCATGAAAGCCAATATCGAGGTTTTCGATTTCGAACTGTCGGATGCGGACATGCGCGACCTCGCCACACTCGACGGCAATCACCGCACCGGCCCCGACCCGGCCACCTGTACCGAACAGTAAACGACATCCGGGGGGATGCATACCCTCCCCCCCGGCCACAGGTCATGGCCTTTTGGGAACCATGGCGTCATCCCCCAGGGATGGGCGGCCATGGCCCCATATCATCAGGGCAGGCGGCTTTGCACCAGTTCCGCCCTGTCGCGGCTGATGGTCCAGATGGTGCCGGGGCGCGTGGCGTCCCAGTCAAAGGCCTGCCCGCCGGTGGGCAGGGTGATCGTGCGGACATGCACCAGCCGCCCCCCCGCATCGGGCAGGCGCAGCACATACATTTCAGGGCGCGTATGCCCCGTCACATACAGCATCCCGTCACGGCCCCACCGGCCACCCGATGCGCTGAAATCCCCAAAACGTTTCAGGACATCCAGCGGGAACAGCCATGATTCGCGTTCCACGAAATCCGGCGAATATTTCACAAGGCGTGTCGATTCCGTGCCCCGGCCGACCTCTCCCCCGCTGGCGGTGTAATTGGCAAAGCACGCCCACCAGAACCCGTCATGCCAGTCGATCCATGTCAGCGACCCATGGCCGGGGCCAAAGCTGTGGCTGCGGACATGGCGCATCGTCACGGGATTGAACCATTCAACCGAACTGGTCATCGGGACGTTGGGAAAGTTCGACATGGCGCAGACCATCTGCCCTGCCACCATTTCACAACTGTTGATATGGATGAACACCTGCGGGTCGCCCGACCATGATGCAACATGCCGGCCACTGGCACGGTCATATTTGCCAATGGTGCTGTTGGAAATGGCATAGACATATTTTGCGTCATTGGTGACGCCCTGATGCGCCTCCTGCGCCTCCATGCGGGTCAGGACCGTGGCGGCGGGCGCGGCCTCCGCCGGGGCATCTGCCGGGGCGTCTGCCGGGGCGCCAATCGCGGTGCCCACCGGAGCGCCCACCGCAGCGGCAACCGGGGCGGCAACCGGGGCACCAGTCTGGGCGGCATCACCGGCCCATGCCACCTCTGCCATGACCAGAAGGGCGATGAAAATTGCTGACAGGCGCAGGATGAATGCAAACATCGTCTTAAAACCCTGTTGAAACACTGGCCACGACCGCGAATGGCGCCCCGGCGAAATAGCTTGGTGTCGATGCGCTGACGGCGGTTCCGTTCATGCCCTTCATCGCCTTTGCCGTGCCGCCATATCCCGACACCGCCGACAGGTAATGATTGTCGCCCACATTCATGATGTTGACCTGGATCTGTGGCGAACGAAAGCGCGAGAAGCTGTGGAAACGATAACCCAGCGTCAGGTTGGCGGTGATGTAGGACGGCATCGCGGCATTATCCATCAGCGCCGAATATTGCTTGTCCACATAAAGGATGTTGGCATTTCCGAAATAATGCCCATCATCATACTGCAACCCGATGGAGCCTGAGAATTTCGGCGCGGCAATCGCGGTTTTCCCTGCCGTGGGCAGGTAATCTGTGCCGGCGTTGAAATTATTGTCCGTGGTGGCATGCAGGAACTGCCCCGACAGATAGGGGCTGAAATGATGCCATGGCTTCATGCCGAATTCGACCTGTACGCCCCGGATCGTCTCCCCCCCGACATTCAGCGGGACGCTGGTCAGGTAATTGTCACCGGGCAGGTATTCGGACGAGCTGACCTGATGGTTCGTCAGGTTCATGTTGAACAGCGCAAGCGAGACATTGAAAAGTCCCGTGTGCCGATAGCCGACTTCCTCGCTGATGTCATATTCGGGCTTCAGGTTGCCAATCGTCGTCGTGGGCTTGGGCGATGTCAGGCTGTAGCTGTCGATATACGCATTGGCCGACGCGGGCATGCGATATGACGTGGTGCCATTGACATAGACCTGGTCATGGCGGGTGATGAAATAGGTCAGGGAAACCTGTGGCAGGGGCTCGAAATAATTCCTGTTGTTGCTGTATTGCGTGCCGGGAATGTCGTTGGTGACGGAACGCCCGACCATTGAGGCCTTGAACGCCGCATTGATGACCAGACGGTCGTTAAATGCCCTGAACGTATCGGCGATATACAGCGTATTGACCTGCTGTATATAGCTCATGTCCTCTGTCGCCAGCACGCGCCCCGACGGCAGGCGGATCGGGTTGTATCCCCCGACCGTATCGCCCGCGTCATTGACCACACCATAATCGTTCAGGACACTGTAATCCGTATATTGGTACCAGTCCCCGAATGACAGCGTATTATGCCTTGTCACCCAAGAGATTTCCGAACTCAGCCCGCCACTGTCTTCCTGCCAGTTGTTATAGGCCACGGCGGTTGCCTTGCCCTTTTGCGCATAGGGCAGGTTCAGGTTGCCGTACTGTTCGCTGCCCATATATCCGCCGCTGCCGGGCACCATGGCACTGCCGAGCGTGGGGCCGGTACGATGGATGTAATAGGGACGGACCTGCAGGCGCAGGCTGTCATTCAGCCGCAGGTCAGATGGTAGCATGACATGGATTTCGTTCTCGTCCTCCATGTGCAGTTTATACCAGTTCGTATTCCCGAAATAATAATCCTTGTTATATCCGGGGCTTTTCCCGGTTTTCTGCCATGCATCCCATTTCGCCATCGTCACCGTGGGGTAACTGGCCTGATTTTCGCGGGTATAGCCGAAAATCAGCGATGTATTGCCAATCGACCAGTCCTTGGCCAGCTTGGAGTCCACATGGTAGCGATAGACACCACCCCCGCCGAACCAGTTATTGCTGCGGGTATAGGAAAACGACGCCATCCCGCGCAGGCCGGTATTGCCGATATCACCGGTTTCGAACCGGGCAAATTCCTTGTTCGACCCGTATGACCCACCCGATGCGGAAACATATCCGTGCATCTGGTGCGACGGGTCCATCATCCTGGTGTTGATTTCGCCGCCAGCCGCCCAGTACACGGGGGAATCAATACTCGAAGATCCCTGAATAACCTTGATGGAACCGATATTTTCCGCATCCACCAACATCTGGGTATGCGCGACATAGGTTGTGGGATTGGACGATGGTATCCCCTCGAACACATATCCGACTTCGGACCCGTCAAGGCCGCGCATGTTCATATGGTCGCTTTCGATCCCCATCGGGTCCTTCGCCCCAAGGACCACGCCAGGCACCATGGCAATCAGCGTATTGATATTGGCGGTGGGCGACTGCTTGGCGATGTAATCGCGTGTCAGCGTCGTCTGCGAACGGGCCTCCGTCTCCACCGACATGCGGCCGCCGCCCGGCGCATTCAGCGTCACGCCATCGGGCATCGAACGGCTGGCATTGACGTGGATATATTCATTTTTCGCGGTGGGCGCCGGCTTTGTCCCATGAACAGCCGCCGCGGTTTTCTTCTTCCCCGTGCTGCCGGCATCCGCGGCCTGCGCGGTGGAGGCCACAGCGACAGCCAGCACAAAAACAATATGCGCACATCCGGCACGATGGGGAATATATCGTAAAAACGCGGCCCCTGTATTCGCGAACATCAACATCACCTCGCGCAATTTCCTTGCTGCGCGGGACGATAGTTTTTTTCAGTCGCTGCGTTTATGAACGTTTAATGAAACATCATCTGGTAACGGAACATTTTACCACATATTTCATGGTATTCATTTTTCCAATACCTGAATCCCGGATGTGGCGTCCTGTAACACCACATCCGTGCGGCACGACCCGCAGGTTCCGTCCGCTTCAGGCATGGCCAATGGCGGGGGCAGCCGCCACGGATGTGTAATGCGGCGCGCAATGCAGCATCGGCCGCGCCACCCGCACCCCCAGCCAGTATCCCGCCCCCGCCAGACATGCGCCAAGCAGCGTGATGGCCGGCATCAGGCGCGTCACCACCCCGTCATGGTCGGACACATCACGCAGGGCGATGCGTGCTTCGTCATCATGACCGGCCTGTGCCGCCGCCGTGGCCGCCAGCAGGCGGCGTTCCACATCGGTTACATGCATCACCCCGGCCATCGCGATATCCAGCAGCGGCAGCCGCTGGCGCGCCATCCATGCCAGTGCGTTGTGAAAAGCCTGTGCCACATCGGCGAATTCCCGGCGATTGCATGGCAAGAACAGCCCAAGCGCCGAACGCGCATTGACCGACAGGCCCGCCGCACCGGAACATGAAGGCATCGGATGCACAGGCCCGACAAGACGGCGGACGGTCCATACCGCCAGTCGTTCGCCACAGGGAAGATCGGACAGAACGGTCGCATAACTGGACATGGCATTCCCGGACACGCGAAGTCCGGCTCCCTAGAGGTTTATCATGTCGCTGACATTAGATGATAATGATTATCATTTTCAATATAAAAATCACACATACCCTCACTTCGGCGTGAACATGCGCGGGTTTCCCCTTGCCAGAACAAACGACAGGACCGCGCGCAGGTTCTCATGCCGCAAGGGAACACTCCCCCGAAACAGGGGAAGGCCACAGCCCAACGGGAAACATCCGCAGTGATATATGCTGTCTTATCAACGGGCCGTTTGCACACGCCCTTTACAGGCATCGCGTGCAGGCCCCTGTTGCGCGCCGGTCGGAAATTTACGGGTCGGTTCGCGATGCGTCATGTGGTGACGCGATGGATGACGATGCAATGGACGGCGCTGCGATGGACGGCGATACCACGCGGTGCCGTACCACCTGTCCCACGATAATCAGCGCCGGGCTGCCGACCCCATTTTCACGCGCCAGCCCCGGCAGGTCGGCCAACGTGCCGGTAAAGACGCGCTGGTCCGGGCGGGTGCCGCGTTCGACGATGGCCGCGGGCCAGTCATCGGGCAGGCCATGGCGCGCCAGTTCGGCGCACAGCACCGGCAGGGCCGCAACCCCCATGTAAATCACGATCGTCTGTCCCGGTCGCGCCATATTGGCCCATGGCAGGTCCAGCACCCCATCGGCGCGGGCATGGCCGGTCACGAACATGCAGGCCTGCGCACAGTCGCGATGCGTCAGCGGAATCCCGGCATAGGCCGCACACCCGTTGGCCGCCGTAATGCCGGGCACCACCTGGAACGGAATGCGTGAGTGCAACAGCGCCTCGATCTCCTCCCCCCCGCGGCCGAATACGAACGGGTCCCCGCCCTTCAGGCGCAGCACACGCTGCCCCGCACGGGCACGACGGACCAGTTCGGCGTTAATCTCCTCCTGCGGCATGGTATGACGATTGCGCCGCTTGCCCACAAATACCAGTTCCGCATCACGGCGCACACGATCCAGCAGGTCGGGGGAAAGCAGTTGGTCATACAGCACGCAATCCGCATTCTGCATCATATGCAGCGCACGCAGCGTCAGCAGGTCAGGGTCCCCCGGCCCCGCACCAACCAGCCAGACCTCTCCCCCCGGCCCGTCCCCCGACAACAGCGCGTCCAGCACATCGCGCGCGCGCGCCATATCCCCCGCGCGGGCGGCGGATGCGCCCTGCCCGTCCAGAAATGCCTCCCAGACGCGGCGGCGGCGCACGATGTCGGGACAGGCCGCGCCGACACGTTCACGCTCGGCCTGCATGAAACCGGCCAAGGCACCGGTACCGTCGGGAATCGTCGCCTCCACCTGTTCACGCAACCGCCGCGCCAGGACCGGGGCCGCGCCACCGGTGGAAATGGCGATACGCACCACGCCGCGATGTACCTGCGCCGGTGTGATGAAGGAGGAGGGCTGCGGGTCATCCACGGCACAGGCCAGCACGTTGAGGTCATGCGCAATCGCCGCGATCCGGCGATTCAGCGCGCGGTCATCGGTCGCGACATAGACCAGGCGGCAACCGGGAATGGCCGCGCGCACGGCCGCATCGGACGCATCCTGCGCGATATGGGTCAACACCCCATCTTCCACCCACCGGCGCATGTCCGCCACCAGACGGGTCGCGATGACCGAAATGCGCGCCCGGTGCGCCAGCAGCAGGCGCACCTTGTTCACGGCCACCTCGCCCCCGCCCACGACCAGGACAGGCACGTCATCAAGACGCACCGCCAGCGGGAACCAGGCAGGATCGGAAGAAGAAAGGGTCATGCACCATTCACCGGCTGCGCGCCGGTGGCTCCAGAACACAAAGGGGCGCGCACGGAACGGGCCATGCACGCAATGGGAAAACGCGGGGGCGAGCTATGGCGACTCTGCCACCGGACGGGCCGCCATGGCGCGCAGGATCAGTAGGAGGCGACTTTCTTCAGCCCCTCGGCATAGCCCCAGCGTTGCCAGTCGGCGCGATTATCCACCTTTCCCGGCGTGGTGGAGGCACATGCGGCAAGCGCAAGCACGAAGGCGAACAGGCCAAGGATATGGACGATGCGGGTCAAGTAAGCCTCCTGCTGGACACGGCGGCAACATAACAGAAAAGCGAACCATCGGTCACGACCCATCATGCAGGTGGCGTTTGCATATTGCGCGCGCTGCACGGATAACCGATCCACACGTAACCGATCCACATGGGCGACGCCACCGGCGCGCCCACCCGTCGCCCACCCCCGTAACAGGACACACGGCCCCATGACGACCACCGCGCACATGACCATCGCCCACACCGTCCACGACCTGCGCACGCGCGTCATGCAATGGAAACGCGATGGATTGCGCGTTGGCATGGTACCGACGATGGGTGCGCTGCATGACGGGCACCTGTCGCTGGTGCGGGCCGCGCGCGCGGCATGCGACCGTGTGGTGGTCAGTATTTTCGTCAACCCGACGCAGTTCGACGATGCGTCCGACCTTGCCGCCTATCCCCGCACGGTGGAGGCCGACGCCGCACTGCTGCGCACGGCGGGGGTGGACGTGCTGTATGCGCCGGACGCCGCGCAGATGTATCCCCCCGGCTTTGCCACCACCATTTCCGTGCGTGGCGTGTCCGAAGGGCTGTGCGGTGGCGCGCGCCCCGGCCATTTCGACGGGGTGGCCACCGTGGTGTGCAAGCTGCTGATGCAGGCGCTGGCGGACCGTGCGTTCTTTGGTGAAAAGGATTTCCAGCAGGTGCATGTGGTACGCCGCATGGTGACGGACCTGAACCTGCCGGTGGAAATCGTCACCTGCCCCACCCGGCGCGAGGAAGACGGCCTGGCCATGTCATCGCGCAACCGCCGCCTGTCCCCCGATGCCCGCACCCGCGCCCGCGCCCTGCCGCAGGTGCTGGCACACTGCGCCGAACGGATCGCGGCCGGGCATGATGTGGCCGATGCCCTGCGACAGGCGCACGCCGCGCTGCTTTCGGCGGGGTTCGCGTCCGTTGACTACCTCGAACTGCGCGATGCGCGCGACCTTGCGCCAATGACGCAGACACCCACTACCCCCGCACGCCTGCTGGCGGCGGCGTGGCTGGATTCAGTCCGCCTGATCGACGGGGTGGACGTCGCGGCCGACATCCAAGAGACTGTCTGAAAACAACTCATTGATAAAAAACAAGAAAAGTTTTGGGTGCTGCCTTTTGATCGAGAAAGGCAGCGTCTTTCGAAGCTTTTTGGAAAAAGCTTCACCAAAAACTTTTATAATTTCAGTATGTTATATCGCCTGACGTTTCAAACAGTCTCTACGGCGCAGGCATATGCCGCCAGGGGGCATGGCCCCCGCACTTTTACCGGCGCTATCCGGCCTTTGCAGACCGTTGCGGCATAAACAGGGTGAAGGGGGCAGGGATCGCACTCCCCGTCGGGGCAGGAATCGCACTACCCGCCGGGTCCGGGCCGCGCCCGTGGCTGGTCCGTGCGCCAAGGGCGTCACATGGCGAAAGGCCAGCCCACAGATCAGCCCACAGATCAGTCCGTCAGGCGACGCGCCTCGTCAGGGAGCATGATGGGGATGCCATCACGAATCGGGAAGGCAAGGCCCGCGCCCTTGCTGATAAGTTCGCCGGCCTCGCGGTCATAGACCAGCGGCCCCTTGGTCACAGGGCACACCAGCACCGACAGAAGACGGGGATCGAGCGGTGGGAAAGTAGGCTTTTCGGTCATTGCGGGGCGGCCTCCTGCATAAATCATGTTGGATCAGGACGGGGATGCACCCTCGTCCGGCTCATGTCCAGCCATGTCCAGCAGCGTGCGCAACGTATTGGCGCGTTCCGCCAGCGTCGCGGATTCCAGCAATGCCTGTTTTTCCGCCGTCGCGAACGGGCAGATCATCGGCAGCATCACCAGCAGGGTCACGTCGTCCATTTCATACAACGCATCCCACTGCGTGCTCAGCCCCTGCTGCGTGCAGAACCGGCGCAACGACTCCAAAAGGCGCTCCCGGTCATAGGCGACGTCCTCGTCCGGGTCGGTCACATCGGCAGCAAAGCCTGACACGTCAATGCGCGCGACACGGTATCCCCGGCGCATCCCGGCCTCGCGCAGCAGGCGAAACCGCGCCAGCCCCGTCAGCGTGATGCCATATGTGCCATCCGCGCGTTCGGTCATGGATGTAATGCGCCCGATGCACCCCACCGAATACAGGGGCGGGGTTTCATCCGCGCCCCCCGGCAGGCCGCCAGCCCCACCGGCCCCACCGCCATCACCGTTGCCATCACCATCGGCGAACACCCCGTCACCGGGCGTCATAGGTTCCGCCATGCCCATGCCGGGCCAGTCGCGCGTCTGGATCATGCCGATCATCCGGCCTTCACGCATCGCATCTTCCACCAATGCGACATAACGCGGTTCGAACACGTTGAGCGGCAGCTTCCCATGCGGCAGCAACATGGCCTCATTCAACGGGAACAGGCCGATTTCCGCCGGAAAATCCGCCAGCGTCATGTCCTGTATCAGCGGGATGCGGCGCGGGATGTCGTCATGTTCGACCACATGGCCGACCCGGTCATGGCGTGGCGTCATGAAAACAGCAGCGAGGACATGCGCCGACGCGCCGCCACCGTCGCGGGATCGTCATGACCCCATGCCTCGAACAGGCGGATAAGCTGCAGGCGCGCACCGTCATCCTTCCATGCGCGATCTTCCTTCATGATCGTCAGCAGTTCGTCGGCGGCCTCGGCCTTCTTTCCCGCCGCGTTCAGCGCGGTCGAAAGCGCGAACCGGGCCTCGTAATCTTTGGGGTTGGCAACAAGGCGCGCGCGCAGGCTTTCCGCCTCCTCCGCCGCCTTGCGGCCTTCACGCTTGAGGTCGAGGGCCGCGCGCGCGCCCTTGATCTCCGCATGTTCCGCAATGGCCGCGGGCACGTCACGCAGGGCGTCGGCCGCCCCTTCCTCGTCCCCCATGACGATCAGGGCGCGCACCAGCCCGCCCCACGCGGCGGGATTTTCGGGTTCGATCTCCAGCACCTGCGAATAGGCGCCGGCCGCGGCCTCCGCCCGCCCTTCGTCCAGTTCCTTGCGCGCCAGGGCGATCAGGTCGGCCGCAGGCAAGGCCCCGCCCGCCGCCTTGAGCACACCTTCGACAAAGCGCCGGACCTCGCTTTCGGGCTGTGCGCCCTGAAACAGGTCAAGGATCTGCCCCTGCCAGAACGCCGCGACCAGCGGGATCGACTGCAACGGCAGGCCGATCTTGCCCAACTGCTGCGCCAGCGCCTGATTGGCGTCCACATCAATCTTGACCAGGCGCACGCGGCCACCGGCCGATGTCACCACCTTTTCGATCACGGGCGTCAGCTGTTTGCACGGCCCGCACCACGCGGCCCAGAAATCGACCAGCACCGGGACCGTGCGGCTGGCCTCGACCACGTCACGCATGAAGGTGTTCTGGTCACCATCCGAAATCACGGCCGCCCCGGCGGACGGCGCCGCACCCGGCGTGGCGGCGGGGGCGCCGGGACGCGTGTTGGGGGACGGGGACTGACCGATGATATAGTCCATGGAAACTTGATCCTGCCTTGGCTTTGTGTCTTCGCCACCGCATCCCCTGTCGGGGCTGGTGGCCTGCTTTTCATAACGATAGATTGTCATTCCCACGGCGTCGCGCAACCTCAGACCGGGCAGATCAAAAAAAACATCCCACCCTGCATTTTCCCCCTTGCGCCACAGATGCTTATTGCGTAAACACCGCTTCACCGACACGGAGCGCGGGCGTAGCTCAGGGGTAGAGCACAACCTTGCCAAGGTTGGGGTCGTGGGTTCGAATCCCATCGCCCGCTCCAGTTTCCTTACAGGAAACAATCGGACACGAGAAAGCCGCCGCAAGGCGGCTTTCGTCGTTTATGGCCCCCTCCCCACATCACAAAAACAGGCACCATGGCCGGGCATCGACCCATCCCATGCCACCAGCACCAGATCGCGGGCCGGTCCCCTTCCCCCTGATAAGGGATGGTCTGAAAGCAACCTGTTGAGAAAACAAGACAAAGTTTTGGGTGCTGCCGTTTTTCAAAAAGGCAGCGTCTTCTGAAGCTTTTTGGGAAAAAGCTTTACCAAAAACTTTTGTGATTTCAGGATGTTATTGATCCTGACTTTTCAAACACCCTCCCCTTAAAACCCGCTTTCACGGACCAGCAGCGACGCGGCCCGGCGATAGACCTGAAGGGCAAAGCTGCTTGAGGGGGCATCCAGCACCATAAGGCCGAATATCCGTGCCGCAGGCGCAGGTGCAGGCGCGTCCACGCGGGCCACCACACGATAAAGCGGAAGATCGGCCTGCCAGGTGTCATGCCGGTCACGATGCACGGCCACATGGCCGCCCGATGGCTGCGCCAGTTCCAGTTCCTCGATGGCCTCCGCATTCGCATCCGACACACGCTCCACCGTCAGGCAAAGGGGCGGACCACCCGTTTTCGACCAGAAACGCCCCCTTGTCCCCGCGTGAATCCCACGGATATCGGTTTCCCCAACATAGCCGACGACAACGCCCGGCCCCTGTGAAAGAAGGCTGAACAACGGCGTGTGCTTTGGAAAGACTTCGCCCTGATACGCCTGCGGGTCAACATCGACCACGACCCCATCGAATGGCGCGCGGATATCCAGTGCGTCGATGCGCCCTTCGGCTGCGGCCACGTCGTGGCGTCCCCGCGAAACCTCCTCCTGCGTGTCGGCCATTGTCGAAAGCATGGCGCGGTCGCCGGACTCGCCCGCGAATCCCGCGCGCCGCAACTCGGCCAGACTGGTCTGAAGCCGGGCCTGGGCCACATCGCGACCGGCCTGCAGGTCCTCGGACACCAGATGCGCCACCACCTGCCCGCGCGTCACCTCCGTCCCCGGCGCCAGCAGCCAGACCAGCGCGCCCGCTTCGGCGGTCCTAAGCCGCGCCTGCATCGCCGGGCGCCACAGACCGTCCACCCGCACCGTGCGGTTCCATGGCACGACCGCCACCAAAACCCCCACCACCATGACCCCAAGTACGACGCCCCGCCGCCACCTTGATGCCGCCTGCATCAGCCTGCCCCACTGCCGGATTTCACGCAGGATCGGCCCGACCAGAAAAAACCAGATTTCGATCCCGAACAGGACGATGCCCAACGCCTTGAACACCTCACGATAAACCAGAACCGCGATGCCCAGAAACAGGAAGAAGCGATAGACCATCGAGGCAAAGGCATAACACAGCACCCCGATGGCCCGGCCCCTGCGCATATGTTCGGGCGGGGGCGCCTGATGTCCGAACAGCCATGTCCGCAACTGCCAACGTCCCAGAGCATAGCCCCGTGATTGCAGATTGGGCACACCCAGCAGGTCGGATGCGATGTAATACCCATCAAATCGCATCAGCGGCGACAGATTCAACAGCACGGCGCTGATCCAGACCGACCCGCTGAGCACAAGTGCCGCCTGCCGCGCGCCGCCATCAGGCAGGACCGCCCACAGTACGGAGGCAACCGCCGCCAGAACCAGTTCCGACAGCATCCCCGCCGCATCAATCGCCACCCGCCCGCGCGCATCCTGCAACCGCCATGCATCGGTGGTATCGGTCCAGAAAACCGGCATCAACACCAGGAATGCGACCCCCATCGCGGGCACGTCACATCCCATGCGCCGGGCCGTGATGCCATGCCCGAACTCATGCACCAGCTTGGCCGCACCAAGGGCCAGTGCAACCGAAACCAGCCCGCGCATCGACAGCAATCCATGCAGTCCCGCGCGATACTCCTCCCATCGCAGGGCAATGCCCCAGAACCCAAGCAGCGACAGCACACCGACCCCGCCCCAGAACCAGCGCGAAAACATCCAGCCGCACCAAGGCAACATGGCCGAAAGCAGGGCATTGGGACGGACCAGCGGAATGCGCAGGAACAGGTAATGATGCAACAGCCACTGCCATATTCCCTGCCGTTGCGCGGCGCGTTCATGCGCCAGGGTGGCGGGCGAAACAGCATCCACCAGATGCATCCTGTGGCAGAATTCCGCCACGGCCATGACTTCACCCGGCGCGCACACCCGGCCCATGACGGCCGATACGCTGTGTGCGATCGCCTGCGCATCGCCCAGCGACCAGTGAACCAGAATTTCCGTTTCCTTCCAGCTCAATCGAAAAAACCGGTTGGAGACCGGATCATGCAGGGTCCATGTCGGCAACCCGTCCAGCATGGGGCCGCGCACAAGGTCAAGGTCATCACGCAGTGGTGGCCAGTCCGTCATTCCCTACAGCCCCAGCCACGGGCGCAGCCAGAAGATCGGGCGATGCAACAGCCACAGGACCAGTGGCCGTCGCCCACCCAGTATCCGTGCCTCCCCCTTGGTGCCCAGCCGGATCGCCGCACCATCAAGGTCCGCGCGCAGCAGGACGGACGCGACCCCCTGCGCCGAGGTTTCCGGGAAATAGCCACGAAAGACCAGATGGCCACGATGCGGGCGGTCCGGGCGCAGGTCATCAAAAAACTGTACCGGCGCGTCATCCGCCAACGCGATCATTTCCGCGGCCGGGACATGGATTGCGATGCGCGTCGATTCCGGCTGGGCCAGCAGCGCCAGCTTTTCGCCCTTTTCCACGGGACGCCCCATCCAGTCCGCCGGATCGTCATAAATCACCACCCCGTCGCCCGGCGAGCGGACATCGGCATGGTCCAGCATCCATTGTCTGCGCCGCAATTCGGCTTCCTGCTCGCCCACCCTTGCCTGTAGCGGGCCGATTTCCGATCGCACCTTGGCATCGTCCATCCCCCCCTGAAGCGCCTCGCTATAGCGTGTGCGGGCCACCTCCAGTTCATGGGACGCGGCATCGCGCTCGCTTTGCAGGACCGCCCGGTCAAACCGTGTCACCACGTCGCCCGCATGAACCGCCATGTTGGGCGCGACCGCCATGTTCGCGACCGTGCCAGCAATGGGCGCACGCACGGGCATGGGCACCACGGGCACGACTTCGGCCGGGGCAACCACGAAACTTCGGACCGGCAGCAGCAAAAAGAGCGCGCAGGCCACAACAGCCCACCATTTCCAGCGATCAAGCCGCCGCCACACCGACGGGCGCGGCGTATCGGGTGTGATGAGCACGCGCGCCAGAACATGCGCCATCGACCCCAATGCGGTGGCGTCGGCGCGGCTCCATGGGGTTTCCCCCATCACGACCCATGTGCCCACACGCCCGCCCGGCATGCGCAACGGCGCGCAAAGCCCATAATCAGGCCACGAGGCCGGCCACGAATCCTGCATCGGCGGGGGCAGGTCGGCCCGGTCGAATGCCTGTGCCTCCTCGTGCGGTTCCACCGTGCGCACCAGCTTGCGCATCCATACGCTCAAGGGGGCGTCGGCATCCGGCAGGCCCGCGCCGGAAACACATTCGATCCGCGGCGGGTCCTCCAGATAAAGAAAGGACAGCGTACAGCGAAACAGGTCACGCGCGCCCTGCACCGCCTCGAACCCGGCCTCGTTACGCGGCAGGGATGCAAGGCGGTCCATCAGGCTGACCATCCGCGCAAGGCGTTCGACCACCAGCCTGTCGCCCGACGCCCCCCCCGCAAAGCCCCCCTCAGGGGGGGGAGACATATTCACGGGAAGACCACCTCCCCCGTCATGCCCGGCAGGAAGGCGGCCGCGTCTTCTTCCGGCACGGCATAGACCCGCACCGTCCGGCTGACCGGATCAATGACCGGGCTGAGGCGGATGACCCTGGCGCGGACCTTTTGCGTATGCCCGGCAAGCATGACAGAGAATTCGGCCCCCGGCTGGATTTTGGGCAACAGCGCCTCAGGCGCGACCATGTCCAGTTCGACCGATCCGGGATTGACGATGGAAAGGAGGGGCGCACCAAGCTGAAGGAACTGATGGGCGTGGGCGCTGACACCCGACACCACGCCGTCAAACGGGGCCTGTACGGTACAATGCGCGACATTGGCCTGCGCAAGGCGCCGGTCCGCATTGGCCGCCTGCAATTCGGCCTGCGCGGTGCGCATGTCCGCCTCTGAATAACTTTTCAACTGCCGCAAGCGGTTCTGGATCGTGACCAGCCCCGCATGCTTCTGCTGTTCTGCCACCGCATGGTCGAGCGTCGCCCGCTGGACGCCGCAATCGAATGACGCCAGCAGGTCATCCTTATGAAAGGATTGCCCATCGCGCAGGGGCAGATCATCCACGATCCCGGCCATCGGCGCGGCAAGAAGCGCCTGCTGGGTTGCGACGGCCTGGAACTGCACCCCCTGATTCGGGGGCTCCTGCGCCTGCGGATTTTGGGGGGCTGGCGCATCCACCGCCATGGCGGGAACGACGAAGGCCAGCATTCCTGCAACCCCCAGCGACATTGCTGTTTTGATCAATTTATGAATCCATCCTTTCTGGCGGTTTCCATCGTTGTCGGGCGTGTCCCCATGCCAAAATGCAGCGGATCGGATGGGATCTGGGCGGGGTTGGCAGGCGGCGGCAGTTCAGGCAAGCGACCGGCCAGCCAGTCCTTGATCGAGGCATCGACCTGTTTGTTAAGCGTCGCCAGATCCTCTGTCGTCGCGTTGGCCGGGACAATGTCGATGCCAACGGATTCATACAGGTTGGCCAGCGATGAATGCGCCAGTGCATATGCCCGCGCGCAATCGACCTCCGCCAGCACCCCGGACAGGCGATGGCGCACGCGGTCGGATCGTGATTCCGCGCCCGCGCGTTCGACCCGGTCCGCCACCGTTTCCATCTGCCGGCCGACCTCATCCGCATCACGTGCGGTGCGCAGCATGTCCAGTGCGTTGATATATTGCTGATCGCTCAGGTGGATTTCAGCCAGCGTCGAAACCGAAAGGGCAAGGCGGCGCAGCTGTGACACCGCGATCGCCCCGTGCGCCTTGGAGAACTCGGCCGGGGCACGGACCAGATTCATCAGGTTATAGGTCGCATGGACCCCGATCTGCCCCCAGTAATTGTGATACAGCAATGAATTGGAATCGAAATTCAGATTGCCAATGCCACCGATCCCCGGCAGCACGCGGATGATTTCCTTATAGACATCCTGCTTGTCGATTTTTTGCTGATATGCCTCCATGCGCAGTTCGGGACGCATGACAAGGCCGATATCCTCCAGCTTGCGCACGTCCATGTCCCCACCTGCCAGCGATGTCTCGACCGGGGTGGTCAGGTTCAGCGGCGTATTTTGCGCGACATTGATGAGCGAACGCAGCTCGATCTGTGCGGATTGCAGGTCGTTGCGCAGACGATGCAGTTCACGCGCCGTACGCATCAGGTTCGCCTGATAATCCAGCAAGACCACAGGATTCTGGAGATGCTCGCCCTCCGACGTGCGTGATGCCCGAAGCATCGCCTCCGTCTCGTTGATCATCGGGTCGATCTTTGGCAACAGTTCCTGTGCCGTCGCGGCGCGCCAGTACACATCAGACGTGTTGCGCACAAGGTTATTGATCGCCTTGCGCCGGCGCTCGACCGCAATCAGGGCGCGATAGGCTTCCTGCCGGGCCATGAAATAGCTGATGCCCGCATCCATCAGATCCCACGAAAACTGGGCATCGCCCGTCCCGTGGGTCGGCATTTCGGAATAGGAATAATCAAGGTAATGCTCACCCGTCAGCTGGGAGATGCTTTCGGCCGAATTATTGTTGCCACGATGCGAATATCCTGCATCTGCCGACATGTTCGGCAACATCGTCATCAGGGTCAGGTCAAGGTTCTTTTCCTGCTGCGTGACCTCCAGCTTTGAAACCTCGATATCGTAATTATAACGCAGGGCACGCGCGATCGCGCCAGAAATGCTCAGCCCACCGGTCAGCGGCACATAATGTTTGTCGATGGTGGCGCGGTCTTCCTGCGCGCGCAACACGTTCTCCGCCAGGGTCATGGGCTGGGGCTTGACCGAACAGGCGGTCATGCAAAGGATGGAGGCAAACCCGACGGTTCGGGCCAGTGGCCGACGCAAAGAATGGCAAAACGTCATGACGGCAGGGAACTTTCGCTATTCACGGGGTTGGCGGCGCGACAGATGGGGCGCACATCTTCGACAAAGGCAGGAAGGACGGGATGTGACGCCTGCGCCGGGCTTTTTATGGAAATGACATTATTGCGGAAATGAAACATACGGCCTGCGCGGCGGGTTATCTGGCCCCCCCACCACGCAGAAGGTGCCGCCCATGGCCATGGCGCGCCGCCTGATGATGGGCACGCAGCCGGTCATGCAGGGTCGAACGCTGCCGCGGGGCCTGCGCGCGCGACGGCGCGGACATGGCGCGATCATCCAGAAGCCGCGACATCAGCCCGTCCATCTCGCCCTGGACATGCACGAACATCTCGACAAAACCACGATGGCCGTACCCGTCCGCAAGTTCGACATGCAGGACCAGATCGCAGGATTCCCCTTCGGGGGGATCGCCCTCGAAACGCCGGGTCACAGGGTCAAAAATCAGCCATGCCGGCAATGGCGCGCCGTCCTGCATACGGACATCCATCGTCCAGTTCTCATCAGGATGGGGCGAGGCCCCCAGGACATCGCCGTCCACCACCGGGATGGAAAAATGGCTTCCCGCCTGGACAAAGCTGCGCGACACGAACCCTGCGACCCATCCTGCGTCCATGGGCGTTCCCAAACGATGGACGTTATCGCGGTCATAGCGATCGAACAGGTCCCATGTGGCCTTGCCGGTCAGTGCTTCTTCGGAAAAACCGTTGCGTTGCGTGTCATCCGACAGGACGGGATTGCGCGCACGCATCGTCACCACCGTCGAAAGCGCGGACAGGTTGGCCGAAATGGCCGTGATCCCGCCATTGGCCGACACATCCACACCCGTCCCCGCCGCCACGGGGCCGCTGCTGCTGTCAATCAGGCGCGCCATCAGTGCGGGCGGCGTGCCGTTCCAGTTCGGCGCGGGCAGGAACGACAGGAGGGCCGACGACGGCAGGATGATTGCAGTCCTGTCCGACACATTGGTTGCAACCGCCGTCCATGTCGCGCCGCCATCGGTCGAATACCG
>NZ_BANE01000018.1 GCF_000964405.1 Novacetimonas hansenii JCM 7643
CGCCGCCTTTTTCGATCAAAAGGCGGCACCCAAAAACTTTTCTTATTTTTTATCAATGATTTGTTTTGGAATTGTTGCGAAAGCATGGTTGGCGAAAATCGCCAGAACCGTTGCCATGTGCCAGTGCGGGCGGCATCAGCGAAACGCCCACGGCCCACAGGCATTGCCCATGGCGGGAGTGTGACATGGCGCGTCAGGCCGCCGGAAGGTCGGCAGGATCTTCTTCCTGCTGCAGGGCTTCCGCCTCTTTTTTCAGGTGGTGGAAGCTACGGCGGCTGAGTGGCAGCAGAAGCAGGTAGATAATGCCCGCACCCGCCAGTGCGCCCCATGGGTCAGCCACGAATACGGCCGCATACCCCCCGATCCCCAGCATGACCGGCAGGACAAAAGGGGCGGGAACCTTGAAATTCTTGAAGGACCAGACCGGCAGCGTGGAGACCAGCAGGAATGCCGTACCACTCAGCGTAAGGGCGGGCATCAGCGGGTCGCGTGCGATCTCATACAGGGAGTCCCAACCCAGCTTGTGCGCCTCCAGCCCAAGGAATAACGGAAACATCGCAAGTCCCGCGCCCGCAGGGGCCGGTACGCCGGTGAAGAAGTTGCTGGCGTATTTGGGTTGTTCCACATCATCAAGGCTGGCGTTGAACCGGGCCAGGCGCAGTGCCATGCACACCGTGAACATGATGCACGGGACATACCCAAACCGGCCGCCTTCCTTCAGCGCCCACAGGTAAAGGACAAAGGAAGGAGCCACGCCAAAGCACAGGAAATCCGACAGGCTGTCGAATTCCGCGCCAAACCGGCTGGTCCCGCGCAGCAGGCGCGCGATGCGCCCGTCAAGCCCGTCGATGCACGCGGCAATCAGCAATGCGGTCGCGGCCTCGCCAAAACGTCCCTCCAGCCCCATGCGCATACCCGTCAGGCCCGCGCACAGGCCCAGCATCGTCATGATGTTGGGCACCATGCGGTTGAAGGACGGCCCACGCACCCGCGGTCGCCTGCGCCGGATCAGGCGCCTGTGTCGCTTGGGCGCTGTAGCCGGGGAAGCATCGGTCATTGCGGGTTACAGCCGCGCCATGACCGTTTCGCCACCGGTCATGGTCTGCCCGACCTCCACCAGCGGTTCCACACCTTCGGGAAGGTACAGGTCGGTGCGCGAGCCAAAGCGGATCAGGCCGAAACGTTCGCCCTTTTCGTATTTCATCCCCTCTTCGGCATCGCACAGGATACGTCGTGCGATCAGGCCCGCGATCTGCACCACGGCCATGTTACGGCCATCGGGCAGGGTCAGGCGTAAGGCATTGCGTTCGTTCAGCTCCGACGCCTTGTCCAGGCTGGCGTTCAGGAACTGTCCCGCGTGATAGGCCACGCGTGTGACGGTGCAGGCGGCGGGCATGCGGTTGACATGCACGTCAAGCACCGAAAGGAACGTTGCGATCCGCCACACCGGCATCGTGCCCATGTCGAGTTCGGGGGGAGGGGCGACCTTTTCCACCGAAACGACGTGACCGTCGGCCGGGGCGACGACGGCATGCGTATCCGCCGGGACCACGCGTTTGGGGTCACGGAAGAAATACAGGCAGAAGCCAAAGAACAGGCCGCACGCCGTGCCCGCCAGTTTCGTGGCCCGGAATGGCAGGGCGCGACCCAGCAGCGCGCCCGCGCCAGAGGCCAGCAGAAAGGGACGGGCCGCCGGGTGGGGGCGCGACATGACGAGCTTCAGGGATTGGATCAGGGACATGGGACAAGCTTCATGAAGATTTCGCAAACCAAGGTCAAGAGCGCATTGCGCGACCACCGCCATGGCGTGGCGCATTTTCGCCCGTCCCCGTCCCCGTCCCAATCCCCGTCGCGCTGCGGCTGAAGGCATCGGCACGGCGCAGGCGCAGCGTCGGCACGCGGGCGGGGGCTGTGGCATTGCCCACCGGGGCATAGGCATCCTTGACCGCCTCGATCACGCATACCCCGCCCAGATAGGGCAGGAGCCGCGTGCCCGCGCGTTCCAGCATGCCCGACCATCGCCGTCCGCCTGTCGGGCCGACGGGCGGGAAATACAGGGCGTTTTCATGCCGTTCCACCCGCAGGCATGCGGTGGCGAGGGCACGTGTGACCTGCCGGTATGAAAACGGCGTTCCCTGGCCAAAGGGTGACGTATCGGCATGCGCCCACATGCCCGACCGGTTGGGCACAACCAGCAGCAGGCGTGCGTCATCCTTCATCACCTTCCACACCTGCCGCAGCAATGTGTTGCGCGCATCCGTGACCTCCAGCGCGTGGATCATGACGACACGGTCGAAAAACAGTTCGCAGAAGGGAAAGCGTTCCTCCGCCACCACACATTCACGACCTGTCGCCCCTTCCGCCGGGGCGGGACGTGTGACCAAGGTATCAAGTCGTGCGGAGACGCATGTGGTCGTGTCATTATCCCACAGCGACAGATAGGGCGCGGCATAACCGACCCCCAGTATCTGTCCTTGCACCATCTGTCCTCGCACCTGTCCGCCCATCCGTTCCTCTGGCGCTGCGGGCCAGAATGACGACAGGTGCCGCCGCAGGTGGGTGGCGGCCAGCCTTCCACGGGGGCTGGCATAGAACTGGCTTGCGATGCGCGTGTTTTCTTGCATTGTCCATCGTTAGCACAAACCGCCCGCCCATGTGGGCGAAGGCGTGGGGGGCAAAGGCACGGGGCATGTCTGTGGCGCATGGGGCGCGGGCAGGTTCCGACATGACGGTGCAACCGCACAACCGCACAACCGCACAACCGCTACAAGGGCACATAAGGGAAAAGAGACAGATGGCGCTTTTCATAAAACCCATCCCGATACTGGAGGATAATTATGCCTGGTTCCTGCGCGACCCGGTGACGGGGGCATGTGGCGTTGTCGATCCGGCGGAGGAAGCCCCCATCATCGCGGCGATTGCCGCATATGGCGGGCGGCTGGACCGTATTTTCCTGACCCATCACCATGCCGACCATATCGCCGCCGCCGATGTGCTGCGTGCGCGGTACGGGGCGCTGGTGATCGGTGCCGCGGCGGATGCGCACCGCCTGCCGCCGCTCGATATCGCGGTGAAGGACGGCGATAACGTGGCGTTGGGGGCGGCGGATGCGGTCGTGATCGACACGCCGGGGCATACGCGTGGGCATGTCAGCTATTTCTTTCCCGCGACGCCCGCGCTGTTCTGTGGCGATACATTGTTCAGCATGGGATGTGGGCGCCTGTTCGAGGGAACGGCGGACGAGATGTTCCACAGCCTGCGCCGGATCGCGGCGCTGCCGGATGACATGCTGATATGCTGTGGCCATGAATATACCCTGTCGAACGCGCGGTTCGCCATGCATGTCGATCCCGCCAACGTGGCGGTGGCTGAACGGATGCATGCGGTGCAGGCGTTGCGCGCGCGCGACATGCCCACATTGCCGGTGACATTGGGCGAGGAAAGGCGCACTAACCCCTTCCTGCGCGCGTGCGACGCGCGGGCGCTTGCGACACTGCGTCAGGAAAAGGATGTTTTCCGGTGAAGCTGTACAGTTCCGTCCTCAGCCCCTATGCCCGCAAGGTCCGCGCCGCGATTTATGCGCTGGGACTGGAAAACCGGGTGGAGATCATCAACGTCAACATCTCGGCATCGCCTGCCGTGGTGCTTGATGCCAATCCATTGTGCAAGATCCCGACGCTGGTGGGGGATGATGCGACGGTCATGTACGACAGCAGGGTCATCGTGGAATATCTTGGCATGGTGGCAGGGTCCGACATGCTGGTGCCCGCATCGGGCATGGCGCGATGCATCGTCTTGCGCACGCAGGCGCTTGGCGATGGCATCGCGGATGCCGCGATCCTGTATCGCGGGCTTGTGGCGGCAGGCCTCGCCCCGGATGCCGGGCTTGCGGCGCGGCAGATGGCGGCGGTGGAACATGGGCTGGCCACACTCGAACGCATGGCGGGCGACTCGACCCTTGGTGCAGGCGGCCCGCCCGATGCCGGTGCGCTGTCGGTGGGATGCGCGCTGGGATTCCTTGATGCACGATTTGCCGAACTTGGGTGGACAGGGCAGTATCGTGCCCTGGCGGAATGGTATGACCGTCTGGCGCATGTCGAATGCATGCGGCGTAGCGTGTCCTAGGCACCGTGGCAGTGCCCGCCAGGCGCGCCATACCCAATGAAACAGGGCGTCAAGCCACCGGTTCCGCAAAGAAGGAGCACAGTCTATTGTCGTCACCGCATGTTCCAGTTGTCATCAAGAAGTATGCAAACCGGCGATTGTACGATACCGAGCGTTCAACCTACATCACGCTCGACAGCCTTGCCGCCATGGTCAAGGACGACCGTCCCTTTGTCGTGCTTGATGCAAGGACGGGCGATGACATTACCCGCGGCGTGCTGGCGCAGGTCATATTGGAAGAGGAAACCAAGGGCCGCGCCATGCTGCCGATTCCGTTCCTGCGGCAGTTGATCCGCTGGTATGGCGACAGCCGCCAGGACGAGGTGTCAGAGTATCTGGAGCGCATGATGGACGAATTCATCGCCCGTCAGGCCCACACATCCCCGGAACTGAGTGCGCTGGGTGCGGAAAATGCACAGATCATCGGACAGGTGATGTCGATGTTCACCTCGCTTTACGCGGTGGAGCGCGGGGCCGGCAGTGGCCCGTCGGTCGAAAGCCTTGTGCGTGAGGTCATGGAACTGCGCGAGGAAGTGCAGCACTTGCGTGCAGGTACGCCCGGTGCGACAGGCACGGCGGCATCGCAGCCGGGCGACGGCGCATCGTAAGGCCGGTCGCGCCGTTTTGTGCCGGATCACATGTGCCGGGCAAAAGGGGCGGCCACCCTGCCGAGCGTGATGTACCGATATGCTGGCCATGCGCATTTCTGGCCACGCGCATTTCGGGCGATGACCATCAGGCGATGACCATTATGATACGCCGTTCATCAGGCGATGAACGCAGATATGTTACCTTACGCGGCGGATGACCGGACACTCCATGACGAACCCCGAAATGACCTCACTCGAAGATTTCCTCGCCACGCGTGGTATTCAGCCGTCATCAGGGGGAATTGTCCTGCCCCCCGGTTTTTACGAAATTGGCAATGTCGTGCTGGACGGCGAAAGTGTCAGCGTGCGGGCCGAACATCCCGGGACCGTGACGTTCGAAGGCAGCCTGCGCCTGGGTGGGAATGTCACGTTCGAGGGGATTACCTTCAGCCCCGCCCTTGATGAAGATCTGTTGCCGCGCATGGATATTTCACAGGGGGGGACGGTTAAAATCCTGAACTGCCATTTTCGCGGTGGGGAAAATGCTGCCATTGTCCTGTGTTCGGGGCTGGTGGAGGTCAGGGACAGCAGGTTTGAGAATGTTCGTGTAAAAACAGCCCTGCAGGTCAGTGGGGAGCACAGCCGCCTGTCGCTGGAACGCTGTGTCCTTGACGCCTGCATGCAGCCGTTGGTGGCCAGCAGCTCTGCATATGTTGGCATGGAACAGTGTGAACTGATCGGTAGTGCGGAGATTTGGCCCCAGGTGGTCATAAAAACCGGTGCGCAGGTGACGCTGGAGGCATGCCACCTGCGTGATGGGTTGAGCCATGCCGTGTGGGTGAAGGAACAGGGACAGGCCAGCATCACGGGCTGCACCAT
>NZ_BANE01000017.1 GCF_000964405.1 Novacetimonas hansenii JCM 7643
GCGCTCTACAAACGCGTCCTCCATTTCATAGCTCCAGATCTGTAGTCGAAACACGCGCGACGCGCACGATCAATCGCCCATTGAGAAACGCCTTTCCATTAAGCTCCTCGTTGAACATCGTATTGCCGTTGTAAGACAGTTCCTCCAAAACTCCGGCTTGGTGCCCGCGTGTGCGGTGCCGCCGATACAGACGGCGCAAAGCAGGCTTAGGATAAGCGCGGATCATCAATTATGCCTTTGTAAGGTATAAAAACGCATTATTCTTTATTTGTTCTGAATTCTGCACTCAGTATCAACTGATGCATCCTGTGTGCGGTGATGCCTGCTTTATGAAAAATATCCGATACGAGTGAACGTCCGATATGAAAGCGTTTATCGCCTGTCTGTTTCGTAATTGAAGACGACATACAGCTTTACAAGAGAAGCAAGCGACTTTGATTTTGATGGCAGATTTGCACTGGAGTTATCATCGCATCAGATCGTCAGCAAAGCGTCGCAAAAGTGTCCTCAACTGATCGAGGTCTTCATCGGTCCAATCGACGAGAATGCGGTCCGCCAGTCTCTGACGGGCGGCGTTCAGTAGGTCGATCATTTTCTGTCCCTTTCCAGTCACTGTCGCTTCGCGAACACGCCTATCCGTTATGGACGGCTTGCGCTCAATAAGATCCAGTTCTTCCAGCTTGCTCATTTGTCGGCTGATCGTCGTATGATCACGCCCAGTACGGTCCGCGAGCTCGACAACGCCGATAGGACCGTAACGCCATACCCGTGCCAGAAGCGGGAAAAGGGCGCGATCCAGAGGAATTCCGGCTTCTTCGATCAGGCGATCGTCACGGCAGGGGCGGTTGATTTCATCGACAAGGTCAATGATCGCGGTATGCAGCCCGCACAGGATTTCAGAATCGTGTGCATTATTCACGTTTATCGTTGCCTTTGGTATCAATGCCATATACGTGAATAATGCACATTGATTCGTGGAGTTGCCAGTGTCTTTCGATACAGACGTCCTGATCTCGGGTGCGGGGGCCGCAGGCCTGACACTTGCCATCGACCTCGCCCGACGCGGGGTTTCGTTCCAACTGATCGAGCAGAACGCGCAGCCGTTCAACGGATCGCGCGGCAAGGGCATCCAGCCCCGGACGATGGAGATTTTTGAGAATCTCGGCTTCGTCGACCGTATGGCCGCGGCAGGCGGCCCCTATCCACCACTGTGTCAGTATCGCCCTGATGGAACCCATACGACGTCGCTTCTGACGGAAGCGGACGTCTTCCCGACCGCAGCCGAGCCCTATGCTGCGCCGCTGATGCTGCCGCAGTTCGCAACCGAGGCCGTCATGCGGGAGCGGCTTGCCGAACTGGGCCATCATCCACACTTTGGGATACGGCTGACCGGGTTTGAACAGGACGCCAATGGCGTTACGGCAAGGATCGAAGGGAAAGGCAGAGAGCAAGTTATCCGTGCCCGCTTCCTTGTTGGAACCGATGGTGGCCGCAGTTTCGTGCGTCATGCATTGGCGATTGATTTTCCGGGAGAAGCACTGGGTGTGCGTGCGATCGTTGCCGACGTGCGGCTGGAAGGGTTGGATCGGTCCGCCTGGCATCGTTTCCAGCTCGATACGCCCGCGACACAGGTGATGATCTGTCCATTGGCGGGAACGGACCTGTTCCAGCTTCAGGCCCCCGTAGCCATGGAGGGAGAGATCGATCTGTCTCCGGCCGGGCTGACTGCGCTCATCGGGGCCCGGACTGGCAGAGGGGACATTATCGTCCGCTCCGTGTCCTGGTCCTCTGTCTATGTAATGAGTGCCCGTCTGGCCGATCGCTACAGGGTCGGGCGGGTCTTTATCGCAGGGGACGCCGCGCATGTGCACCCGCCAACCGGTGCTCAGGGTCTCAATACCAGCGTTCAGGACGCCTATAATTTCGGCTGGAAGCTGGCCTCCGTGCTTGCGGGTGCACCAGAAGCGCTGCTCGACAGCTACGAGGCGGAGCGCCGGCCGGTCGCGTCGAACATGCTGCGTCTCTCGACGCGACTGCTCGGTGAAGCAAAGCAGGGCATCATGCGGCGTGATCGCGAGGCGCGGCAACTCGACCTCGGCTATCGCGGTTCATCGTTGAACGTACCCGGTTCGGTGGGCGGCAAAGTGCAGGCGGGCGACCGCGCACCCGATGCACCCTGTCGCGGACAGGGTGGGCAGCGGACACGGCTGTTCACGGTTTTTAAAGGGCCTTACTGGACCTTGCTCGGCTATCAGCCACGTGACCGCCCGTCGGCCATCGCGGGGATCCGTATCGTCACCGTCGGCGCGGGGCAGGAACTCGTCGACGATAATGGCCATATTGCCGAGGCATACGGGATCGACCCCGGTCAGTGGGTGCTCGTGCGTCCAGACGGTTACATCGCCGGGATTTTTTCCTCCGATGGGCTTGAACCGCGGCTTTCGCAATATCTCGTGCAAATGCTGCCGTTACGCCCGGTTGATATGTTTGAAGGGTCATGATTGGGGGGGAGAGGAAGGTCCGTTGACGGACATGAGGGAGAAAGATGCAGCCATTCACAGGCATGGTGCCTGAGACCACTATGCACCCCGAACCGGTCATTCCTCCGCTCTGTCGAAGCTTTCTAAAGCGGGCATCACGCTGTGGTATGGGGGAGCGCAAACCATACCACATAAGAAGCAGATAGGTTACGCTTGCTGCATAACGGCTGGATGATAAACATCGGCGTGCCAGCTGAGCGATGCTTGGCGATTCGAATTAATGAGCGAGGAAATCAGTTGGCTCGTGTTGAGATGAGATGGTTCACGCAAGTTTTCCAGCAGCTCCGTGAAAACGAAAGGGCTAGTCGTCATCTGGGCGGCCCACTATCGTTCCCTGAAAGCTCTCACCTAGTCGGAATGCTCGTCAAAGCTGATCTGGTTGCTGTCGTTGGGCAGAACCCTATCCAGATCAGCGTGACATCCTCGTTCCAAAATAAAAATGACGAAGCCCTCGTGAATAAACTCAAAAACGTTTTGAGTGAGGGAGTGAAATTCTCTACCCCCGTCAAAAAGGCCGAGAGCCAAATCACTGGTTGGACTTTTAACTCAATGGGAGATGAGGTCGTCGGATACAGGATGTTGGGTAGTAACACTTACGAGCGGGACGCCGAAGACGAGGTCGAACGTACTAAACACCAAGCCGAAATATCGCGAAGACCTGGCCAGACCGAGTTCTCAGAGCGAATTCGTAGAAACTATGGTGGTAGATGTGCCATCACAGGCTGCAAGACTGCGGCTGCACTTCAGGCTGCACACGTCAGAACAATCGATGGTGCCGATTTAAATGCCTCCGAGAATGGGATCCTGCTCCGTTCGGACATCCACGCATTGCTCGATGCGTTCCAGATTACGTTCGAAGCGGGCGGCGCGAAACTGAAGAAGAGTCGATACTTAACAGATAAAACCTATGCTTTCTTGGACGGTGCAAAAATCAGGAAGCCGGTTGAAGGTGGTCAGCTTTCGCATCAGAGCATTACAGACCACCGCAAACGTTTCGAGGCGGCTGAGTGCAAAAAGCAGTCCAGGAAGTAGTGTACAATACCGTCGGATATGGTACATCGAACACCGGGCAATCAGCACCTATTCAAACCGCATTTTAACATGATCTCAGCTATTCCAAATATCTATCCAAAAGCGGCCAGTCTGCTCCCGGCCTAAAGCGGTCACACAAATCCAACCTTGCGATGTCTGCTCTGCAAGAGGTGGCGAAAGTCTTGAAGGCGAATGCCGCCTGTCTGTTCCACGCTCCTTAAACGGACAGGCAGTTCAGGAGGGGGCGGCTATTGGTTAGAGGTTACCCAAAAAAAAGTCATTCACAGTTTTTATTTGAATGACAGCGGCCGGGCACGAGCTATCTGAATCAATCAGGGCGACTGCTCTTGAGACTGGGTCTGTAAAGGAATGATCGGGGATTAACCCGATCATTCTTTGTCTCATTGGTCTTCGAAAGCAGGATAATCGACAAACCCCTTCGTATCGCCGCCATAGTACGTTGCACGATCGGGTGTCGCCAGTGGCCAACCATTCTGCAGTCGTGCCACCAGATCCGGGTTCGAAATAAAAGGCTGCCCGAAGGCCGCCAGGTCGATAGTACCATCCGCGATCAGGGTTTCGGCACGTTCCCGCGTCATGCCCCCGGCCAGGATCAGTGCCGTCGTCGACAAATGCGGGCGGGCTTGACGCATCAGGGCGTGGATTCGATCCGATACCGGGACCGTCGATCCCTCGTCATAGAAAAAGCCGGTCTGGTCCATGATGTGAACGTAAGCGATCCGACGCCGACCTAAAGCCGCCATCAGTGCAGCATAGGTTTCCTCGATTGCATCGTAATGTGCCATGTCAAACAGCTTGCCGAAAGGGGACAGACGAATTCCCGTACGCTGGGCGCCGATGCGCGCGATTACGGCATCAACCACTTCGAGAACGAAGCGCAGCCGATTTTCCAGCGTGTCGGCAGAATAGCGATCGGTTCGATCATTGACGGTTGGGTTGAGGAATTGCTCAAGCAGGTAGCCGTTGGCGCCATGGATCTCGACACCATCAAAGCCCGCGTCGATCGCATTGGCGGCAGCGGTGGCGAAATCCCCGACGATACGCGATACTTCTCCGGTAGCGAGCTGACGGGGTGCCGGGGTTGCCACGAAGCCTGGCTTGCCATCCTCGTCATAGCCGAACGCCGTCGCGCCCTTCGCGATTAACGAACTCGCGCTGACGGGTGTCGCGCCATCGGTCTGGATTGACGGATGGGAGACGCGGCCAACATGCCAGAGCTGCGCGAATATCCGGCCACCTAACGAATGGACGGACTGGGTGGTCAGTCGCCATCCGGCGATCTGTTCTGGCGTGAAGATTCCCGGATTAAACAGATAGCCCTGCCCCTCGCGCGAGATTGGCGTGCCTTCGCTGACGATCAGCCCTGCCGTTGCGCGCTGTGCATAGTAGAGAGCGATCGTGTCGGTTGCGATGTCATTGGGCGCGCGGGAGCGGGTCATAGGCGCCATCACGATGCGGTTGGCCAGCGTCGTGCCGGCAAGATCGAAGGTGGAGAACAGGTCGGTCATGGCTTTCCTCGGATGAGTGGCGGCAATTATGTCCAACAGGGCGCGTCATTTTTCAATGTTCTGGCCGTGAAATTCCCCGATCATGCGGGTGCATGGGCTGAACGTAGTCCCTTTGCAGCATGATCCATTATGAAGCGAGTGTTGGGGATTCTCCCCAAAGATGCGAAAGACATCGCCTGTGGATTTTTTATTCCATTATCAATGGGTTGATTCCAGGTGATCGTGGGATTTCCGGCCACAAACAATATTCATATGGCAATAGTGCCCGTAATGCGGGTGACGACATTTCCCCCGATCCAGATCGTCCCATCAACCTCATGCACAAAGACGCGGCCCGCCCGGCCCAGGGCGGTGCCCTGACGGGTGACATATTGTGGGGGTGCGGTTCCGCTTTCGATCAGCCATTGGGCGATCGCGGCATTCAGGCTTCCCGTAACGGGGTCTTCCCACCCCTGTCCGATCCCGGCAAAGGCACGGACTTCGAACTGGGCATCGTCCGTTGTGTCACATGCCCCAACCACCCCGATCATCTGTCCCTTCAGTGCCTGCCAATCCGGTCGAAGGGCCAGCACATCGGCGCAACTGCGCAATCGCAGCACCAGCCATCCCGGGCCATTATCCGCCCATTGGGCATCCAGAATATCCGCAGGGGCAAGGCGCAGGGCAAGGAGCGCAGGCATCAGGTCGGCATGATCGACGGGGCCGGCACGGCGCCGCGGCGGGGCGGCAAAGGCCAGACGGTCTTCGTGCAGTCTTACCGGAACAAGGCCCGCACCGCATTCCTGTACGATCAGGCCGGTTTTTGAAACGCCGCCCAAAGAACGCCAGACATGCGCGGTGCCAAGTGTCGGATGTCCAGCAAAGGGAAGTTCGGCGTGCGGGGTGAAGATACGCACACGATAATCGGCATCCGGGTGTACCGGATCAAGGAGGAAGGTCGTCTCACTAAGATTGGTCCAGTTTGCGATCTGCGCCATCTGTTCATCAGACAGCCCATCCGCGCCGGCAATCACGGCGAGGGGATTTCCCCTGAAGGGTTCGGCGGCAAAGACATCAACCTGCCTGAAAGTGAGGTCCACCATTCTGGTTCCTGCGATGTTGGGCCGCAGTGTATCGGCCATGTTTGTCACTCTCCCGCCATGCAGCACTGCATGACGGCCCGATCGACATGCGGTGCAACCTTCACAGAAACCTTTATGGCTTCAGCAGGTTGACGGCCCCGCCTTGGCAGGCCGCCTTTGTGATTCCCGCAGGTTCAGGCTGGTATGGATACGGGCATGGGGGCCGGTGATTTCTGCGGCACGGGGGCGTGCCATCGCCCCTGATCGACATTTGCGATTTCACGATCGATTTCTGCGATG